>JBMOOP010000001.1:0-42919 GCA_049324495.1 Pseudomonadota bacterium
GAAACTGGAAGATGATCCACCACTGGAAGCCGGCACTTCAGGTGTTCCAGACGATGTTCGGCGAAGAGCGCGTGCCGCTGGCTGCGCTGTGATGAAACCCAGTTACACGGTTTGATTGACAGACCCGGCGTGCTCGACGCCTCCAGCGGGTGCCCGGCGCTGGACGATTGCATTGCTGGAGCAAGCCGCGCGAGCACAGCCGGGGATTGACTCGATCAGCCGCGAAACCATTCGTCGGCTGCTAAAAAAAACTGCCTCAAACCGTGGCGCAAACTGATGTGGTGCATCGGCAGGCTGACGGAAGAATATCGGCAGCGGATGTACGACCTGCTCGATCTTTATGCCCGTCCATACCAAAAGGGGGAACCCGTTGTTTGCCTGGACGAGAAGAGCAAGCAACTGCTCAAGGACTCCCGTACGCCTTTGCCGATCCGTCCGGGAACCCCCATCCGGCAGGATTACGAATATGTGCGCGCCGGCACCTGCAATCTGTTCGTGGCAGTGGAACCCAAGGGCGGGCGGCGAACGGTCCTGGTTACCGACCGCCGGACCAAGCCCGACTTTGTGGCCTCCGTCCGGTATCTGCTCGAACAGGTCTATGCCACGGCGCGGCGCGTTCATCTGGTCATGGACAACCTCAATACCCATTTCCGCAAGTGCTTCGAGGACGTGCTCGGCGTCAAGGAGGCGAAAGCGCTTCTGCGCCGGGTCGTCTTTCACTACACCCCGAAACACGCCAGTTGGCTCAACATGGCGGAAATCGAAATCGGCATTCTGGATCGCCAGTGTCTGAATCGGCGCCTGCCCAACCGCGCCACACTCGTTGCCGGGGTCGATGCCTGGCAGCAGCGCAGAAATGCCGACCAGAGAGGCATCGCATGGTCGTTCTCCCGGCAGGATGCGGATAAGAAAATGGCTCGACATTATGTCTCGTAATTATTGTGTCACTGTACTATGTGCCAGAGGTGCAACCCGTCGGGAGCACAAGAGCGGGAGGAGTCCATTACATCACTGCAGGCGCGACGGCCCTGACGGGCCGCGGCCTGAGCCCAAACGTTAAGGCGCGGCGCGTGCCACAGCCAAGGTAGTGAACCGGCCCGCCATCGCCGTCGCCTGCAACGACGTATAAAGAGACTTCCCCACATTCCTGCGATCAGGTCGCATCGAAGTGCCAGGTGCCATATCGAAGGCGGATGTCGCCTTGCGCCGGGCACTGGCCGATCTGGACGCCTGCACCTTGCCTGTCCCGCTGGTGCGGCTGATCCGCCTGCAGCGCCGGGTTCGCGACAAAAGCGAACCCGGCGCCGGCATCAGCATGACACACGCTCACACATCCGCAGCGACAGCCGCCCGGCGTTTCGGGGCGGCTTTCTTTGCCCGCCACGGGTTGGAGAACTGCATGGCGTTGTCTTCCACGCTGCGGTAACGCAGGGCAACGAGATCCAGGGCGTAATTCATGTACAGCCGCCACGGCGCCTTGTCGCCTTGCCGCGGCATTTTATCGAGCACGCGTTGAATGTAGCCTGAGTGCATGTTGACGAAAGGCTCGACCTTGACGGATCGATCACGGTTGACCGGCGTGCACTGGCGCATGCCAATCGCATCCATGTGCTTGAGCAACCGGCAAACATATTCGGAGGAGATATCTGCCTTCAGGGTCCAGCTGGCATTGGTGTAGCCGAACACCATGGCGAGGTTGGGAACGTCCTGGAACATGAGGCCCTTGTAATACATCTTCTTTGAGACATCGATCGGTTCGCCGTCAACGCTCAGCTCCGAGCCGCCCATCATCACCAGATCAAGACCCGTGGCGGTAACGATGATGTCCGCTTCGAGTTCCTGCCCGGATTTCAGCTTGATGCCCTTTTCCGTGAAACTCTCGATATGGTCGGTCACTACCGAGACCTTGCCGTTGCGGATCGCCTTGAACATGTCGCCATCGGGTACCGCGCACAAACGCTCTTCCCACGGGTTATAGGTTGGCGTGAAATGTTTCATGTCATAGCCCTCGCCGAGCTGGCGACGCATGTGCGCGAGCAGCAGGCGACGAATCGGCTTCGGGCGCGACCGGGCGAGATTGAAGAAGCCGAGCGTAAGCGCCACATTCTTCGCACGTATTGCGTGATAAACAGCTCGCTCCGGCAGAAAGCGGCGCAGGCTGTTGGCGAGCACATCCTGTTCCGGGAGGGAAACCATGTAGGTTGGCGAGCGCTGCAGCATGGTGACATGCGCGGCCTTGTCCGTCATCGCCGGCACCACGGTGACGGCGGTTGCGCCGCTGCCGATGACCACCACCCGCTTGCCGCTGTAATCAAGATTTTCCGGCCAATGTTGTGGATGGATGATTTGTCCCTTGAAGCGTTCCCGCCCCTCAAAGTGCGGCGTATAGCCCGCCTCGTATTTGTAATACCCGGTGCACATCAGCAGAAAATTGCAGGTGAATTTTATTTTTTCACCCGTGGCTACACGCTTTGCTTCCACAGTCCAGATGGCGTCTTCCGTCGACCAGGAGGACTTGAGCACCTTGATGCCAAAACGGATTTTCTCGTCGATGCCATTTTCCATTGCGGTTTCGCGAATATACTCACGGATCGATGGGCCGTCGGCGATGGCCTTGGGATTGGTCCAGGGCTTGAAGTTGTAGCCCAGCGTGTACATGTCTGAATCCGAGCGCATACCCGGATAGCGGAACAGATCCCAGGTGCCTCCAATGGCATTGCGGCCCTCGAGGATGGCGTAGCTTTTTCCGGGGCATTGGTCCTGCAGGTGCCACGCAGCACCAATGCCGGAGAGCCCGGCACCAACGATCAGCACATCAACGTGTTCAGATGTCATGGTGTATACCTGCTCAGAAAAATTGAAGAGATTCGATGCTCACGCCTTTCACATGTCGATCACGCCACCGAAGCGGCCACGGCGTCACGGTTTTTGAACTCAGCCACCAGCTGCCCACCCTCACCAAAAAGTTTTTCGCGCCAGGTGCGCTCCAGCGCCCGGGTGTCATGTTTTTTGGGATGAAAGCCCTTGCGCCCGAACAGCGGCATTCTCGGCAGGATGCGGGTAACGAAACCCTCGCTCCCAAACAGCATCTTCAGACCCTGTACATTGTCCCGCAGGTTACCGAGCTGGCCTTCCTTCGCGACCATCCAGCCCCAACTGACGGCCAGCGTTGGCAGGAGCACTGCCGTGGAGGCCGCGAGCGCCAGCAACCGTTCGGCCTGACTGTTGCCAATGAGCTCGTACACGTCATAGGCGACGGACTTGTGCTCCAGTTCTTCCAGTGCGTGCCACTGCCAGATCTTGATCATTTCCGAATCGACCAAGCCGCGGAATTGCTCATCGCTCAGCAACTGCTCGGCGAGAAGCGCGGTGAAATGCTCCATGAAAGTGGTTGCGGCAAGCTGGGTTCTATGCGGCATCCTCTCAAGGATTGCGAGACCAATTTTCACGGTTTTTCCTGGTATCGACATATCAATGCCGCGCCCGGAAAACATATCGTTCAACCGTTCGTGTTCACGGCTGTGAATCGCTTCCTGACCCATGAAACCGGAAATTTCCGCTTTCAGTTTTTCATCCGTAATGCGATTACGAAAATGCCGCACAGATTCCATGAAGAAGTGCTCGCCTGGTGGGAAAAATCCGGAGAGCATCGCAAAGAAGATCGTCGCTGTGGCATTGTCGCCAAAAAAATAGTGTGGCGAGCCTTCCGGCATGGTGAAGTTCATTTGCCGCGGCGGAATACCAACGGCAGCGCCGGTCAGCTTGCGCTCGCGGGGTACGGCAGAAATGGAACTCATACGGACTCCTCCTCGGGGTTTCACTGAAAATCGGGTTAGCGGCGAACGCCGGTGCGCGCCAGCACCGGCGCCTTGCTGAACTGATAGTGATCCATAGGCAGGTGCTTGGCGCGCCAGAGCATTTCGACGGAAGTAGAAGGCCGCAGCATCGGCGCGTCGCCATGCCGATCGAAGTAATAGCTGTTCGACGACGCGCAGTTGTGGTTCAGAAACACTGTGTTCTGCTGGCGATGCTGGATATCCGCAAAGTAGCGATCGTGAACGTCCTGCCGCACCTCAACGCAGGTTGCCTTGCGCTTGAGCGCCTCGGTAATGCAGCGCACCGCATGGATCGAATTGCCTTCGACCACCTTGAAGTAAGACGTGCCGATAAATGAATAGGGGCCAAGCATGATGTAGAAATTCGGATAGCCCGGAACCGTGAGGCCTTCGTAGGCCTGGTACCTGTTTTCTTCCCAAAATGTGCCGAGCTCTCGGCCATCGCGCCCAACCACCTCGTAGGACGGTAGGTTTCCTTTCTCAAAAACCTTGTAGCCCGTCGCCAGGATCAGCACGTCGATCTCGCGCTCCGTGCCGTCCTTCGTGCGTATGCCCTTTGGGGTAATCCGCTCGATGGGTGTGGTGATCAGATCCGTGTTCTTGCGCGCGAACGTTTTGAAATATTCGTTCGAAAAGGTCGGCCGCTTGCAACAAAAGCCATATTTCGGCGCCAACTTTTCCCACAGATCAGGACGATCGGGCAGCTGCTCGCGCATGTTGTTGAGGCCGGCTTTTTCGCACATCCGCACCAACCAGGGCGCCTGCCGGTAGTAAATGGCGGCAACCACCATCAATGCCTCGCTGAGTATATCCGTCCCCACCCGCACGGATTTTTGCGCTGCGGGAAGCAGGCGGAAGACACTCTTCATCCACGCTGGCAACACCCGGTCCGGTTTCTTCAATACCCAGATCGGGGTCCGCTGATAAACATCCAGACGTTTCGCCAGCGGCGCAATTTCCGGGATCATTTGCACAGCGGTGGCGCCCGTACCAATGACGGCGATCCGCTTTCCTTTCAGATTGATCTTGCTGTCCCAGTGCCCCGTATGAATGATTTTCCCCTGGAAGTCGCCAACACCCTCGATGTCCGGCATTTTTGGCGAGATCAGGCCGCCCGTTGCCGAAATCAGTTGCCGGGCTGTGATCTCCTTGCCGTCATCAATCGTGACGCGCCAGAAATGTTTGTCTTCATCGAATACTGCGCGGCTGACGCTCGTCTTGAACCGGATGTGCGGATAGATGCCGTATTTCGAGGCAACGCGTTCGGTGTAGTTCTGTAATTCACTGCCCGGCGCAAACACCCGTGACCAGTTCGGGTTCTGCTCAAAGGAATATGAATAGGTGAATGAGGTGATGTCGACGGCGATGCCCGGATAGCGATTGTCTCGCCAGGTGCCGCCCACCTGATCGGCCCGCTCGAGAATGATGAAGTCGTTGATGCCGTTTTCCTTCAGGCGAATGGCGACGCCAAGACCGGAAATGCCGGCACCGATGATGAGCACATCGTAATCGGGATGTATCGAGTCCCGACTCTGCCTATCGGCTTGGTGCGGCTGGACGTGGGCAATATTCATGTTCGCTCTCCGATGTGATCGGGCTTTGTCTGCCGATTAGTGCGCGGACGCACCCGCCGGCATGACCCGCTTCGCCTTCGCGCTGTTTTTACTTCTCGTTGCCGGCTGGTGAGCCTGCTTGCGTTGGTGTTCCCGCAGTGCCCGATACGCCTCGTGAGCATCTGCGTTTTTCTCATAGGCACGCTTCCAGACACGAATAATCGCCCGGTTGTCATCGTCCCAGGGGTGAAAATCCGGCCGGTAGTAGGGCAGATAGTGTGTGAGCGTGCGCGTCAAAATACCCGGCTTGTTGAAGAGCAGGTTGGCCATGCGCAACGCGGAACGCCAATTGGTCAGCTGTTTGTCCTTGTACAGCAGGTAGGCGTGATTACCGATCATGAGCGGCGCCCCGAAGAGCGTGGCGAACGCCATGCCACCGACGCGTGTGGCATAGGTGCCGCCGGCGTGGACAAACACATCAAAGCTGACACCCTTGTGTTCGGTTTCTTCGACAAAATGCCAATACAGCATTGCGGCAAGCTCGGGATGCGTCTCGTCGAGCAGATCCGGATTTTCGAGCATGACGGACGACATGACCGCCGTGAAATGTTCGAAAGCTGCCGCCAGCGAGCTTTGCATTTGCTCACTGAGCCGCTCCTGCAGGACGAGCCGAACCTTCTTGAAGACGGCCTCCAGCTTGTCCAGCGGCACGCCCTGCGTGACGCTGATTGCATTCATCTCGTCGTGTTCACGCGCATGGATACGCTCCTGGCGACAGAAATCCACGGCAGCCTTGCGAACAGCGGGGTTGGTCAGCTTGTCCAACTGCACACGCGCCGAGTTCATGACCCACCGCTCACCATCCGGCACGGCGGTGAGAATCGAATTCATCCAATGCGTGATCCAGGGATCACCATTGAACCAATGGCGCGCAACCGTGTTGGTGTTCATTTTGAAGTGAATATCCCGGGGTACGACTTCGTCGTAACCGATACTTCTGCCTGCCATGCCCATACATGCCTCCCGACTCATTGGTTGCCGCTGCTGCCGGCCTTGATCTCAGCCGGCCCACCTCATTATTGGCTCGGGCCTTGGTTGGTCGACCGCCCAACCCGCGGGCCGCGCGCGCCCTGATCTCGAACTAAATTTGGCTAATTTCCGGCGAGGATGCCGGTTTTGAGTCGTAGAGATATTGATCCAGGACAGGAATTGGGCGGGGCTGCGTCAAGGCAGGGAGGGTGCCGCATCGAGCTGTGGACCTGCTTTCCTGGGGCGGGGCTTTGGATGGCCTGTGGACCTCGTCGGTTCAGAGGTCATTCAGGCGGCCATGCTAGGCTCCCGGTCCATTGGAATTCTTGAACAACCCGCCATGAATATCACCACCCTCGTGATCATCGCCCTCGCCGCGCTGGCCGGCGTACTGCTGGGCTGGTTTCTCGGCGCGTCGCGGACCAGGCTCGCCGACTCACGCATTGAAACCGAACTGCGCCGGCAAATCACCGCGAACGAAGATGCGCACGCGAAACGCCTGGCCGAACAGGACATCTGGTTCCAACGCCAGCTTGTCGATGCCAAAGCCGCGCACGACAGGGCGCTCAATGAACTCAAGGAGACCTTCAAGGCGTTATCCGCCGACGCGCTAAAGGAAAACACACCGGCATTTTTGGCGCTGGCGCGTGAAAATCTCGGCAAAATTCAGGCTGAGGCAAAAGGCGATCTCGACACCCGCAAGAAAGAAATCGAGGCGCTGCTCAAGCCGCTGCAGGAGCAACTCACCGGCTACCAGACGCTGTCACAACAGAGCCAGAAATCAATCGGCGAAGTGGTGCAGCAACTGAATGACATGAAGAAGACCAATGAGCTGCTCGCCAACGAAACCTCGCGGTTTCGCATGGTACTCAACAGCAATCAGGCGCGCGGCCGCTGGGGTGAAGAAACGCTGCGGCGCGTGGTGGAAGCCGCCGGCATGAGTGCGCACTGCGATTTCGACGTGCAAGTGAGCGAAGGCGATTCACGACCGGACATGATCGTGCGGTTGCCCGAGGAGCGCGCCATCATCGTCGACGCCAAGGTGCCGGATCTGGATTTCATTACCGCACTCGAAACCAGCGACCCGGAAGCCCGCGCCCAGTCGCTGAAAAATCATGCGCAGAAACTCAAGCAGACCATCAAGGATCTGGCGGCGCGCAACTACCCGCAGAAATTCGACAACTCACTGGATTATGTAGTGCTGTTCCTGCCGGCTGAATCGCTGTTCAGTGCGGCACTGGAGGGCGACCACGATCTGCTGGTGTGGGCGGCGCAGCAACGCATCATGATCGCAACGCCTGCTTCACTGATCGCCCTGTTGCGCTCGGTGAGCATGAGCTGGCAGCAGTATGCGCAGACGCAAAACACGCGACTGATCGCCGAAACGGCAAAGGAGTTGTATCAACGCGTCGCTACCTTTTATGAGCATTTTGCAAAAGTTGGTCGGGCATTGCGTTCCGCCGCCGACTCATACAACGATGCGGCCGGCAGCTACGAGCGGCGCGTGCGCCCAAGCGGCGAGCGCCTGCTTGAGCTGAAAGTGGACGACAGCGGCAAGGAACTGCCGAGTCTGCCGCCGACGGAAGTTTCCCTGCGCCTGCCGAGGGACGGCTGACGCACAGTGGATACTGCCGCCAAACGATGGATATCAGCGCGGAAAGACCCCATGACACCGGAGATGGACTGCAGGCAGGACTGGCATGCACGCAGTGCCACTGCCGCACTTGATGCGCTCAACAGCACGCAGGCCCGCGGACTGGACACGACGATCGCGGAACGCCGCCTGGCGGATATTGGGCCCAACGCACTGCCACGCCACAGCGAATCACCCTGGTACAACCTGCTGGCTGCGCAATTCGCCAGCGCGCTGGTTGCCATCCTGATCATCGCTTCCGTGGTGTCACTGGCGACCGGCGACACCACGGAAGCACTGGTGATCCTTGCTATCGTCATCCTGAATGGCCTGCTTGGCTTCGTGCAGGAATGGAAGGCCGAGCGTGCGCTGGCGGCGCTCGCGGAAATGCTCACGCCAACGACCAGCGTGCGGCGAGACGGTGTCGTGCGGACGCTGGCAGTCACAGAGCTTGTACCGGGTGACATCGTGCTGCTGAAGACCGGCGATGGCGTACCGGCTGACCTGCGCCTGCTGGAAGCCGTCAACCTGCAGACCGACGAGTCGGCGCTCACCGGTGAATCGCTGCCGGCAACCAAGCTCGGGGACACCTTGCCGGTGGACACCGACCTCGCACAACGATCGAACTGCCTGTGGATGGGCACCAGCGTTTCCGCCGGGCACGGCACCGGCGTGGTCATAGCCACCGGTGTCCGCACCGAATTCGGACGTATCGCAGCCCTCACCGCAGCCACCGGACAGGACGAAACACCGCTGCAACGCAAGCTGGCTGTCCTGGGCCGCCAGATCGGCATATTCGCGATCCTGCTGGCGGCAGCGGTGGGTGTCGCCGGCTGGCTGGGTGGCCGGCAACCGTTCGAGATGTTCCAGATGGCGGTTTCCCTGGCAGTGGCTGTCGTACCCGAGGGCCTGCCGGCGGTAGTGACCATCACGCTCGCACTCGGCATCGGTGCGATGGTTCGTCGCCGGGCACTGCCCCGCAAACTGGAAGCGGCGGAAACCCTGGGTGCAACCACCGTGATCTGCACGGACAAGACCGGCACCCTGACCTGCAATCAGATGACGGCAGTGAAACTTTGGCTCGCCGACGGCACCATCGACGTGAACGGTGCCGGCTACACGCCGAGCGGCGCATTCCTTCGCGCAGGCTACGGCGTTGCGGCCAGCGCAGACCCGCTGCTGGCCGCACTGCTGCGCGCCGCACACGCCTGCAACCATGCGGAGATCATGTTGCGTGATGGTCGCTGGCAGGCATTGGGAGAGCCCACGGAACTGGCCTTGAAATCGCTGGCTGGCAAAGGCGGTTACGACGCCGCGGTCACGCTGCCGGCTGCAGGCGAGATCGCGTTTTCCTCTAGCCGCAAGCGGATGACTCGCCTGTTTGCGGACGACCGAAGCGTGATCGCACTGACCAAGGGCGCCCCGGAAATCATCATCGAACGCAGTGCCTGGCTGCTTGGGCGCGACGGAAAAATCGAAATCGACGAATTATTGCGCGAAAAACTACTCACCACCTGTGATGCCATGGCCGGCGAGGGCCTGCGGGTGCTGGCGCTCGCCGAACGTTCGCTACCTGTACTGTCACTGGATGCCGATGATGTCGAACACGAACTGACACTGCTGGGTTTCGTCGCCCTGCTTGATCCGCCGCGTGCCGAGGTTCAGGAAGCAATCGCCGTAGCACAAGCCGCCGGAATCCGCGTCTTGATGATTACCGGTGACAGTCCCGCGACGGCCGTCGCTGTCGCACGCAGGGTTGGCCTGCAGCCGAACAGCGTGATCACCGGCCACCAACTGAACGAGCTTGATGATGAAGCGCTGGGCCGGCTACTGCGAGGCGCGCCGGTCTTCGCCCGGACGATACCGGAGCAGAAGCTGCGCATCGTCAGCACGCTGCAGGCCCAGGGCGAAGTGGTGGCAATGACCGGCGACGGCGTCAACGATGCCCCGGCGCTCAAACGGGCCAATGTCGGCATTGCCATGGGCGGTCGCGGCACTGACGTGGCGCGCGGCGCTGCCGACATGGTCCTGGTCGATGACAACTTCGCCTCTATCGTCGGCGCCATCGAGGAAGGCCGACGCCAGTACGACAATATCCAGAAGTTCGTGCGCTACCTTCTCAGCTCCAACTTCGGCGAAATAGTTGCTATTTTCCTCAACGTACTGACCGGCTACCCGCTGGTACTACTGCCGGTTCATATCCTCTGGATCAACCTGCTCACCGACAGTGTATCGGCCATCGCCCTCGGGCTGGAAAAGGCAGAGCCCGGTGTCATGCGGCGCAAACCGCAAGGCGTGAACGGCCCGGTGCTCGGTCGCGAGGGTTTGCGCATGATCCTGCTCACCGGACTGTATATCGGCCTTGCCACGCTCTTCCTGTTCCACTATGCCTACAACAGCCAGCACCCCGAAACGCTCGCCTACGCGCAGACGTTGGCATTTACCGGCATGGTGCTGCTTGAAACTGTCAACACGCTCAATTTCCGCACCCTGCGCGCCCCGTTGGCTGTCGTTGGCTGGTTCAGCAACGGCTGGCTGTGGTTGGCACTGGCATCCATCATCCTGCTGCAACTGCTGGCAGTCTATTTGCCCGCAATGCAAACCCTGCTTGGCACGGTACCGCTGTCAGTCCAGGACTGGTTACTCATGGGTGCCGCCGCACTGCCGCTGTTCCTGCTGGTGGAATGGCTGAAGCAGTGCAATCAGGTTCCCGAGGCTTGACCAGCCGGTACCGGCAGCGTAGGAATCGACAGCGTCGGCGCATCGTCATCCATTTCCTCAAGCAGCTCATCTGCCAGTTTTTCCTGGATATTCGCTACCCACCGTGCCACGTTCCGCTCTGCCCACGGCAGGGCGTACGCACCGCCAACCGACGCGGTGAATGAGCCCGTCACCGTCGCCCAGCCGCGCACCCCAAGTGGCTGACAACCGAACATGCGCGACAGGCCCGGGGTCTGCACGATCACGCCCATCACCACCAGTGCCCCGAGCGACGACAACACCACCTCGCGACTGCCGCGACCGGCAACCAGTGTCTGCCCGAGCTGGCCGGCGACCAGCGACATCATTGCCACGGTGCCCGCCTGTTGCCGGTTACCGGCAAACCGCGTGAGCAGCCAGGTCACCGTGGTGACACCGCCGGTGAGCGCCGCGCGCCACTCGATGTTGCGGGTGAGTGCATCGCCCAGCGACGCCTCCGGGCCCTCCTTGAGCAGGTCTTCGGGTTTGATGCCCGGCGGCCGACGCAGGGCCACCGCGAGCGCCGGCAGTGTATCGGTGAGGATATTGACGAGCAGCAACTGGCGCGCATTCAGCGGTGAGCGGCCATCGAGCAGGCCACCGATCAGCGTGAAGCCGATCTCGCCGAGATTGCCGCCGACCAACAGCGCCACTGCATCACGCACCGATCCCCACAGAGAACGCCCCTCGACGACCGCCTCGACAATGGTTTCGATGCGGCCATCGACCACCAGCAAATCGGCTGCCGCGCGCGCGGCGGCTGTCGCGTTCTCGCCAAGGGCGATGCCGACATCCGCCAGACGGATCGCCGGCGCGTCGTTGGCGCCGTCGCCGGTCATGCCGACAACAGCACCGGACTTTTGCAGCGCAGCAACGATACGCGCCTTCTGCTTCGGCGTAACGCGGGCGAATACACTGACGGTGCGCACCCGATCTGCCAGTTCTTCCTCGGCAAGTTGCTCCAGCTCCGCGCCGGTCAGTACGCTCGCTGGATTATCGAGCGCCAGTTCGATGGCAATCGCGGCCGCGGTGAGCGGGTGGTCACCGGTAATCATCTTGGTGGCAACGCCGGCCTTGCGCAGCGCCTCCACGGCATCGCGCGCCGTGCTGCGCACCGGGTCGGTGAACGCGACAAAGCCACGGAACACCAGGCCCTGCACATGCTCGTCGGCAAGCTCGACACCGGCACGCATCGGGCGCTCGGCCACGGACAGGACGCGAAAACCGCGCCGGGCCAGCGCTTCGGAGGCCGCAGCCAGTTCGGCGCGACGCACTGCATCGAGATGCGCGCCGCGACCGCCCGGTGTGAGCCGGCGCGAGCACAGCGGCAGCAACTGCTCTGGCGCCCCCTTCACCACCAGTCGACGGCGACCGTCACGTAAACCGAGCGTGGCGTGGTAGCCGCGTTCCGACTTGAACGGCAACTCATCGATGCGTTGCCAGCCGGCGAGAGCATTGATCGTGTCCGGTGCATGCTGCCGCGCGCCGGCGAGGATGGCCGCATCAGTCATGTGGGCAATCTCGCCGCCGCCGAGTCCGTCCGGACTGGCCATCAGCGCGGCAATCAACACGCTGCGCGTTTCACCGTCGAGGTTGTCGATCGCGCAGGGTTCGCGCGTGCCGGCAACTGCCTTGAGCACCAACGTGCCCTCGGTAAGCGTGCCGGTCTTGTCGGCACACAGGACGTTCATGCGACCGAGCGCCTCAATGGCGCGCGGATTGCGTACCAGCGCGCCCTTGCCCGACAAGCGCCCCGCAGACGACAGCTGCGCCATGGTTGCCATCAACGGCAGGCCTTCGGGTACGGCGGCGATGGTCAGCGCCACGCCGGCACCCACGACCTCGCCCACCGGCTGGCCGCGGGTGAGGCCGGAAATCATCACCGTCACGCCGGCAAACGCCGCGATCGGCGCCGTAAGGTCGGTGAGTGCCTCTAACCGCGATTCGACACCGGACGACTGGTTGATCGGATGGTGCACATAGAACGCACGCCGCGCTTCGGAGTGCGCCGCCCGTGACACAACGACAGCGTGGGTCTGGCCGGCCGCAACGGTGGTGCCTGCGTAAAGCATCGAATGACGCTCGGCGACGGTTTCCGCAAACGATGGTCGGGAATTTTTTGCCACCGGCAACGATTCGCCGGTGAGGCTGGACTCGTCCACCTCAAGATTGTCGGCAGCAACGATACGGCAATCCGCCGGCACGACTTCGCCGGCATGCAAGTGGACGATATCTCCGGGGACAAGCACCGAGGGTGCCAACGCGACTTCACCGCCGTTGCGACGCACCCGAACCTGGCGCGCCTCCTGCTGATCCAGTGCCGACAGACGTTCCTCGGTACGAAAACGCTGCACGCCGCTGATCAATCCGTTCAGGCCGACCACGCCACCGATCAGCGCGGCATCGGCGATTGCACCGGACAACGCCGACAGCCCGGCGCCGGCGAGCAGTACCGGCGTAAGCGGGTTCGACATCTCGGCAACCCATGTGCGGGCGAAGCGCTGGATGCGGGTCGGCAGCGCCTCGACCGGGCCGGTGAGCCGCTGCAGCGCCTGCGCGTCGCTCAGGCCCTCGAAATCGGCGCCCAGTCGCTCCAACGTCGTCTGCACATCCAGCGCATGCCAGGGAACCGGGTCAGCGTGCATCGACTCGTCCATCGGCGTGATCGCGCGCGCCAGGCGCACACCATTCACCATCGACAGGAAACTGGCGGCACTCGCCGCCAGTTTGATGCGCCGAATGGTCGCTTCGTCCAGTTTGCGCAGACTGAGCACGAGTCCGGCGAATGCATCGATCTTGGCAAGATTGACGCCTTGCTCAGCGACACGGCGCGCACGGTCGATTGCCTCGGTCAGTAACCAGACCGCATCCAGTCCCTGCTCCGACACCAGCATCGCACCCTGTGGCCAGTGCCCGTCCACCGACAGTACGCCTAGCGAGATGTCGGCCATGGCCAACACCGGGTCACCGCCCAGAGTCACGGCGCAAACGCCGCAGTCACGCGCCTGCAACGCCTGCACGTGCAACTCCATCGTTGCGCGCGGAACGATCTCGACGTTTGCCCAACGGAAACGCGCCGGATCCTCCGCCGCAATGACAACCTGGATGCCCGCAGCGACTAACCTCGCCAGGCTTATCTCGGACGTCGCATCGATACCGTCGTGCACCGACGCCGCCGCCACCGGGTGGCCGTCGGCGTGCAATATGCGCACGCAGTTGATGCCGGTCTGCCGCTCGGAAAACCAGTCGCGACATTCTTTCGGCAGACGCTCGGCGGATTCCGGCGCGTGCATTTCCCAACGCGTACCACTGTCGATTCGTGCCGAAACCCCGTTGGCAAGCAGCCAGGCAAACTGTTCGCCAGCTTCCGCACGGCCGTCAAAGACGTGCATTGACGCCACCACGGTTCGCCGCCGGTCCAGCAGGGCGCCGTCGATCACCAGAAAGTCGATGCGATCCAGCCGCCGCAAGCATTCGCGATCGAGCACGAGCACGCCTCGCCGGGACAGAATCTTTTCGCACTCGATCACGAATGCCTCGCGACCCAGAGTCGCCGGCTTCGGCACCGCCGAGAACAGCGCCGCAACGCTGCGGGTGAGGTCATGCGTATTGGCAAGGCCGATGCTGAATCCTGCCAGCGACAGCTTCTCCGCCGTATCCGAGTAGCGTTCGATCGGGCCGGCACGCAACGGCCGGATGCGTTGCCGCCCAGGTAACAGACCCGTGCGCGGTGCTGTCCAGCGCAATGCCAAGGCTTGCTCCGATTTCTGCCAGAGCGTGCGGCGCGCGCGCAGCCCGTCGATCTGGTGCCAGCGGTGAACCACGCCGACCACCGAACCGGTCCAGCCGCGCATCATGCCGTCAGAAAAGCTGGTGAGCAGGCTGATCGCGAGATCGGCATTGTCCTTGCCGATGCGCGACACCAGCGGCCCGCGCAGCTCCGGAATGTTGTCGACCAGCGTCACCACCGCCGACAAGTCGATCCAGACATTCATGCGCCCGGTATCGACCCGGCGCAGGCCGAGGCCAAGTGCCAGCCCGCCGATATCTGCTGCCAGTTCCACGGCCGAACGGTACAGCGGTGCAACTTCTGCCGGGAATCGCGTAGTCGTCGGGAAAAAGGCGCGCGCCAATCCGTGCTCGCGTTCGATTCGCGCCACGACCCGCAGAATACGCTCGTCGGGAACGGCATCGTCATGCTCAACCACCAGACGTGCGATTTCCGGCACTACGCGAGCCCAGCGCACGCCGTCGATGGCATCAACCGCATTTTCCAGCGCAACGGCAAATGCAGACAGGCGATCGGGAGGACAGGTGCGCCACTCGACGTAGAGCCGCGGCCCGCTGCGCCATAGACGGCGCTGCTGGCTGGTCAAAGTACGCGCCAAGCGGCGCGCCGTTTTCAGGAACGACATGCGAATAGGAATCCGTTGCGATTGCGTGCAGGCGCATCAACAGCTCATCGCGCATTTTCCCGGAAGCGGGTGAAGAAACCGTGACAACACCGAATCGACACCAAAGCGTCACCGACGCCGCAGACCATCGCTCACTCGCCAACCTTGCCGGCATTATCGACGCGGCGTCGCGGCACCCCCCCGCTGCGGGCCGCCATCGCGCATCCGACCAGTCACGCCGTGATGCAAAGCCTGCACGAGGCCCTGGCCCAGAACCTGGTGGATCCGGTACTGGTCGGCCCGGAGCGCAAGATCCGCGCGGCCGCAGAGGAAGCAGGACTCGACATCTCCCCCTTTCGTCTCGTCCCTACCGAGCACAGTCATGCCGCTGCGGATACTGCTGATGATTACCGACGCGGCGATCAACGTGATTCCGGAACTCGACGACAAGCGGGATGTCGTCCAGAACGCCATCGACCTCTGCCAGGCCCTGGGTGTCGAAAGACCAAAAATCGCGATCATGTCTGCCGTCGAAAAAGTGAATTCCCGGCTGCGTTCAACCATCGACGCCGCCGCGCTGGCAGGTCGCTACCGGCGAAATCGCGCCAACGTTCGCGGCGGCCGGCAGCAGCGCCGCCGACCGCCTGCGCGCCGTTGTCACACGCCTCGCCTCGCACGCGCCACTGCACGCCATTGCACGATGCAAACCGTGAAGGAAACATGGAATTAACCGGGCACAATTCACAGGTGCGAGTCCTGTTGTGCAACAGCGATGAAGAGGCAACGATGGCGCATGAATCGATCGCACTATTGACGCGGGTCAATCACTGAAAATTACCCGTCACCCCACTGTCACCTGCCACTGCGAAGCTGGCACCGCATTCCACCAAGCGGCCACGCGCCAGAGGCAACCATGAACCAGGAATTCGTCAAGAACGTCACCGAGCACTCACGCAAGATGTACAAGCCGTTCAACCTCGCGCAGCTGCTTACCATTCGCAGTCTTGAGAAGTTGACCGAGTACCAGCTTGCCGCAGTGAAGAGCTACACCGAACTCGGCCTGAAACAGATGAAGGCGAACGCCGAGATGAGCGGATCCGGCGACGCATCCGATTTCGGCAACCGGCAGGCCGAGTGGGTCAATAACCTCAGCAAGCAGGTGCTCAACGACGCCAAGCGCCTCACTGATATCAGCAACGAGATCAAGAGCGACATGGAAGTACTGATGCAGGACATCATGTCCACGGCTGCGGAAGTTGCAACGTCCGACAGCGAGGCAAAGCCGAAAACCGCCCCGGCCGCGAAGAAAGCCTGAGCCCATGCGGAGCGCCGCCCTGCCCGGGCGGCGCTTTTGCTCTTGCCGCCATTGCGGCGCACACCCGACGCACCAGCACGGAAATCGCCATGCCCGACAACGCCCGCCCCGCCACCGGCCCCTGGGCCGACTGGCTGCAGCACGTCACGCAGATCAACGGGAAGATCGTCAGCGAGATGGCCAGCAAGTATGCGACAGCGCCGGATACCGGCATGTCGGTCTGGTTCGATGTGCTGGATGCCTCGCGCAGCTTTTTCTCCGCCAACAGCGCACACCCCGGCACCCTGCTCGACGAACAGATGGACCTGTGGCGCACGCAGATGGCGCTCTGGAACAACCTCGTGCAACGCCTCGGCGGCAGGGACGTGCCGCCACTGACAGAGCCTGACAAGGGTGACAATCGCTTCAGCGATGCCGAGTGGCGGGACAACCCGCTGTTTGATTTCCTGCGCCAGTCCTATCTGATAAACGCCCGCGCGGTACTGGGCAGCATCGAGCGCAGCGACGGCATCGACGAAAAAACACGCCAACGCCTGCGCTTCTTCGCACGCCAGATGATCAATGCGCTGGCCCCGACGAATTTCGTTGCCACCAACCCGGAAATCCTGCGGCTGACTGCGGAAACCGGTGGCCAGAACTTGGTCAAGGGGCTAGAGCAGTATCTCGAAGACCTCGAGAAGAGCGCCGATTCCCTCAATATCCGCATGAGCGACGAGAGTGCGTTCCGCGTCGGCGGCAACATCGCCACGTCGCCGGGCAAGGTGGTGTTCCGCAATCGCATGATGGAACTGATCCAGTACACACCTTCCACCGAAACAGCTCACAAGCGGCCGTTGCTGATGATCCCGCCCTGGATCAACAAGTTCTACATCGTGGACCTGCGCGAATCGAACTCGTTCGTGCGCTGGGCGGTAAAGGAAGGCCACACCGTGTTCATGGTCTCGTGGGTCAATCCGGACGCTTCCTACCGCGATGTCGGTATCGACGAATACCTGCTGGAAGGACTGGTCGCTGCACTCGACGCGATCGAGCAGGCCACGGGCGAAAAGAGCGTCAATGCCATCGGCTACTGCGCCGGTGGCATCCTGCTGTCGATGGGGCTCGCGTGGCTGGCCGCACGCGGCGAAGGTGATCGCATTGCCACCGGCACCTGCTTCGCCACCCTGTTCGACTACACCGACCCCGGCGACATCGGTGCCTTCATCGACGACAACGTAGTGAATGCGCTGGAACAACGCATCGAGAAGGACGGAGTGTTTGACGGTCGCATGATGGCGGTAGTATTCGCGCTGCTGCGTGAAAATGACCTGTACTGGAACTATTACGTCCAGAATTACCTGAAAGGCGAGCGGCCGGTGCCCTTCGACCTGCTGTATTGGAACTCCGACTGCACCAATCTGCCGGCCGCCGTGCACAAGTTCTTCCTGCGCAAGCTCTATATCCAGAACCTGCTGCGCGTACCGGGTGGCGTCACCGTCGCCGGTGAACCGATTGATCTCGGCAAGGTGAAGGTGCCGGTCTTCATCCTCGCCACGCTCCAGGACCACATTGCCAAGTGGCGCTCGTCCTATGCCGGCACCCAACTGCTCGGGGGCCCGGTACGTTTCGTCCTGGGCGAATCCGGCCATATTGCTGGCGTCATAAATCCACCCGGTGGCAAGTACGGTTATTTCACCTCCGACGACATGCCGACCGACCCGGAGCACTGGTGGCAGCACGCACAGCGCCATGACGGTTCCTGGTGGACGTACTGGAAGGCGTGGATAGCGCCCCATACCGGCGGCGGCGAAGTGCCGGCGCGACAACCGGGTGACGGCAAGCTGGTGCCGTTGTGTGATGCCCCGGGCACCTATGTGCACAAGCGGGTCGTCGACATCCTGGGGCAGCGGACGGGCACCTGACGGGATATGTCCGCCCACAACGAAGAAGGCCACTGCAAGGTGGCCTTCTTCGTTGTGGGAACCAACCGCTTCAGCACATGTGCTGGCCACCGTTGGCCGAAATGGTGCTGCCCGTGATGAACCCCGCTTCGTCGCCGGCAAGGAACGCCACCAGCGCCGCCACTTCCCCGGGACTGCCGAAACGGCCGACCGGGATCTGCTGGCGGATTTTTTCGCGAACCTCCTCCGGCACTTTCTTCACCATGTCGGTATCGATATAGCCCGGGCTGATGGCGTTCACCGTCACGCCTTTCGCCGCGACCTCCTGCGCAAGCGCCCGGGTGAACCCCAGGATGCCAGCCTTGGCGGCCGAGTAGTTCGCCTGCCCGAACTGCCCTTTCTCGGCATTGATCGAGGAGATGCTGATCACGCGGCCGAACTGGCGGCCGACCATGCCATCAATTACTTCGCGGGTAACGTTGAAGACGCTGTCGAGGTTGGTGTTCAGCACCGAATGCCACTGCTCCCACTGCATCTTGCGCAAGGTGGCATCACGAGTGATGCCCGCATTGTTGACCAGCACGTCGATATCGCCGATCCGTGCGCGAATATCCGCGACCATTGCCCGTGCCGATTCCGGGTCACCGACATCACCGTAGGCGATGGCGATATCGTAGCCCTGGAGCAACCGCGACTGCTGCCATGCCTTCGCCTTGGCGTGGTCGCCGCCACTGTAGTAATTGGCGACTACCTGGTAGCCCTCGCACGCCAGACGCTGGCAAACCGCCGTTCCAATGCCGCCGATGCCACCGGTAACCAGTGCTACCTTGTTGCTCATGTTCGTGCCCTCGCGATCGTTGTGTGATTGAGCGAACATCTCGGGCCTCGCCGGTGAACGCAGGATGACAAATCGCAGTCAGGTGGATGTTACCTGTCGCGCACCTGATCTGGATCAATAACAGCCGCCACCACTGGCCTCCTCTGTGAGCGAGCACTTACAAATTAGAAGTCTCTTATGGGGTGGCCAGGCGCGCCCCGGAAAACGCACTGGACAGGCCCCACCCCGTATATGTACATTATCACGTACACATACGGAGCCCCTGATGGACGCCATTACTTACACCACCGCTCGCGCCAACCTGGCCCACACCATGGACCGGGTATGCGATAACCACGAGACGCTGATCATTACCCGCAACGGGCAGCAGTCCGTGGTGATGATGTCCCTTGAGGACTTCAATGCCTTGGAAGAAACCGCCTACCTGCTCCGCGCGCCCAAGAACGCCAAACAGCTTCTTGAAGCCATTGCCAACCTTGAAGGCGGCAAGGGGAAGGAGCGGAGACTGACGGAATGAGGTTAGTCTTTGCGGAGCAAGCCTGGGAGGACTACCTCCACTGGCAGGAAACCGACGAGAAGATACTGAAGCGCATCAACGCACTGATCAAAGAAACGACCCGCACGCCGTTTGAAGGTACAGGCAAGCCCGAGGGGCTCAAGCATGCGCTGGCCGGGTACTGGTCACGCCGCATCAATGATGAGCACCGCATGGTCTACAAAACAGACGGCGACTCCCTGTTCATTGCGCAACTTCGCTACCACTACTGAGTCGAGTAGACCAGCGGATATGGCCGTCTGGCATCCGTGACCGCGACGCGACGACAAGGGCGAAAAGCGGTTGATCAGGAAAAAGCAGACGGCCCGTCGTTGCCGGCCGACGGGAAGTCTCTTGCGGACTTTGGTTAGGGGCCTCTGGAAAACCTCTCCGATTCGGCATAATTGGCGCGCCACGAAGAACAGAAGTGGCGTTATTCAGAGGCTCCTTAAGGAACTGATAACCCATGAACCGCCATCACGGGATGGCCCCGGCGCCCTGGTGCTCAACTCCGACCTGTCGCTTCACTCCGTCTTGTCGGTGCACTCTGCACGGGCCGGCTCGACTCGGCAGCGAATCTTGCGCTGAATGGTGAGCATCTCGCCGTCGTAGTAGCCTTCGTCGCGCAGCGAAAGGCGTGCCTGGCGCATCATTTCCTCATACTTCGGTTTGTCTATCTCAGGAAGCTGCACAAAATACTTGCGTGGCACATTGCCTTCGGCCATGCGGATGTATTTGAGAATGAGATCGAAGTTCGCATGTACCGTCCAGCGCGTGGCAATACCGATTTCCGGCGGAAAATCTTTGGTGCGCACCAGCACCTGTATCGTCGGCCAGACGATCGGATAATCAATGATGCCGCCGCTCGGCTCCAGACCCTTCCACAACTCCAGTGCCTCGAACGCAACCAGTGGCGCAGCGATGATATCGACCGAACCATTGTTGAACTTGCCGGCGACATTGGTGATCTCCACGCCAATCGGCGAAGCGCCGATCTGTGCAATCATGCGCGCCTGTACCGGGTCGTAATCGAGCACGGCTACCCGTTTGCCCGCCGCCTTGGTGATGCTGTTGACGGTGCGGTCATTGGTGAATATATAAGCCGGGCCGATCGGCACCGCACCCAGCGATTCGAACTCGCCCGTACGCATTTTCGGCGACACCTTCGGGCTGGCGAGTACCTCCGCCATCAATCGGTGATGTTGTTCGCTGATGAGTCCGCCGATCGCATCCACGGAACCGGCAAACTTGTTGAACAGGCGGGCGCGTAAGCCGGAAATGAGCGCCGCCTCGCAGCGTCCAGCCTTGAAGTCCTCGGCGGCAATTTTCTCGTTGGTGTAAATCTGCAAATCGAGATCGTAACCCCATTTCAGGGTTTCAAGGCGCACATCCTTGGCCGCATTCGCCAAGGGTCCGTGCGCACCAATCGGGTCGAAGATGCACACGCGCACCATCTTGATGTCTTTCGGCGGATGAGCCGGCGGCTTGGGCAGCGCAACCGCACCACGTATCGCCGCTATTTCTCGCTCGATCATCTGCGCATTGGTTTCGGCACCTGTCGATTGCGCCGCAAAAAAAAACGCGAGCAGCCCGGCAAGAAAAATTCTGGGTCGCATCAGGCGCTCCTGTTGTTATTATCGTAACGGCCTGCCTATCCTGCCGGTTCGGGCCGGACCCGGCAACCGCATTCACGCCAGCGCCCGCAGCCGCCTCGTCAGCACGACCTGTCGGCCCTACACTCTACGCTGCGACTCTGCACGAACCTGGTCGGGAATCACCTTGCATGCCGCTGCGTATCATTCTTTCCGTGCTGGTCGCCGGCTGCGCCTTTCTGACGCCGGCCGCACCGACGGTACAACAAGGCCTGTTTGTCTTCCTGCTGATCGCCGGCCTGTGGCTGTCGGAAGGGCTCCACCTGACCGCAACCGCGCTGCTGGTGCCGGTGCTCGCGGTAACTTTCGGCCTGCTCGAGATGAAACAGGCGCTGGCCGCGTTTGCCGATCCGATCATTGCGTTGTTTTTCGGCGGCTTCGTGCTCGCCAGCGCCCTGCGCCAGCACGAACTCGACCGCCTGCTTGCCGCACGCCTGATCGCACTCGCGCGCGGGCGAATGCTGCCGGCAGCGCTCTTGCTGTTCGCGGCAACGGCCTTCATTTCGATGTGGGTGAGCAATACTGCGACGGCAGCGATGATGTTGCCGCTCGCGCTCGGCCTCGTTGCCGGTATTGATCGCGAACGTGAGCGCAGCACGGTTTTGTTTGTGCTGCTGGGCGTTGGCTGGATGGCGAGCCTGGGCGGCATGGGCTCAATGGTCGGCAGCCCGCCGAACGCCCTGGCAAGCGCCACCGCCGGCTGGAGTTTCAGCCAATGGTTTGCAGTGGGCCTGCCCGCCCTGCTGTTGCTCGGCCCGCTGGCAATCATCACGCTCTATTTGGTGCTGCGTCCTCGCATCAGCGCGCTGCGGGTCGAAATCCACTCGACGGATTTTGTCTGGTCACGCGGCGCCATCGCCACGCTCGCGATTTTTACCGTTACCGTCATGTTGTGGTTAGGCAGCGAACCGCTGGCAAAAATGCTCGGCATCGCCAAGGATTTTGATGCACTGATCGCCATCGGCGGCGCCGTGCTGCTGCTTGCAACGGGCACGGTGCGGTGGCAAAACGTGCAGCAGGATGTCGACTGGGGTGTGCTGCTGTTGTTCGGCGGCGGGCTTTGTCTGGGTGCAGTATTGAAGTCGTCGGCCACCGGCGACTGGCTGGCGCAGGGCGTGATCGCTCTGGTCGCTGACTATCCGAAAATCGTCGTGTTGCTGGTGATGGCGACATTCGTCGTGTTGTTATCGGAATTGGCGAGCAACACCGCCGCCACGGCGCTCCTGCTGCCGCTGCTGGTTCCGCTCGCACCGACACTGGATATGTCTGCCGGCGATCTGGCCGCATTCGTCGCCCTGGCGGCGAGCTGCGGTTTCATGTTGCCGGTGGCAACACCGCCGAATGCGATCGTGTTCGGCAGCGGGCTGGTCAGTCAGCGTGAAATGATCCGCACCGGGTTGTGGCTGGATATCGTCTGCATCCTGACGCTCACGCTGTTGTTCACATAACCGCTGCACCTTGCGTGGAAACACCAGCTTTGAGCCCATTTGACGTAATCATCCTCGGTGGCTGTGCGGCCAGAAAGTCTGGCTCGCATTCTTCCGCTACGCAGGCTGCCCGCTGTGCAACCTGCGCGTGCACCAGATGATCCAGCGTCATGACGCATGGGAGCGCCAGGGCCTGAAGATCGTCGCCTCGTTCCAGGCGCCGGTCGAGGAGGTGGCCGCCAACGTCGGCGAGCAGAATGCGCCGTTCCCGATTGTCTGCGACCGGACGAGACGCTGTACCGCCTCTACGGGCTGAAGGCATCGCCCGCCGGCTGCCTGTCGCCGAAGAACCTGCCGAAGATGGCCGAGGCACTGAAGGAAGGCTTCATGCCGGGAACCATGCACGGCACCAAGACGCGCCTACCTGCAGACTTCCTGATCGACGAGACCGGCAAGGTCGTCGATACGTTCTACGCCGACGCGATCGGTGACCATATTCCGTCCGAGCGCATCGACGCGTTCCTCGGCAGGAAATAACCCATCACAGGACCCAGGAGAGCCACATGTCCCGCCCCTCGTCCTCGTCCTTTGCCCAGGGTTTTGATCACCCGGAGGCCCCGCTGCTGAAGCGGTAATCCTGCAGCGGGAAATGACGACTCTCCCAGATCAATTCCGGCGTCGAAGCGCGCCGGAATGGCACGTCGCCATTGGCATCGAAGTAATAGCTGTTTGCATGCGCACAGGATTCCTGCCAGAAAATCTGCGTGTGCCGGCGGGACAGCATGTCCTCAAAATAACGTTGGTTCGCCTCGGGCATCACCTCGATGCGGGTGGCGTCCTGATGATGTGCTTCTTTCAGGCAGCGCAGAACGTGGTGTGTCTGCGCCTCGATCAGCGCGAAGAACGACGCCCCGTTGTAGCCGTAGGGCCCGAAGATGGTGAAGAAGTTCGGGAAATTCGGCAGCGAGACGCCCTGGTAGGACTGCGCGCGGTGGTGGGCGAAGAACTCGCTCATCAGCGAGCCGTCGGCGCCGCGGATGCGGTAGCTGCCCTCACTATCGGAAACCTTGAAGCCGGTGGCGTACACCAGCACATCGACCTCGTGCAGCGTGCCGTCGCGGGTGCGCACACCGTTGGCGGTGATCTCCGCAATCGGCGTCGTTTCCAGGTGCACGTTCGGGCGGTTGAATGTCGCCAGGTAACTGTTGTGGAAGCTCGGTCGCTTGCAGCCGATCGCATAGTCCGGCGTGAGTTTTGCGCGCACTTCCGGATCGTGCACCTGGCTGCGCAGCCAGGCCTTGCCCAGACGTGCCGCCTGCCCGGCGATGGCCGGCAGGGTGCCGGCGTACTGCGCCGCCAGCGGGAAGGTCACCTCGACGAAAGCCTGACTCGCCACGCGCAGCGCCGACTTCACGCCGGGCAGACGCATGCCGGCCTTGAGCAGGCCGGACAGCGGGACATCCAGCTTCGGGAAGCACCAGATCGGCGTCCGCTGGAACACGGTGAGTTGCGAGGCAATGGGCGCGATTTCCGGGATCACCTGCACCGCCGAGGCGCCGGTGCCGATCACGGCGATGCGTTTGCCGGCGAGTTTCGCCGTGTGGTCCCAGCGCGCGGTGTGCATGGTGGTGCCGGCGAAGGAATTCACGCCGGCGATGTCGGGCAGTTTCGGCACATTGAGCGGGCCGCTGCCGTTGACGATGTAGCGGGCGGTGATCTCGCTGCCGGCGGCGATGCGCAGACGCCAGCAGTCGTTCGCGTTGTCCCAGACCGCCTCCTCAACCAGCGTATTGAAACGCGTGCGCTCATGCAGGCCGTATTTGTCTGCGCAGTGCTCGGCGTAGGCCTTCAGTTCGCGACCTGGTGCGTAACTGCGGCTCCAGTCGGACCGCTGTTCGTAAGAAAACTGGTAACTGAACGACGGGATGTCGACGGCAACGCCCGGGTAGGTGTTCCAGTGCCACACGCCGCCGTAGCCGTCGCCGGCTTCCAGGATCAGGTAATCGTGAATCCCGGCCTTGTCGAGCGCGATCGCGGTGCCAATGCCGGAGAACCCGGCGCCGATGAGGGCGACGGTGACGTCGGGTGTGGTGTGGCTGGCGGATGTCGGCATGGGCTGCTCCTCTCCTCTCGGGGAACCGAATAGTGACGAGTAGACACTGGGGAAGACAAGAGCGCCACCTGTGTCCAGATGCTTGATGAGATGGGCATTCCTCCTGCTCCGGCGGAATCTAATGAACGACGTTGACCCCCATCAAACAGACCCCGACCCCTGCTTTGGTACCCTGGCACTGCCCGCAGTACCCACGGATACCCTTCGAGGCTCCGATGTCGATTGAAAACCACACCCTGGCCAACGAGTTCCCGCAGCTCAAGGACAAGATCCACTCCCTGAAGACGTCCAACAACCACTTCGCCCACCGCTTCGGGGAGTACAACGACCTCGACCGTGAGGTGCGCCGCCTCGAGGGCGAGGGCAGCCCGAAGGCCGACGAAACGATGGAAGAGCTCAAGCGCAAGCGGCTCGCCCTGAAGGATGAGTTGTACAGCATGCTGACTGCCTGATGGCGGCGCGGCGGGCGTGTAATGCGCACCGAAAGCGTGTACGAAGGAGGGCCGGGAGGCCGCCCGGTTGTTCAATCCGTCTTTCCCGTGGCCGCGTGAAACCCGTCGATTCGCTCCTGCCGCCACCTGTCCGAGCCTGGCCCTGCGAATCTGCGTTCGCATCCCGTTTGGTTCTGATTTTCCGCGAAATCACGCCACCGCAATGCAGGCACGTCTCGATATCGATGCCGAAGACGCGCTTGATGTCGTAGCACACCCGACCCTGCCCGCATCGCCATCCGGCGGCTCATCGTCGCCTGGTAATGTTTGCACGGTCGTCACCTTGCGGCCCGCATGCGGGCCGATGGCGATGCGGTACGTGATCGCGTGCATGCGAACCGCGTCGAGGCCGTCTTCGCGGCAGGCGCTGGCTGCGAGGTACGAATCTTCGCCTTCGCTCTCGAGATAGCCGTGCTTTGCCAGATGACGGCAGACCCGGCGAGCGCTGGTTGCCGCCAGGCGCATCAATTGCGCCGATGTCGGCGCCCGGGTGCGGTGCAGGCGGAGATTATTTTCCTCACGGACGTCATAGACACCATCGAGCAATAGCATGTGAAAGTACACGTTGAGGTTGAGTGCGCTGCCGAAGGATGCGATCGTGTTCGACAGCGGACTGGTCAGCCAGCGCGAAATAATCCGCAGCGGGTTATGGCTGGATATCTCTGCATCCTGACGCTCACGCCGTTGCTCACATAGCCGCTGCACCTTGCGTGGAAACTCCAGCCTTGATCTCATTTGACGTGATTATCCTCGGTGGCGGCGCCTCCGGCCTGATGTGTGCCCTGCACGCCGGCCGGCGCGGACGGCGCGTGCTGGTACTTGAACGCAGCAACAAGGTTGGCAAGAAGATCCTCATGTCCGGCGGCGGCCGCTGCAATTTCATGAATCTCGTCGTTGCTCCGGAAAATTTCCTGTCGGAAAATCCGCACTTCTGCATTTCTGCGCTGCACCGCTACACCCAGTGGGATTTCCTCGACCTGGTTGAAAAACACCGCATTGCCTGGCATGAGCACAAACACGGCCAACTGTTTTGCGACGATTCCGCCAGGAATATCCTCGACATGCTGCTCGCCGAGTGCGCGCAGGCCGGCGTCAGCATCCAAACGCACTGTGACGTCACCGGGGTGCATGCCGGCGCGAACGACAGCTCCCGTTTTCAACTTGACACCAGCCTCGGCGGTTTCAAGGCCTGGTCGCTGGTCGTGGCAACCGGCGGGCTTTCCATTCCCAGCATGGGCGCCAGCGGGTTTGGTTACGAATTGGCCCGGCAGTTCGGCCATGCCGTGCTGCCCACCCGGGCAGGTCTGGTCCCTTTCATGTTCAGCGACGGCTTCAAATCCATTTCCGCAAGACTTGCCGGCATTGCGCATGAGGCCAGCGTTGGCAATGCGCGCGCCGCCTGCACCGAAAGCATTCTCTTCACGCACCGCGGCCTGTCCGGGCCGGCCGTGCTGCAGGTTTCCAGCTACTGGCAGCCCGGCGAGGCCGTGCAGGTAAATCTGTTTCCCGGCGAAGACATGAATGCCTGGTTGCGCGCGCGCAAAACATCACAACCGCGCACACTGCTGCGCACGGCGCTGGGTGAGCGCATGGCGAAAAAACTGGCAGAAGAGCTACAGGCGCTGCTCTGGCCAGCGCATGGCGAAACCGCGCTGGCGGAAATTCCGGATGCCGTACTTGCGCGCATTGCGGAAGGCCTTGGCAACTGGACACTGCGGCCGGCCAGTACCGAGGGCTACCGCACTGCCGAGGTTACGCTGGGCGGCGTCGACACCAACGAGTTGTCATCGCGCACCATGGAAAGCAAAAAACAGCCAGGGCTTTTTTTCATTGGCGAGGTGGTAGATGTCACCGGCCATCTCGGTGGCTTCAATTTCCAGTGGGCCTGGTCTTCGGGCTGGGCTGCCGGGCAGGTTGCCTGAATAGTCGTCGATTACTGTTGATTGAAATCGGCCAGCCAGCGCCAGGATTCGACGGCGTCGCCGAAGGCGTGAAAATCGGGATTAAGCAACGACGCTTTGCTGTTGTAGCGCAACGGCAACAAATCCGGGCCCACCAAATGCCCGCCGGCGGCTTCAAGCACGGCTTGCGCAGCGGCGGTATCCCACTCGCTGGTCGGGCCGAGCCGCGGATAGAAGTCGGCCTCGCCTTCGGCCACCCGGCAGATTTTCAGCGAACTGCTCATGTTGGCAAGTGCATAAGGGCCGAGCTTGCGCTCAAGCTGCGCCAGCAGTGCCGGCAGGCGCTCGCCGCCATGGCGGCGACTGGCGACGACCGTCACCGGCACGGCGCGCGCTTTTGCCGCGGCCAGGGTGCGGACGTGAATCGGCGTGCGCCCGGCACTGTCGGCGCGGAAAGCGATCGCACTGCCAGCACCACTGCGCGCACCGGACATGCCCGCATAGGTGACGGCAGTGGTCGGCACATACACCACACCCAGCACCGGCACGCCCTGTTCAATCAAAGCGATATTCACCGTGAACTCGCCGCTCTTCGCAACGAATTCCTTGGTGCCATCGAGCGGATCAACCAGCCAGTAATGCGGCCAGTGCTGCCGCACTGCCCAGGGCAGCTGTTCGCCTGATTCTTCCGACAGCACCGGCACGCCGGGCGTGAGCACCGCCAGCGACGCCTCGATGATGCGGTGCGCAGCGAGGTCGGCCTCGGTGAGTGGCGATGCGTCGGCCTTGTCGGTGACGGCAAAACCTTCCGGGCGATGATAGACGACAAGTATCGCGTCCCCCGCCTTCCTGGCGATGGCAATGACCGGTTCAAGCAGCGCAGGCAACGATAATTCGCGCATGGATAAATTCTCTTGCGCCGTTGGCGGCGCTGTTTTTCGAGGACATACTGATGCATCTGCAACTGGAAGCCGGCAGCGTCCCCGATATGCCCTCACTGGTCAACTGGAATGAAGTCCACACCGTGCTGCTCGACATGGACGGTACACTCCTTGACCTGTATTTCGACAACTACTTCTGGCAGCACTTCGTCACCGAGCGCTATGCCATCCAGCGCAACACCTCGTTCGCGGCGGCCGAAACCTTCCTCAAGGAACGCTTCGCCCGCGAACACGGCACCTTGAACTGGTACAGCGTCGACTATTGGTCCGCTGAGCTGGGCCTCGACATCGCCGCAATGAAATACGAAATTCGCCACCTGATCCGCCCGCGCGATACCACCATCACCTTCCTCGATGCACTCAAACGTCACCATGCCCAGGTGCTGCTCGTCACCAACGCGCACCGGCGCAGCCTTGAGTTGAAAATGGAGGAAACCGGGCTCGGCGAGTACTTCGACGCCATCATCTGCTCACACGAACTGCACAAGCCGAAGGAAGACCCGGCGTTCTGGGCGGCGCTTGCGCGGGAACATCCGTTCGAGGCAGCGCGCACACTGCTGATCGACGACAGCCTCAGCGTGCTGCATTCAGCGCAGCAGCATGGCATTCGCTGGTTGTTGTCGATCGCCAAACCGGATTCGCAGGGGCACGAGCGCGACACCGCGCCATTTCACGCGCTGCATTCTTTCGACGACATCATGCCAATCCCGGCGGTGCGCGGATGAAAACCGACCCGGCCGGCGAGCGCACCCGCCTCGACAAATGGCTGTGGGCAGCCCGCTTTTTCAAGACCCGTTCGCTGGCGCAGGAAGCCGTCGACGGTGGTCGCGTGCATTATGAAGGCCAGCGCGCGAAATCCTCGCGCGACGTGCAGATCGACGCGTGCATCACCATCACCGTCGGTCACGACACCCGCGAGGTGATCGTCACCGGGCTGGCCGGCAAGCGCGGCAATGCCAAAGAAGCCGCCCTGCTTTATGTCGAGACGCCGCAGAGCATCGCCGCCCGTGCGCAGGCCGCCGCGCAGCGGCGCGCGGCCGCCGCATCGAATCCGGTGCCGGATCATCGCCCGGACAAAAAGGAGCGGCGGCAGATACATCGTTTTCGCGAGAACAACTCCTGACGACCATGACCAGCACCGACTTCCGCACGAAATTCCTGTTCGAAGGCCTCGCCATCCGCGGCGAGATCGTGCGCCTCGAAGCAACCGCGCAGACGGTGCTCGCCAAACACGCCTATCCCTTGCCGGTGCAGGCGCTGCTCGGCGAGGCACTGGTGGCCGCCGCCTTGCTCGCCGGCACAATCAAGTTCGACGGGCTGCTGGTGCTGCAGGCCAAGGGTGAGGGCCCACTTACACTGCTGATGGCCGAGTGCTCGCACAGCGGCAAGCTGCGCGCCATTGCCCGCTATGAGGGCAACGTGCCGGACGCGCCGCTGGTGCACCTGCTCGGCGACGGCATGAACCACCTCGCCATCACCATCGACCCCGCGCAGGGCGCCCGCTACCAGGGGATCGTCCCGCTGGACGGCCTGTCGCTGGCCGAATGTGTCGAACACTATTTCCGCCAGTCCGAACAGTTGGGCACGCGGCTGTGGCTGATCACAGGCCAGGGCCGGGCGGCAGGCCTGTTGCTGCAGGAGCTACCGGCTGCCGGCGGCAATGTGCCCGATGCGGATGCCTGGAACCGCCTGTGCCGGCTCACCGACACCCTGACCGGCGAGGAGCTGCTCTCGCTGCCGACCGGGGCCCTGCTCAATCGCCTCTTTCATCAGGAAGATGTACGCCTGTTCGACGCAGACAGCCTCGAATTCGCCTGCAGTTGCAGCCTGGAGCGCACCCGGAACGCGTTGCGCACCCTCGGCGGCGCCGAACTGCACTCAATCCTCGCCGAGCAGGGCCGGATCGAGACCACCTGCCAGTTCTGCAACGAGCGGCGAATCTTCGATGCCATCGATGTCGAGGCACTGATCCGGGGCGACTGACTGATAAATCCCCGCCATATCCGCCGCCCGTCCTTACGCCCCCGGCCCGCTTTCGGTAATAATCGCGGGCTCCCGCTACATGCCCCGTCTTCGAGAACTATGACAACGCTCAGGATTTATCAGGATCTCTCCCGCACCCAGCTCGTCGAACTCGCTCTCCAGCGCAAGGAAGGCCAACTCGCGGACAACGGCGCCCTCAACGTCAACACCGGGCACCGCACCGGCCGTTCGCCGATGGATCGCTACATCGTCGACGAACCGTCGACCTCGGCGCAGATTCACTGGGGCAGCATCAACCGCGGCTTTCCGGCCGATCGCTTCGACGCGCTGTGGAATCGCGCCAGCGAATACCTGGGTGAACGCGATCATTTCATCTCGCACCTGCATGTCGCATCCGACCCGGCGCATTACATCCCGGTGAAGGTTGCCACCGAAACCGCCTGGCACTGTCTGTTCGCCTGCGACCTGTTCATCGTTCCGGAAAAATTCAACCCGGCACACAGGGATCAGTGGCAGGTAATGAACGTGCCGGGCTTCGAGTGCGTACCGGAACGTGACGGCACCAATTCCGACGGCTGCGTCATCCTCAATTTCGCGCAAAAGAAAGTTCTGCTCGCCGGCATGCGTTACGCGGGCGAAATGAAAAAGGCGATGTTCTCGGTGCAGAACTTCCTGCTGCCGGCCAAAGACGTGCTGCCGATGCACTGCTCGGCAAACGTCGGCGATGATGGCGGCGTGGCACTGTTCTTCGGTCTTTCCGGCACCGGCAAGACCACGCTGTCGGCGGACCCGGAACGCTACCTGATCGGTGACGACGAGCACGGCTGGGCGAAAGGTTCGGTGTTCAACATCGAGGGCGGCTGCTACGCCAAGTGCATCAATCTTTCAAAGGAAAACGAACCGGTTATCTGGGACGCCATCAAGTTCGGCGCAGTGCTGGAGAACGTCGTCCTCGACGACAACACCCGCACCCCGAACTACGACGATACCTCCCGCACCCAAAACACCCGCGCTGCCTACCCACTGACGCATATCGCCAAACGCATCGTCGAGAATCGTGCTGGCGAACCGAAGCACGTCATCTTCCTCACCTGCGATCTCTACGGCGTCATGCCGCCGGTTGCGGTACTGAATAACCAGCAGGCGGCGTTCCACTTCCTCTCAGGCTACACGGCGCTGGTCGGCTCGACGGAAATGGGCTCGGGCCCGGGCATCAAGACCACGTTCTCCACCTGCTTCGGCGCACCGTTCTTCCCGCGCCACGCCGGCGAGTACGCGAAACTACTGATGAAGCGCATCGAGGAATTCGATTCGAAAGTGTTCATCGTGTCGACCGGCTGGAGCGGCGGCCCGCACGGCACCGGCAAGCGCTTCTCGATCCCGACCACCCGCGCGATCATTCGCGCCATCCTCACTGGCAAGCTCGACAACGTCGCCACGCAGCACCTCGACATCATGAATCTCGATGTCCCGGTTGCCGTGGAAGGCGTTGACAGCAAGCTGCTGGTGCCGAGCGCCACCTGGGCCGACAAGGCGCTGCATGACGCGAAAGCCCGTGAGCTCGCCGGACTGTTCATCAAGAACTTTGATGACAAGTATCCGGATGTGGATCAGGCGATTCGGGCGGCGGGACCGAAAGGGTAACGGGCACCATCGCCAACAATAAAAAAGGCCGTGCCGGTTGCCCGGCACGGCCTTTTTTGCTGCCGCAATTATTGCTGAACTTTCTCGATAATCTGGCTAACGACGCCTTCAACGCGGCGGTTGGCGGTGCGGCCTTCCGGCGTGTCGTTGTCGGCGATCGGCTGATCCGGGCCATAGCCTTTCGCGCTCACCCGGTCACCGGCGATGTTGAACTTCTCGATCAGGGTTTTGCGCACTGAGTCAGCGCGCGCCTGCGACAACTTGCGGTTGGTGGCAGCAGCACCCCTGTTGTCCGTGTGGCCACCGATTTCGACCGAGCTTTGCGGATACTGGTTCATGAAATCGGCCAGCTTCTGGATCTCGGCGTTACCGGCGGCATCAATGCGTGAGGAGCCAGTCGGAAACTTGATATTGATGGCGATCGTCACTGTTTCTTTCAGAACCAGATAGCAACCCGCCTCGTCGACCTTGGCGAGCCGCTTCGAATCCGGGCAGTTGTCATTGGCATCGACCACGCCGTCGCCGTCGGTATCGACCGGGGCAACAACAACCGGAGCGGCAACAACCGGAGCGGGAGCAGGAGCTGCGACAACAGCAGCAACCGGCGGCGGCGCTTTCCCGGGAGCGGCAACCGGCTTCGGCTCACAACCCATTTTGGCCTGATCCTGCGTGATGGTGCCGGTCTGCCAGCACTCGCCGTAGCTGTTGTGCCAGATTTTGCTATCCGTGTTGTCACCCCAATAACCCGCCGGAGTTTCGTGGGCGGCGGCGGCGACGGATATGGTCAGCAGGGCTGCGGTGAAGACGATACGCATGATGTGTCTCTCCTGAGAATGGTCTGGCACTTTTGGCAAAAAAAAAGCGGGTACACCGTAGCACAGCAACATATGCCCTACCACACGCCGCGCGGCCCCTGATGACGTATCCTCTGCCACCTTATGTATTGATCGCCCGCAATACTCGGCGACACAACGACGAATGGTATCCATGAATTCAGTCACCGAGCGTGCGGGCTTTGCCTATGCCGCGATTGTAATCGCGCTGTGGTCCGGCTTCGTGCTGGTCAGCCGCATCGGCGGCACCAGCGAGTTGTCGCCGCTTGATATCACCGCACTGCGTTTCGGCACGGCCGCGTTGGTGCTGTTACCCGCCTGGCTGTTCTGGAAACGCGTGCCGCTGTTCAACCTGCGCATGCTTGGCCTCGCGCTGATCGGCGGCATCGGCTACTCGCTGAGCGTCTATGCGGGCTTTCATTACGCACCGGGTGCGCACGGTGCGTTGCTGGTGTCCGGTCTGCTGCCGTTCATGCTGGCACTTTTCGTCTGGTTGTTGCTCGGCGAGACGCCGCGCCGACAACTCAAATACGGATTGTTGCTGATCGCCGCTGGCGTCGGTTGCCTGGCATTCGACACTTTTTCGCGCGGCGGAGAGCACGGTGGCAGCATTGCGCTCGGCGATGCCCTGCTGGTCGCCGCATCGCTGTGCTGGGCGCTGTATACGGTTCTGATTCGTCGTTGGGGTTACCAGCCCTGGGAGACGACCATCGGCGTCGCGTTGCTGGCCGGGTTGTTGTACCTGCCGGTGTATGTGTTGATTTTGCCGTCATCCCTGGCGCAAGCGCCGATGATGACGGTGCTGTTGCAAGCCGTTTATCAAGGCGTTTTCGTCGTCATTGTGGCGATGGTGCTGTATATGCAGGCGCTGGTGCGACTCGGGCCGGCGCGCCTTGGCGCGATGATGGCGATGGTGCCGGCGATTGCCGGTACTGGCGTGTCGCTGGTACTCGACGAACCGCTCACGCTGTGGCTTATCGCCGGCCTGCTGATCACCAGCAGCGGCGCGTGGGTCGGCGTGCGCAAGTAGGTATCGTTTCAATCAACAGCAACTTTGTGAGATGAATAAATGAACGAACAGGCATACGCACTCGACGACGATGAACTCAACGAGCTCGACGAATTGCTGGAAAAATACACCGCCCGCGAGGAAAGCTACGATGTCGAGCAGCTCGACGGATTTTTCGCGGCACTGGCAATCGGCCCGCTGGCGGTCCCACCGTCACGCTACCTGCCGGTTATTCAGGGTGAAGGCGAACGGCAGTTTGATACGCCGGCGCAGATGCAGGATTTTCTGGTGCTGCTCACCCGCCACGCCAACGCGGTAGCGCGCAATCTGCTCAATACGAAAAAGAAAACCACGGATTACATCCCGGTAGTATTCCCGGACGATGTTTATGAGACGCCCGCCGACGCAACCAAGTATCTTGGCATGAAATGGACGCTCGGCTTCATTGAAGGGATGCAGATGTACGAAGATGCGTGGGACGCCGCCGCAACCGCAAGCCCAGCGCTCGAGCATCTCGAAATGCTGATCACTTCGCTGATGATGAATGAGGAAGCAGACCAGCCACCGCTAACCCTCGACGAACGCCTTGAGGTGTTTGCCGAAATCCCGCTGGCACTGAAACATGCGGCGGGTGCATTTGAAGAAGCCCGCCGCGAGGCAATGAAAGCGAAAAGTATTGTGCGTGCGGAAAAGGTCGGCCGTAATGAGCCGTGCCCCTGTGGCTCGGGGAGAAAACACAAACAGTGCTGCGGAAAATAGGATTTACACTGGCGCGTCCGGGCCTTCCAGCCATTCGCGCCACACGGCAAGCGCCACAGCGAGCACTACGGGGCCAATGAACAGGCCCACCGCACCAAAGGCAGCGAGCCCGCCGAGCACACCGAAGATCACAATGATGAACGGAATTTGCGTCGCGCTGCTGATGACCAACGGCCGGACAAAATTATCGACCCAGCTCACCAGAAAAGTGCCCCATGCGGCCAGCCCGATACCGCCCCAGAAATCGCCGTTGATCGCCATCCATACCGCGATGCTGCCCCAGGCGAACGGCGTGCCGAACGGGATCATCGCCACCAGCATCGTCACCGCCGCGAGAAACAGCGGGCTGGGCGCGCCGAAAATCCAGTAGCCGATGCCGGCCAGGATGCCCTGCGCGACCGCAGTAACCACGATGCCGTAAACCACGGCTCGCGTGGTGGCGCCCGCGGCATCAATGTAATCACGCTCGCGATTGCCGACCAGCAGGCGCATCCCGGCGATGATCTGCGCCAACAATGCCTCGCCGTCACGGTAGATGAAGAAGGCCGTTAACAGCGCGAACCCGAGTTTTGCAAGATTTTTGCCGACGCCGCCGATCAGCGCAGTGATCTCGTCACGCCATTCGCCGACCAGGCGCGCGGATTCGGCGCGCAGCGCATCAGGACTGCTGCCCAGACGCTGCACGATCTGCTGGATCTCCTCACCAACCACCGGCAGTTGCCGCACATGTTCCGGCAACACCAGCGCGCCGCTGGCAAGTTTGCTGCCCAGTACCTGGTAAAGGCTCACCAGTTCACCTTCGAGCAGCAGCACCAGCCAGGCAAGCGGCAGTACCAACGCAGTGGCCAGCAATACGGTCATCAGCAACGCTGCCAGATTGGGGCGTTCGCCCAGCTGCGCGCGCAGCCGCAAATACAGCGGCCAGGTGACGTAGCAAAGAATCAAGGCCCAGGCAATTGAGGCAAGAAATGGCTGGACGATGCGAAAGGCGAGCACAACAAGCCCGAGCAGCAGCACGCCAAGCAGCGCGCGTTTTGGCAGGGTTGATACGGCCATCATTTTTTTCACCGGTGAATTCCGGCAGCAATTTCCAGATCGGCGATACCGCGCTCAATGTAGTCGAGCAGTCGCTGCATGGACGGCAGAGTACGCCGACAGGCAATAAACCCGAACTCCAGCGAACCGGCGTAACTGGTGAGCGTGATGTTCAATGCCATGCGATCGAGCACGATTGATACCGGATAGATGCCCTGCAGGCGCGCGCCGTTCCAGTACAGAGGATGCTTCGGCCCCGGCACGTTGGAGATGATGACATTGAAACTTTGCCATTTCGGATTAATGCCGGTGAGCAGGTTCAAACCTGCTGGAGCGAGCGTAAGTGCTGTGTAATTGATGATCTCCTCCGGGCTCATGCGTGCGCAACGCTCCTTCGCTTCACGCACCGAGCTGATCACCAACTCCATGCGATGCGCCGGGTCGGCAAGGTGGGTGCCGAGGTTGGCGAGAATCATCGCGATCTGGTTGCCGCCATCGCCGTCGTCGGAGCGCACCGACATTGGTACCATGGCAATCAATGGTGCATCCGGCAACGCGCGCTGGCTGATGAGGTAGTCGCGCAGCGCCGAACCGCAAACCGCCAACACCACATCATTGAGCGTGCAGTGGAACTCTTTTGCAATTGCCCTGAAGCGCAGCACAGGATACGACTGTGCGGCGAAACGCCGCGAGCCGGTGATGGCTTCATTGAGAATGCAGTGCGGTGCCTGGAACACCGAGACATGCGTTTCGTGCCGGCGTGATTTCTGCACGCTTTTGTAGACTTCGCGGACCACGTTCGGGATTGTGGCCAATTGCTTGCGGGCATCGAGACCGATCTGTGCCAGCGTAATCACTGCATCCGCTGGCGACATCGGCTCGCGTTCGCGCTTGCGCGGAGCCTGCGCCCACACAGGTGCCAGACCGCGGGTGTGCGGATCCGGCGACAACGAACGCCCCATCAATCGCATTGCCGCAATACCATCTGCCACTGAGTGGTGAATCTTGCTGTACAGCGCAAAGCGGCGCTCGGAAAAGCCTTCAATCAGGTGCGCTTCCCACAGCGGGCGCTCGCGATCCAGCAGTGCCGAATGCTCAGCAGACACCAGCGACAACAGCTCGCGGATGCGGCCCGGATGCGGCAGTGCTTCGTGGCGGAGATGGTGGTCAAGATCGAACTGACGATCCTCTTTCCAGAACGACCGGCCAAACCGGGCGACCAGGCGCTGGTTGAACGGCGCTGTTGGTGCGTTGTACGCGCGCAACATCTCGGCAAGTTCGCAGACATAACCCTCCCCGGCGCCTTCGGGAAACTCGAACAACTGCAAGCCGCCAACATGCATCGGCTGCTGACGGCGCTCCATGATCAGGAACAACTGGTCCGCAGGGCTAAGGGCTTTCATGACGACTCCGTTGATACTTTTGGCGAATCAAATTCCCGGCAGGTGCGGTGCTTATGGCCCCGCACCCGGCGCCGCCTCCACCTGCACTGCATCGTCCGGCGCCTTGCCACCCTTGAATGGCCAACGCTTGCCGGCACCGTCCATCAATTTGCGGCCATCGCGCACCGCAGCATCGGTATTGTCGAGCAGCCGGTTCACCTTGGGCACTGCGGTTTCGATCGCCCTGCTTACCGCTTCGGCGGTTTGCCGGGCACTGGCTGTCGTTGCGTCGAATTGGGTCAGGCTGCGGTCAGTTCGCTCTGATATCGCTGTCATCTGCTGCTCAAACGCAAGCAGTGTGTGGTCCGCGTTGCGCAGGGTGCGCTTGATGTCGTCGCGTGCCAGCGCATCGACATCGGCGACCAACTGATCGATACCCTTGCGCGTTGCTCGCAACTCAGTGGTCAACTTGCGCAACTCCGCCATCGTGCCGCGAAAATCGCCCTGCGGATCGTTCAGGTAATCAAGCAGTTGGATCGAGCCATCAATCACCGGCAAGGCCCGCGCGCGCAGATCGGCGGCAATGTCGGAGAGTGCGGGCGTGGGTTCGAACATCAACGCATCGCCGCCCCTGAGCGAGGCCAAGGCTGGATTGCCGCTTCTGATCTCAAGGTGGCTGTCGCCGATCAACCCTTCACGCGCCACCGATACCAGTGAGTCGGCCTTGATCCATTGCAGATATTTGTCCTCGATCAGCATCCGCACATCGACGCGCGCAACGCCGTTCAATTCAACACGGCTGACTTCGCCGATCTTGAAGCCGGACAGCTTCACCGCCATGCCAGGCCGCAGATCGGTACCCGTCGGCGCCTCGAGAAGAATTTCGCTCTTGGTCGCAAAATAGCCCTGCTCCCACGCCAGCAGCAACAGCAAGCCGGCGCTGGCCAACAAGCCCAGCAACACGAAGACGGCAACCTTGGCATTGAGGCGCCGGAAGCGCGGGTCGGCATCGCGGAGCAAGGTCACGGCACCTCGGCCTCGGCAGCAGAGAATGACAGCGGCGTGAAGCCCTCAGGCGCCTCGCCATCAACAACAAGCAGGACGGAACCGGCCAACTCCTCGGCAAGCAATGCGCGCAATGAGCGCCCCAGCGCACCGGCCGGCACAGCCCGCCCTTCGAGCAGGAGCAGTCTGGGCCGCGCCAATAACTGACGCAACCAGCCGAGCAGGCGCAACTCATCGCCGGAGAGCTGTGCCGGTTGTTGCGCCAGCAGCCGGACCACGCCGGGCACGTCGTAACCGCAACGCAGACACCAGGATCGCATCCGCGCCTCCAGCGCTGGTAACGACGCCGGCGCGTGCCACTGGGTCGCCAACAACACGTTCTCCCAGGCTGACAGGTTGCTCAACAAACCACCCGCTGCCGGCACCCAGCCAACTGCTTCCGGGCCAAGCTGCAGCCGCGCCCCGGCCAGCAATTCATCGAGCGATGCCTCATCCAGCGCTGCATCAAGGGCAAACCACCCCGGGCCTGGCAGACGCAGCACTCCGTGCGCGTGGCTGATGTCGACCGGCCAGCTCACAGCGCCACCAGCATCAGATCGAGGATGAACACGCACGCCAGCGCGCGCACGACCGCACGCGAAGCGGCGATCGGCACGTCGGTGAACGATCTACCGGCCGCAAGTCCAGTATGGCAGGCCACCAGCGCGATCGTGATACCAAACAGCAGGCTCTTCATGATGCACAGCAACATGATTCCAATGCGCATCGACTCGTCGATGGAAGCAAGCGCGGCGAACATGTGTGCCTGCGCGGCAAATGCACTGCCGGCAAACATGGCCGCGAACGCAAAATAGATCGTCAACAGCACGCTGCCGGTCGCCATGGCGGCAATGCGCGGGATCACCAGGTAGCCGAGTGGCGGCACACCAAGCCGCAAGAGCAGGCGCACCTCGCCGTTGACCTGCATGGTCGCCAGTTCGCTGGCCATCGCCGGCGCACTGCGCGCCGCCATCAGAAAGGCCGTGAGCAAGGGCGCCAGTTCGCTCAGCGTGATGGTCAACAGGATATCCATCGATCTTTTCGGGCTCTCGCCGAAAGTGCGTAACTGGTCGACGATGATGCCGGACACGGCAGCGCCAACCAGCAGCACCAGCGGCAGTGATTGCAGCCCGGAAAAATAAACCTGCTTGAGGTAAACACGGCGTGTGGGTAACCGCTGCCACAACACATTCACGCGCAACAACGAGAGCAGCATCTCGCGCAGACTGAAAGTGGGCGTGCGCTTCATGCCCGCGCCCAGTTCTTTAGTGAAACGGGTGGCGGAGGATAATCGTCTCCACCCGATCGGGCCCGGTGGAGATGATGTCGATCGGTGCGCCTACCGTTTCCTCCAGCCGCTTGATGTAGCTGCGCGCAGCGATCGGCAGATCCTCAAGACGTTTCGCGCCGACGGTCGATTGCTGCCAACCGGGCATGTCCTCGTAGATCGGTTCCAGGCCTTCGTAGCTGTCGGCATCGGTTGGCGATGCGGTGACAATGCCATCGGCATTGCGATAGCCGGTGCAGATGCGCACGACATCAAGGCCATCGAGCACATCGAGTTTGGTCAGGCACAGGCCCGACACCGAGTTGATCTCGATGGCGCGCCGCAAGGCAACCGCATCGAACCAGCCACAACGACGCGCCCGCCCGGTGGTGGAACCGAACTCGTGGCCGCGCGCCGCCAGATGCTTGCCGGTCCCGTCAAACAGTTCGGTCGGAAACGGACCACCACCAACCCGCGTGGTGTAGGCCTTGGTGATGCCGAGCACATAATCGAGATACAGCGGGCCGAAACCGGAACCGGTGGAGGTGCCGCCGGCGGTAGTGTTTGAGCTGGTGACGTAAGGATAGGTGCCATGATCGATGTCGAGCAGCGAACCCTGTGCGCCTTCGAACAGAATGTTTTCACCGCGCCGCCGGTAATCGTGGAGGATGCCGGTAACGTCGGCGATCATCGGTTTGAGTTGCTCGGCGATCAGCAGCGCATCGTCGAGCGTCTGCTGGAAGTCGACAGTCTCTGCCTGGTAGTAATTCTTCAGCATGAAATTGTGCAAATCCATCACGCCGGCCAGCTTCTCGGCGAAACGTTCGCGATGCAGCAAATCGCCCAGACGAACGCCGCGCCGCGCGGCCTTGTCTTCGTATGCCGGGCCAATGCCACGCCCGGTGGTACCGATTGCCGCCTTGCCGCGCGCCACTTCGCGCGCCTTGTCGAGCGCCGCATGGTACGGAAGGATCAGCGTGCAGGCCGGCGAGAGGCGCAGGCCCTCTCGCACCGGCACATTGTTTTGCTCCAGGCCAATGATCTCCTTCATCAAGGCATCCGGGGCGAGCACCACACCGTTGCCGATCAGGCAGGCAACTTCGCCGCGCAGAATGCCTGACGGAATCAGGTGCAAAACGGTTTTCTTGCCGTCGATCACCAGCGTATGGCCGGCATTGTGGCCACCCTGGAAACGCGCGACACACTTCGCCTCGTCGGTCAGCAGATCGACGATTTTGCCCTTGCCCTCGTCACCCCATTGAGTGCCAAGCACGACTACGTTCTTGCCCATAACCTTTTCTACCCGTATCGCCTTCGGAGCACGCCGAATGGCGAGTGTCGAATTCGCAACCCGATCATCACACCGCCTCAGCGCGGCATGACATCCCAATCGTTGGTGCCACGCACCAACACACGGTCACACTTCAATTCATCCATGGCTATCGGCGCACCCGACAGGCCACATACCACCCGTTCGCCCGCAGCGCGCAGTTGCGCGATACGGACGGCGAGCATGGCATCGTCGCTCGCGGGCGCAAAAATTCCGCGCGTCGGCGACACGAGTTCGCCAACCGCGATGTCGGCCAGTGTCTTTACATCGACACTGAAACCCGTCGCCGGGCGTGGCCGGCCAAACACCGCGCCGACGCCATCGTAACGGCCGCCTTTGGCGACGTCCTGGCTGCGGCCGGCCAGGTAGGCGGCGAACACACAGCCGCTGTGATAGCGGTATCCGCGTAACTCGCACAGATCGAAACACAGCTCAATGTGCGGATAGCGCGCCCGGATGCGGCTGCCGATCGCGGCAAGATCGGCGATGGCGCGTGCCACCTCGGTGCCGGCATCTGCCAGCACCGCCTGCGCCCGCTCCAGTACGGCAGCATCGCCGGCCAGATCGACCAGCGCCCGCAGACGCGTGCGCGCACCGGCATCGGTGACATGCGCCGCCAGGAATTCCTCAAGCTCAGGCACCGCCTTGCGCTGGAAAATATCGAACAATGCCTGTTCGTCGTTACCGTCGAGCGACAATCCGGCAACCAGCCCGCGATAAATGCCGACGTGGCCCAGATCAAGATGCATATCGCGGCACCCGACGATGGTCAGCGTCTCCAGCATTAGACTGACGATTTCGATATCCGCCTCGATGCCGGCATGGCCAAACAATTCGGCACCCGCCTGCAACGGCACGCGCGAAACAGCCATCCCGGCCGGGCGGGCGTGCAACACCGTCCCGGCGTAACAAAAACGCTGCGGGCCGGCGGCCTGCAACGCATGGGCATCGATACGGGCAACCTGTGGCGTGATGTCGGCACGGATACCCATTGCCCGCCCGGAAAGCTGATCGGTCAGGGTGAAGGTTTGCAGCGATACATCCGGGCCGGCACCGCACAGCAACGAATCGAGAAACTCTATCAAGGGCGGCATTACCAGCTCATAACCCCAACTGCCGTACAGATCCAGCAGGCGGCGGCGCAGCGATTCCAGCACCCGCGCCCGCGACGGCAGTGCCTCCTCGACGCCGTCAGGCAGGAGCCAGCGATCAACCCGGGACATGGCGTTTCACCCGTCAGCGACCCTGCATCTGCCGGAAAAAGGCGTTGTCCGGCTGAATCACCATCACGTTCTCCGGCCCGGTGAACGATTCACGGTAGGCCAGCATGCTGCGCCAGAACTGGAAGAATTCCGGATCCTTGCCGTAAGCCGCAGCGTAAATCGCCGCCGACTTGCCGTCGCCCTCGCCGCGCAACCTCTGGGACGCGCGGAATGCTTCGGCCAGCAACACCGTACGCTGCTTTTCAGCCTCGGCACGGATCTTCTCGGCCTCCTCCTTGCCTTCGGCGCGGTGCTCGCGGGCTTCACGCTGACGCTCGGTGCGCATGCGATCGAATACCGCGCCCACCGCGCTTTCCGGGTAATCCACTTTTTTGACGCGAATATCCAACACCTCGACGCCAAACTCCGAGCGCACAAGCGTGCCGACATCGGCTGTCAATTCCGCCATCATCTCGTCGCGCTTGCCGGAAACCACGTCGAGCAGTGTGCGCTGCGAAACCTTGTTTTTCAGTCCGTCGATTACGCGCTGCACGAGCAGGTTCTGCGCACGCGCCATGTCCCCGCCATTGGTTGCGGTATAGAACTGCTGGTTGTCGACGATACGGAATACGACGTAGGCATCGACCACCAGGATCTTCGATTCCTTGGTGAGATACTCGGTTGGCCGGGTATCCATCACCTGCGCCCGCGCATCAAAAAATACGACATTCTGCCAGGGCAGCTTGAAACCGAAGCCCGGCGGCAGATCCGGATTGCGAACCTGACCGAATTCGCGCAACAGCGCCCGCTCGGTCTCCGGGACGGTATAGGTACACGTCCAGACGAGCAGCACGCCCGCCAGCAGGCCGATGACGGCCATCAATTTCCTGTCCATCAGCGGTTCTCCTCGCGACGTGCCCGCAGGCGTTCGGTGGCTTGTCCCGGCACAGTCGGTGCAACCGAAACCGGCGCAGAGTCGCCGGCTGCCGCTGCGGCCGCGGCAGCCGCTTCCGGCCGCAGTGCCGCTGCCTTGGCACCGAGCACCTGCTCAAGCGGCAGGTAGATCATGTTGTTGCCCCGGGTGTCGAGCATGACCTTGCTGCTCTTCGAATACACTTCCTGCATCGTTTCCAGGTAGATGCGATCGCGCGTCA
>JBMOOP010000002.1:0-4536 GCA_049324495.1 Pseudomonadota bacterium
ACGTCAACGGATCATCGGCATGCAGGGACTCGACCTCGCAGCCGTCGATCGTCACACGCACGGTATGGCCGCACACTGTGAGCAAGGTTTTCGCCGGCAGGCCGATGATCGAGTAACGCCCCCACTTCTCGCCGCCGTGCACGGACTCAAACAGGTAGGAGTACGCACCGCGCGCAAGTTTCGCGTAAGCAGAGAGTGGCGTATCGAGATCGGCAAGGACTTCGCGAACAACCGGAACACGGTTGTAGCCGGCGCGAGCATAGGCGCTAAATCGGTCGCGTAACCCAGTAACGGCGGAACGGGGAGCAGGGGTACCGGCAGGATCGGTGGCCACGGAACACCTCGGGCTTTTCAAGTCGATCGGCAAGGAAGAAGGCGCGATTCGCCACAAGGCGAAGGCGGCTGCGGAACAAAGGCGTAGTCAACGCCATCGATCGCCGAACGAAACCCCGGGATTCATGGAAGACAGGTGCCTGACGCAGGATGAGGGAAACGGCATGGTAACCGTGTCCGCTGGCAATCGCCAAGCCGGTACATTCAGGGTGCGAGCCGGTAGCCGACGGACGTTTCCGTCAGCAGGTATTTCGGCTTGCCGGGTCATCCTCGCGGGCCGCGTTGTCCTGCCGGCGCATGTGCACGCGCGCTCTGGCCGGCATCTCGGCAACACCAAAGGGCTTGGTGAGGTGGTCAGCAGCACCGCCTCACGCCTTCGCCAGCGCCGCCCGCATGTCCGCAATCACCGCCCGGTAATCCGGCTTGCCGAAAATCGCCGAACCGGCGACAAACGTATCGGCACCCGCCTGCGCAATTTCGCGAATGTTTTTCGCGTTGACACCGCCGTCGACTTCAAGACGGATATCGCAGCCACTGGCCCGGATCAACGCCTTCACTTTCGTCAGCTTCGGTAACGTCGCGGCGATGAAACTCTGCCCGCCAAAACCGGGATTGACGCTCATCAGCAGCACAAAATCGAGCCTTTCCATCACGTGTTCGAGACATGTCAGCGGCGTCGCCGGATTGAATACCAGACCGGCCTTGCAGCCGCCATCGCGAATCAACTGCAGCGAACGATCAATATGATCCGACGCTTCCGGGTGAAAACTGATCCAGCTGGCGCCGGCATCGATGAAGTCGCCGATCAGGCGATCGACCGGACGCACCATCAGGTGCACATCTATCGGCGCCACTACCCCATGCCTGCGCAGCGCCCTGCACACCAGAGGACCGATGGTAAGGTTGGGCACGTAGTGGTTGTCCATCACGTCGAAATGGACGATGTCGGCACCGGCGGCCAGCACGTCGTCGACCTCGGCGCCAAGACGTGCAAAATCGGCGGCAAGGATCGAAGGGGCGATCAGGTAATCGGTCATGAAGGACTCCGGTGGGCCATTGCCACCTCTGGTGTACGACATCCTCATCGCGTGACGTTCAGGCGGCAAGGTTCCGAGGCGGTGGATTGTCTCGCACCACGATCCTGCCTTTGAAGGGCGTACCCTGCAAAGACAATTCGATCCGGCCGGAAATACGGCCGTTGCGCGCGCCGGGTCATGGGTTATTCGGAGGTTCCTTAGACTCACGCTTGCCGGGCATAGTCCAGTCCACTACGATTCAATACGCAACGCCATCATTCATTTCGCGGATGCAATAACCCGGTGCAACAAAACGCAGGGCCACACAATAAGCCGGCCTGCCGCATGAGCATGCTGGCACTGGCTCTGTTGTTGCTGGGTCAGTGCGCCCTCGCCGTGCATGAGACCGACCAACGGCAACATGCGCCGGGCAGCCACTGCGAATGGTGTATCGCCGGCACTACGCTGCATGCGGTGCTCGGCGCAGATGCCCCGGTGTTGTCGTTTGCCGGTGGTGCCCGTCACACCTATGCGGCGCACCCGCATCGTGTCGTCCGCTCCTTCCACGTTGCCGTTTATCTCGGTCGCGCCCCGCCGTTGTTCTCCTGCTGATTCCTGCCGCTGTTCCGAGCGGGTCGCCCTGCCTTGTTGCCGGCGACCTCGTTCGTCGATCGTTTTTTTGGGAATAAACGGAGATCAACCATGCAACCTGTATTTTATTCGGGCGTGTTGGCGCTCGCACTGCTTGTCGGTCAGTCGGCGGCGGCGGAGCGCACCGGCCCGGCACCGTTCAATATCGGCCTTTCGGCGCTGTTCAGTGCCGGCGGTGCAAGCGTCGCCGATGCCGAGCTCGCCAACCTGCAGGCCGGCGGCCACGATCCGAACCGCAACGGTTTTACCGTGCAAAACGTCGAATTGTCGATGAATGGCGCGGTCGATCCCTATTTCAATGGCCAGGCCAATCTGATTTTTCTGATCGATCGCGACGGCGAGACGCTGGTGGAACTGGAAGAAGCGTTTCTCACCACGCGCGCACTGCCGCATGGATTGCAGATCAGGGCCGGTCAGTATTTCACCGCATTCGGCCGGCAAAACCAGCAGCATCCCCACGCCTGGGCGTTCGTCGACCAGCCGGTGGTGCTGTCACGATTTTTCGGCGGCGACGGTCTGCGCAGCCAGGGTGCGCAACTGGCCTGGCTTGCGCCCCTGCCCTGGTATGCGGAAATATTCCTCGGCGCACAAAACGCCAAGGGTGAAACCGTCACGAGTTTTTTGTCGGTGCCGGATGAAACCCTGGGCGGTTATACCCTCATCGATCGCGGCGGCACGCGCAGCGCCGGTGATTTGCTGTGGTCGGGGCGCTGGCTGAATGGCGGCGATCTGTCCGACACGGTAAGTGCCAATCTCGGCGTTTCCGCGCTGATCGGCCCCAACGCGAGCAGCACCGACACCGATACGCACATCGCCGGTCTCGATCTGTACATGAAATGGCGCCCCCTCATGAACGAGCGCGGATTTCCGTTCGTCGCGTGGCAGACGGAATGGCTGATGCGGGATTACCAAACGCCCGACGGCACACTGGCGGATCGCGGCGGCTACACCCAGGTGTTATGGGGTTTTCGGTCGCGCTGGGTCGGGGGATTGCGGCTTGAGTCCGCACACGGCAACGGCAGTGACGACACTGATCCGCTGCGTGACCGGCGCGAGCGTTATGCGCTCAATCTGTCGTTTCACCCCACCGAGTTCAGCAGGTTGCGGCTGCAATACAACCACGACCGGGCCGGGCATCTGCCGGGGCACACCGCGAACGCCCTGTGGCTGCAATACGAATTCAATCTCGGCGCCCACGCGGCGCACAAATTTTAGGACCTGGGAGCAACAGATGTACCGCTTGATCGTATGGTTGTTTCTCGGCGGACTCGGCGTGCTGCCGGGCATGGTGTACGCCAAACTGAATGTCGTTGCCACCACCGCCGATGGCGCCGCGATCGTGCGCGCCATCGGCGGCAAACATGTGCAGGTGCAGAGTTTGACGCCAGGCACCCGCGATCCACACTTTGCCGAAGCAACGCCGGGCCTGGTTCGCCAGGTGTACGGGGCCGATCTGCTGGTGCTGATCGGTGCCGACATCGAGATCGGCTGGCTGCCGCCATTGCTGGAAACCGCACGCAACAGCCGCATTCTGCCCGGCGCGCCGGGTTATATCGATTTGTCCGCAGCAGTGACACTGCTCGACAAGTCGAGCGGGCCGGTGTCGCGCGCCGAAGGTGATGTGCATGCGCGCGGCAATCCGCATTACTGGCTCGATCCGCGCAACGGAGCACTTATGGCGCAAGCCGTTGCTGCGCGCCTGAGCAAAATCGATCCCGGGCACGCACCGGCCTTTCGCGCCAACCTCGACGCCTTCGAACGGGAACTCGGGCAGCGCCTGCCGCAATGGCAGGCCCGGCTCGCTCCCTGGCAGGATCAACCGGTTGTTGCCTACCACAAATCGTTCGTGTATCTGGCGCACGCCTTCGGTTTTCGCATCGTCGCCGAGATCGAGCCCAAACCCGGCATTCCGCCCCATGCGGCGCATTTGCGGCAACTGGTGGAAACCATCCGGGCGCAGAAAATCGGCGTGCTGATCATGGAGCCGTATTATGAGCGCCGCTCGGCAACCTGGCTGGCACGGGAGACAGGCATCAGGATCGTCGTGTTGCCGCAGTCGGTTGGCGCCCGGCCGGATATCGTCACCTGGTTCGATTTGTTCGATGCCATCGTCGATGCGTTCAACCGGACAGGTTTTACACCATGAGCATCTGGGCACTGCTGGCGCCGGCGCTGGCAGTGAGCATGCTGATGCTCATCACCCATACCTACTTCGGCCTGCATGTGCTCGCACGCGGCATCATCTTCATCGACCTTGCCCTGGCGCAGATTGCGGTGTTGGGCCTTGCCCTTGCGTTTCTTGCCGGTTACGAAACGCACAGCATCGAGGCGCATGTGTTCGCGTTCGGCGCGGCGCTGTTCGCTGCCGGTGGGTTTGCGCTGCTGCGGCGCATCCCGGACAAGGTGACACGCGAGGTGGCGATCGGCTGCACCTATGTGGTGGCGACCGCGCTCACCGTCGTGATCCTGGGCAGATCGAATCAGGGCATGGAAGAACTCAAGAGCATGCTCAACGGCAACGTGCTGTTTGTGCTCT
>JBMOOP010000003.1:0-4363 GCA_049324495.1 Pseudomonadota bacterium
CGCAACAGTCGAGCGGGACGATGACCGTGTCGCGCCCGCAACTGTTCCGCTGGGAGGTGCGTGCGCCGTTCGAGCAATTGATTATCGCCGACGGCAAAAATGTCTGGGTCTATGACGCCGACCTTGCACAGGCGGTGGTGCGTCCGTTCAGTCGACAGCTTGCCGACACGCCGGCGTTGCTGTTCAGCGGCGATGCACAAAAAATCGGCGAGCGTTTTTCTGTGAATGTGATTGAGGACAAGGGCGGCAGCCTGCGTTTCGAACTGTTGCCGCGCAGCGAGGATGCCTTGTTCGAATCGTTGCGCATCGCGTTCCGCGACGGTCGCCTCGATGAGATGGCACTTGTCGATGGCCTCGGTCAAAAAACCTCGATTCGGTTCAGTAAAGTGTCGCTCAATGCCAGTATTTCGGCCGCCCGCTTCGTCTTTACGCCGCCGCCGGGCACCGATGTCATCCGTGAAAACGACTAAGCATCAGGTGGATCTGCTTGCCGGCGAGGCGGATCTTGCCGGCATGCCGCTGGCAGCGCGGCTGCGGCCACGCGCGCTCGACGAATATGTCGGCCAGCAGCATTTGGTGGGGCCGGGCAAACCACTGCGCAAGGCGGTGGAAACCGGCCATCTGCATTCGATGATCCTTTGGGGGCCTCCCGGCGTTGGTAAAACGACGCTGGCGAGAATTGTCGCCGCGCAGATCGACGCACGCTTCGAAACCATTTCTGCTGTGCTCGCGGGGGTGAAGGATATCCGTGAGATTGTCGATCGGGCGCGGCAGGCGCTCACCCAAGGCCGGCGTACCGTGCTGTTTGTCGATGAGGTGCACCGCTTTAACAAGGCGCAACAGGACGCCTTTCTGCCGCACGTTGAGGAAGGGCTGCTGACTTTTATTGGCGCCACCACGGAAAACCCCTCGTTCGAGCTGAACAGTGCGTTACTGTCACGGGCGCGGGTTTACGTGTTGAAGCCGATTGCCACCGAAGATCTTGATGCCTTGCTTGCACGCGCGCTCACCGATGCAGTGCGTGGGCTGGCCGCAGAGCATCTGAACATCAGCCCGGAGGCGCGCGAACGCTTGCTGCTCGCTGCCGATGGCGACGCCCGGCGGTTGCTGAATCTGCTCGAAATCGCCACCGATCTGGTCGATCAGGTCAATGGTGAAAAATGCATCGATGCCATGACGCTCGATGCCGTGTTGCGCACCGGCACGCGCCGCTTCGATAAGGGTGGCGATGTTTTCTACGACCAGATTTCCGCGCTGCACAAAGCTGTGCGTGGCTCCAGCGCCGATGCAGCACTGTACTGGCTGGCGCGTATGCTCGATGGCGGTTGTAATCCGCTTTATGTGGCGCGCCGCGTGGTACGCATGGCCACCGAAGACATCGGCAATGCCGATCCGCGCGCCCTTGATGTCGCCATGGCGGCATGGGATGTACAGGAGCGGCTCGGCAGCCCGGAAGGTGAACTGGCGATCGCGCAGGCGGTGGTTTATATGGCTGTCGCACCGAAGAGCAATGCGCTCTACAAGGCATACAACGCGGCGATGAGTTACGTGCGCGATCGCGGCAGCGAAGAAGTGCCGTTGCATATCCGCAATGCACCGACGAAATTGTTGGGCGAGCTCGGGCACGGCGCCGATTATCATTACGCACACGATTACCCTGGCGCCTACGTGCCCGGTGAAAATTATCTGCCCGAAACGAGCCGGGATGCGCATTTCTACCGACCGACGGATCGTGGCCTCGAACAACGCATCGGCGAAAAGATCGCGCATTGGCGCGCACTTGACGCTGCCAGCAACTGGCAGCGCTATGGCAGTACGTACAAGTCGGGGAGGAAATCGTCGTGAATGCAGCAGCGATACTGGCGGTGGCCATTGGCGGTGCAATCGGTTCGGTCGGCCGCTACCTGATCAATACCGTTTGGCTGCCGGCGGCCGGTCCGCACGCGCTGCCATGGGGCACGCTCACGGCCAACATTGCCGGCTCGTTTCTGTACGGCCTGCTGTTTGCGGTACTGACTGCGTACCTGCCGGCCAGTGGTACACTGCGTGTCGGTTTGCTGGCAGGTTTTCTCGGCGGATTCACCACCTTTTCGAGTTTCTCGTTCGAGAGCCTGCAGCTGATCCAGGAAGGTCGGGCTGTGATCGCCATGGTGTATGTGGTGGCCAGCGTGGTCAGTTGCCTTCTCGCGCTCTGGCTTGGCCTTGCGCTCGTCAAAATCTGATTACGGATACCGTTCTCCATGCTCGACCAAAAACTGCTGCGCTCGGATCTTGAACTCGTGGCGCGCAAGCTGGCCCGCCGTGGTTACGCGCTCGATATCGCCGGTCTTGCTGCGCTCGAAGAACAGCGCAAGGAAATCCAGACGCACGCCCAGAGACTGCAGGCCGAGCGCAACGCACGCTCGAAGGCCATCGGCCAGGCAAAAGCAAAAGGCGAGGATGTGGCGCCGCTGATGGCGCAGGTTGAAGCCTTCGGTACGCAACTGACGGCAGCCGAAGCGGAACTCAATGCGTTGCAAAGCCGGATTGAAACTGCGCACATGCAGATTCCCAACCTGCCGGACGACAGTGTGCCGGACGGGAAGTCCGAGGAAGACAACGTCGAAGTGCGGCGCTGGGGTACACCGCGCACTTTCGATTTTCCGCTACGTGATCACGTGGCGTTGGGTGAGGGTTTTGATCCGGCGAAAGCGGCACTCGATTTCGAGCGCGCGGCGAAATTGTCTGGCGCGCGTTTCTCGGTGCTGCACGGGCAGTTGGCGCGCATGCATCGTGCGCTGATCCAGTTGATGCTCGACACCCACACCGCCGAGCACGGTTACCAGGAAGTGTATGTGCCGTATCTGGTTGGCCCCGAGGCGCTGCGGGGCACCGGGCAGCTGCCGAAATTCGAGGCCGACCTGTTCAAATTGCAGGGCGAGCGTGAGCTGTATCTGATACCGACGGCAGAAGTGCCGGTGACCAATCTTATCGCCGATGAAATCGTTGATGCCGCGCACTTGCCGCTGCGCTGGGCCTGCCACACGCCCTGTTTTCGTTCAGAAGCCGGCTCGCACGGTAAGGATATCCGCGGCCTGATTCGCCAGCACCAGTTCGAGAAAGTGGAAATGGTGCAGATCGTCAAGCCAGAAGAGTCGATGGCCGCGCTCGAAGAGCTCACCGGTCACGCCGAAAAAATCCTGCAGAAACTCGGCTTGCCGTATCGCGTTATCGTGCTGTGCGCCGGCGACATGGGCTTCTCGTCCTGCAAAACCTACGATATCGAGGTCTGGGTGCCGTCGCAGGAAACCTATCGGGAAATTTCATCCTGCTCGAACTTCCGCGATTTCCAGGCGCGGCGCATGCAGGCGCGCTACAAGGATGCGCAGATGAAGAAGCCGGAACTGCTGCATACGCTGAACGGCTCCGGTCTTGCGGTAGGCCGGGCTCTGGTGGCTATTCTCGAGAATTACCAGAATGTGGATGGCACCGTTACGGTACCGCCCGCTTTGCGCCCGTACATGGCGGGGTTGGAAAAAATCGGTTGATGCAGCGCGGCGTTGTTCAAATTGCCGCGCGATCGCGCGCGGCCCACCAGCTTTGTGCAAGCTGTTGCGCATCGGCAGGCGCGGGCGATCTGCCCATCAACTGCAGCGCCATTGCCACAGTGCCGGTAATTGCTGCCACGCCGTAGTCGTGTTCCCGCTCGCCGCGCCAGACGGCGCGCAGCACTTCAATATCCAGCACTTCTTCCTTTTCCTGACGGCCGTCGAACAGCGCCGGCCATTCTTCGCCAAACTGCACGCCATCCTTGACGCGCAACACGGCCGTGATGGCATCGGGGCGGCGCTCGGTCTCGCCGGCTTCGCCCTTGATCACTGCCAGGTTGTGGTAGCCCAGCAGTACAGCAGACTCCTGGTGAATAGGCCGGTAACTCGGGTGGAAGATGCCATGAAAAACCAGCGGCGCATCCGCCGGGTTCAGTAGCCGCGCCAGCGTATGCACCGGCGAGCGCAAGCCAAGTATGTTGCGCATTTCGATTATTTGCGCAAGACGTGGAGAGATCACCGTTAATGGCAGGTAAGCGAATCTGGTGCGATCGAGTTGTTCACGCGCCTCGGCAAATGAATGGGCGACAGCGATTCCGAGTGCTGCGAGGGCGTCTTCGGTATACAGCCGGTTAAGCGTGTGGCCGCCGGCACCGTGCATCAGTACGCGCACGCCGTTGCTGGCCAGAAGCAGGCAGGCAAGCAGATGCCAGGGCAGGTGGTTTTTTTTGCCGGCATAGGATGCCCAGTCGATGTCGGCGCGCAGTGTCTTGCGCTCCTCGTTCATCAGAACCCGCGCAGCGCGCACAAAACCGGCGATCTCTGCGCCGGTTTCT
>JBMOOP010000004.1:0-4290 GCA_049324495.1 Pseudomonadota bacterium
GCGATATGCAGTGCCTGCATGGAAGAGCCGCACAGACGGTTGATGGTCTGCCCGGCCACTTCCTTCGGCAGGCCGGCGAGCAGACCGATGTTGCGGGCGATGTTCATGCCCTGTTCCAGCGTCTGGTTGACGCAGCCCCAGATCACATCCTCTGTTTCAGCGATGTTCCAGTGAGGGTTGCGCTGCTGCAGTGCGGCGATCAGATTGGCGGAAAGTTTTTCGGCGCGGATATGGCGGAAGGCACCGCCCTTGGAGCGGCCCATCGGGGAGCGTACGGCATCGACGATGACCGCATCGCGGGGATTCAGACTCATGTTGTTTCTCCTTGTTCGTTGCCGGCGTGGCTTGCCGCACCGGCAGAAAAAAATTCAGCCGAAGAATTTCTGGCCGGTTTTGGCCATCTCGCGCAGTTTCGCCGTCGGCACATAGAGCTTGCCAAGCGCGGCGAACCGGTCGCAGAGCGCCACATATTTGTCGAGGCCCAGGGTATCCATGTAGCGCAGGGCGCCGCCCCGGAAGGGAGGGAAGCCGATGCCCATGACCAGGGCCATGTCGGCGTCGGCGACGCTGGCGACGATGCCTTCCTCGATACAGCGCACCACTTCATTGCACATCGGGATCATCAGGCGGGCAACGATCTCGTCGGCGTCGAATTCCTTGCGCGCGCCGCAGACCGGTGCAATCAGATCGTAGGCGGTTTGATCGACAACTTTTTTCGGTTTGCCCTTTTTATCGGTTTCGTACTTGTAGAAACCGACGCCGTTTTTCTGGCCAAAGCGCTGGTTTTCGAACATCAGGGTTGAAGCGTCCTTGAAGTCGTACTTCATGCGCTCCGGAAAGCCTTCGGCCATGACGTTGGCGGCATGCACGCCAGTGTCGATACCGACGACATCCATCAAATACGCCGGGCCCATCGGCCAGCCGAATTTCTCCATCGTTTTGTCGACAGTCTGGAAGTCGGCGCCGTCGCGCAGCAACATACCGAAGCCGCCAAAGTAGGGGAACAACACGCGGTTGACGTAGAAGCCGGGGCAGTCGTTGACCACCACCGCCGACTTGCCCATTTTCTTCGCCCAGGCCACGGCGGTAGCAATGGCTTCGTCAGATGATTTTTCGCCGCGTATCACTTCCACCAACGGCATCGCGTGCACCGGGTTGAAGAAGTGCATGCCGACAAAATTCTCCGGCTTTTTCAACACGGTGGCGAGGCGGGTGATGGAAATGGTCGAGGTGTTGGAGGCGAGGATGGCGCCATCCTTCAGGTGGCTTTCAACTTCGGCCAGCACCGATTTTTTCACCTTCTCGTTTTCAACTACCGCTTCGACAACGATGTCGACGCTGCCGAAATCGCCGTAGTTCAGCGTCGGCCGGATCGTCGCCAGGGTCTTGCCCATGGCATCCGGCTTCATGCTGCCTTTCTCGACGCGGCGGGCCAGGTGCTTGTTGGCCTCGCTCATGCCGATATCCAGCGCTTTGGCGGCAATATCCTTCATGAGGATCGGCGTGCCTTTCGAGGCCGATTGGTAAGCAATGCCGCCGCCCATGATGCCGGCGCCGAGCACGGCCGCCTGCGCGACCGGTTTGGCTTTTTTCTCCCACTTGCCGGCGGTTTTCTTTATTGCCTGATCGTTGAGGAAGATGCCGACCAGTGCCGTGGCGGCGTCGGTTTTGGCAATCTTTCCGAAACCGTCCGCTTCGACTTTCAGGGCGTCGTCACGCTTCAGCCCGGCGTGCTGCTGCATCACATTCACGGCAGCCATCGGCGCCGGGTAGTGCTTGCCGGCCTGTTGCGCCACCATGGCACCGCCCGTCTGGAATGCCATCATCAGTTCGAGGCCGGCGAGGGTGACCGGTTCGAGTTTTTCCTGTCGCTTCGTTTGCCAGTTGAGCTTGCCGGCAGCGGCGTCTTTCGCCATCTGGATAGCGGCGGCGCGCAGTTTTTCCGGTTCAGTAATGGCATCGACGGCGCCGTCCTTGAGGGCCTTGTCGGCTTTGTGCTGGCCGCCGCCGGCGATCCACTCGATCGCATTGTCGATACCGATCAGGCGCGGCAGGCGCACGGTGCCGCCAAACCCCGGGAACAAACCCAGTTTCACTTCCGGCAAGCCGACTTCCGCCTTTGTACTCAGCACGCGGTAATCGCAGGTGAGCGCCATTTCCAGGCCGCCGCCCAGGGCAATGCCGTTGATCGCGCAGACGGTGGGAAAGGGCAGGTCTTCCACCGCGCAAAATGTTTTGTTGATCTGAACGCACCAGTCGGCGATGGCTGCTGCCGGCTGTTTGAACATGTCGGTGAATTCGGTGATGTCGGCACCGACAATGAACACGTTCTTGGCGGACGTAACGATCATGCCCTTGATGTCTTTCGCGGCCTGTACGGCGGCAATGGCCTTGCCGAGATCTGCGGTAGTGGCACGGTTGAATTTGTTCACCGATTCGCCTTGCAGATCGAACGAGAGTTCGACAATTCCCGGTGCGCTCTCACCCACCGCCTGCACACAGACACTGTTGCCCTGATAAATCATGGTTATTCCTCAACGGGTATGTCGGATATCCGGCGCCGGGGGCCGCCCGCAGAAAGAGCGGCAGAAGGCTGCGGGCGCCGGAGGCGGGAGTATAGGCGAGCGGCCGGGGCCCGGGCCGTCGCGGGGGGGCTGGCCGGGCCGGGGGAAACGCGCTGGGGCCCGCGTGGTGTGACGCACCCCGCATTCCTGGCAGTCGGGAGCCATTGATCGCCCTATAAATGCAACTTATAGCTTAGTCTCTTCCATGTAATACGATCATCTACCTATCAAAAGGAGGACGTGGCCATGGTTTCCCCCGTCATGTCAGTCAATTCTGTGGCAGGGAATGCCGGAACACTGGAGTGGGATCTTCGCGAGATGCGCTCGCCTGTCCGTGCCACTGAGTTGTTGTGGGATGTTGTCAGCAGGCTGCCGTTGTTCATGCCCCCTACCGGCTTACTGCTGCTCGACTGGCAATGTATTGACGATGGTGCGGGCAAATTGGCGGTTTGTCCCCGCCTTGATCTGCACAGCGCGCCGTGGCTGGTGTTGCCGCCAGCGGCGATCCGCGCAACCGGCGCCACGGTTCATGTCAGTGATCTCAACGGCAAGCGCGCCGGGGCGCCGACGTTCACCCTGCAGTTGCCGGCACGGCGCGGGCGCCGTGTTCCACGAGTGCCACTGGCTACCGGCCTGCTGCGGATGTCGATGCAGGCCCATAGTGAGCATGCGCGTTTCCTGCCGGTCGTACTGCGCAGCGATCTGGCCGAGAACCGCTACGGAGACGTATCGCTGCACCTGCACAGCGTCGATCTTGCGGCCCTGGAAGCCAGGAACGCGCTCGATGCGGCGCTGCGCAAACGGCTGGCAAGCCATATCGCTGAACAGGTATTGGGTTTGATGAGTCTGCCGGGCGCCGGCCTTGCGAAAGATGCGCCGATGATGAGAGGTTCGCGCGCAACCTGATTCAACGTGTCACCCGTCGCCGCAGCGGTCGCGCGTGCAGCACGCGACGATACCCATGGGCGAATGGATAACGGATACTTTCGCGCCGGCAACCGCCAGGCACGATAGGGTTTCGTTACAGGGTGATGGATAAACGCACGAATATTGTCCGCCGCATTGTCCGTCGCGATCCGACAACGTTTCCCGCGTCATTGCCTGGCCTTAACCCGGTACTGGCACGGGTGCTGGCGGGGCGCGGTGTTGTCAGCATGGATGACATCGCCGTCGAGTTGTCGCGCTTGCTGCCGCCGGCGCAACTCAAAGGTATCGACGCCGCTGTTGCCGTGCTGGCCGATGCGGTTGTCAGTGGCGGCGCGATCCTGCTGATCGGCGATTACGATGCCGATGGCGCGACCAGCACCGCACTGTGCGTATCGACGCTGCGGGGGATGCGCGCAAACGCCGACTTCCTCGTGCCGGATCGTTTCCGTTTCGGTTATGGCTTGTCACCCGAAATCGTTGATGTCGCGGCGACGCGCAAGCCGGCGGTAATCCTCACCGTCGACAATGGTATGTCCAGCCATGAAGGGGTGGCGCGGGCGAAGGCGTATGGCATCCGTGTGGTGATTTCCGACCACCACCTACCCGGTGCGCAGTTGCCGGATGCCGACGCGATCGTCAACCCGAACCAGCCGGGCTGTGCGTTCCCGAGCAAAGCCATCGCCGGTGTCGGCGTCGCGTTCTACCTGATGAGCGCGCTGCGCGCGGCGTTGCGCGAACGTGGCTGGTTCAACGCGGCGCGCCCAGCCCCGAATCTGGCCGACGCGCTTGATCTTGTTGC
>JBMOOP010000005.1:0-39362 GCA_049324495.1 Pseudomonadota bacterium
GGATCAGTGTTCATGACGGGATTTCCCATCACGTAGGCATACGTGTTGATGTCAGCAGAAAGACCAACCGGATCGCTTTGAATGTAGCGGCCCACTTGCGAGTCATAGTCCCTGAAGTAGTTGTAAAAAATCCCCGTCTCCTGATCTTCATACTGCCCCGGGAAGCGCAGTGGCCAGCGGACAGTATTGTTCCCGGCGGTGAGTTCGCCAAACGGTTCGCGATGATACCGCCAGACAACGGCCTGGGTGCTGTCGGTGAGCAGCAGCGCCGTGTCGAGGTGGTCTGCGTGTACGGCGAACAATTCCGCTTGTGTGCCGGCGTTGCGGATTGCGACCAGCCCCACGGGCGTATCGCCCAGCCAGAGGTATTCGCGGATCGGGGTGCCGTTGCTGTCGGTTTCGGCGATCAGGTGGCCGGCAAGGTCGTAGTGGAAGTGGGTGATGCCCTGGGGGCCGGACTTCAGCACGCGTTCGCCGAGCGCGGTGTAGGCAAAGCTGATCGTCTCCGGGGCTTCCGCACCAGGAACCGTGACGCTGCTCAGGCGATTCGCCGCATTGTAGGTGAACGAAAGAGCGTTTTTCGTCAGCGTGTTGCCCGCCAAGTCATAGTCCAGGCTGGCCGCATCGGCGCCTGTATCCAGTTTCCACGGCAGCAGCGCTTCGAAGTCCTCAATGGTTTTTGCCTTCGGCAGATCGCACAGGATTCGGCCAGTACTTGTCGAGATACGCCAGCGCTTCGCCGAGTTTGCTTTTCGGGGGCACGCGCGGAAGCTGCCTTTCCAGCCAGGCACGCAATTCGGATATCACCGGCAGGCTACGCTCAGCGCGCATGTTTTGCCGCACGGTGAGATCCGCGATGTTTTCATCGCAGCGCGATCACGGATACCCGCCGCGTTTCAGCGTAGAAAATGGGTGTAAATGGGCGTACCATTGGTGCATGTTCCGAATTGACACTCTCCAGATCACGCCGGAAGTCTTGAGCCTGATCGCCCGGATCGACGAGTTCAAGGGCGCGTGGCGAGCTCTGGGCACCCTTGCGCCCGACCGGCTGTCGGCCCTGCGGCGGGTAGCCACCATTGAGAGCATCGGCTCTTCGACCCGCATCGAGGGCAGCAAGTTGAGCGACCGCGAGGTCGAGCACCTGCTGACCAACCTGGCCATCCAGAAATTCGCGACCCGCGACGAGCAGGAAGTGGCAGGCTATGCCGAGTTGATGGATTTAATGTTTCGGGCGTGGGAGGACATTCCGTTCAACGAGCGTCACGTCCAGCAACTCCACCAGATACTGTTGCAGCACAGCCAGAAGGATGAATGGCACCGGGGCCGCTACAAGACGAATGCCAACAATGTCGCTGCCTTCGACGAAAACGGCGTGCAAATTGGCATCGTGTTCGAGACCGCCACGCCATTCGACACGCCACGCCTGATGGCTGAACTGGTGGCGTGGGTGAATGACGAACGCGAAAAGGCCCGCCTGCATCCGCTGCTCATCATCGCCACCTTCATCGTCGTGTTCCTCGAAATCCACCCATTCCAGGACGGCAACGGACGGCTCAGTCGGGTGTTGACCACCTTGCTGCTGATGCAGGCGGGCTATGCCTGCGTTCCGTACAGTTCCCTGGAGAGCGTGGTCGAAGCAAACAAGGAGGCCTACTACCTCGCCTTGCGCCAAACCCAGGGCACCATCCGCGCGGATGCGCCGAACTGGCAGCCGTGGCTGTTGTTTTTCCTGCGTGCTTTGGCCGAGCAGGTACGACGGCTGGAGAAGAAGGTTGAGCGTGAGAAGATCGTGCTGGCGGCGCTGCCCACACTGTCCTTGCAGATCGTCGAGTTCGCCCGCGAACACGGGCGCGTCACGATGGCCGAGGCCATCAAGTTGACCGGTTCCAGCCGCAACACCCTGAAGCAGCACTTCCGCGACTTGATCGAACGCGGTCATCTGGAACAGCACGGCGGCGGGCGTGGCGTGTGGTACGGGCTGAAATAGAGCAGCCCCCATGATCGTTCCAGACAGGGACAAAATCGCGGGAGCTCAGGGCCAACTCCCGCTCCCCTCGCGTCAGGATAGTTGTCGCATCTGCTGTTCCCACATACAGCGGGTGGCGGAAGGCTGGAAGGCATGCTGCGTTATTCGAAAGAACTGAAGGCGTCCGTGTTGCGCAAGATGACGCCGCCGGAGAACGCCACCCAACGCGGGGCCCGATACGCCCGCGCGAGCTTAATGCGCTGGGCCCAAGAGTCGCCCTCACTCGGCCGGTTCGGCAGGGCCTCCTGCTCACCCGCGTGGGTCGCGGGCTGTCTGCCTGTCCTGATTGCAACGCACCCTCGCATGCTCACGGTGCCTGCATCACGCCATCGCCAAAGGGATGATCGATAACCATGCGCCAACCGCCATCGCTCTGGCGTCGCAGCACGGCAACGGAGAGAGCGTTCATTGTCTTGCCATCCGGCCCGGGTGCACTCCACTTCATCAGGTGCAAGGCCGTATCACCGGCAACGACCACCTCATGGGCGCCATAGGTAAAAGCCACGCCGGACTGGATGAAGGCGGCGAACATCGCCCGCAGCGCCGCATCACCCGTGACCGGTTTGCCCGGCTCGCCGACCACCACAGCGTCGGGCGCATAGGTCGACATGATGATGTCGATGTCCCCAGCGGCAAAGGCCGACGTCATCCGGTCTATGGTCGACAGAATCTTGGTCTCGTCAGTCATTTGTATCTCCTGGGCTTGGCCCGTGCTGATGGTCAGTGCGGTGGCAAGTGCCACCAATTTCATAATCCGCATCGCTACTGCCCCTCGTTCTGGTTTCGACGCGACCATGCTACCGTCCATCACTGTCAGAAAATGGCAGTGGTGTGCGATGCGTTTGTTCCGCCTGTTTCAACTGCTCGATGAGCTTCGGCTGCGTCACGCTCCGGTCGCGGCCCAGACGCTGGCGGACGACATGGACGTGTCGCTGCGCACGCTCTATCGCGACATCGCCGATTTGCAGGCCATGGGCGCGCCTATTCGTGGCGAGGGCGGTATCGGCTATGTCATGGAGCCGGGTTACTTCATGCCGTCACTACGTCTCGATGACGATGAGTTGCAGGCGCTTGCTCTCGGCGTGCAGCTCGTTGCCGCACGCGCCGATCCGCGCCTGGCCGAGGCCGCCGTGCGCGCGACAGCCAAGATTGCCTCGACGGTCAACGAGAACGCCCGGCGGGCGTTCCTGGCCAGCCCGATGGCGGCGGGGCCGAGCGCCACCGCCGATGCACCGCATCTGGAAGTCCTGCGTGAGGCGATCCGGCAGCGCGAAGTACTGGAGATCGACTACACCAGTCTGGCGGTGAAGCAGTCGAAGCGTCGCGCCCGGCCACTCGGCCTGACGGTCTTCGATACGGTCTGGCTGCTGACGATCTGGTGTGAAACGGCGGACGATTTTCGCCATTTGCGCGTCGATCGCATCGATGCGTTGCGTGAGACCGGAGAGCACTTTTGCGATGAGCGTGGCAAGCGCTTCACCGATTGCCTGGCCCGCGAAGGTAATCTGACATTCCCGCGCGCACGCTGAGTGCGCCATCTGCGCCGGGCCGGCGCAGCCTGCCCGACAAATCGCCAATACTTGATCGAACGTCCAACTCATGACACCAGCATTTCCGGATGCTGACAAAATATCTGCCGGCGCGCTCATCAAAGTCCGATTGTGCGAGTGGCCCTGTTCAGGATCCTCAGCGTATCAATACTGCCCCGTGCGCAGCATGACCAGCGTGCAGGCCTCGAGCCAGGCTATGCCGGCAGCGTCGAGTGCTGCCTGTAGTTCCGGTGTTTCGGTGCCGGGATTGAAAATGACGCGCCCGGGCCGCAGGCGCACGATGTCGCTGGTGATCGGCAGTAAGCGTTTCGGCGATAGATACAGCGTCAGCGTGTCGACGGGCAGGGCCACTGCGCCCAGATCTTTCAGTACCGGCATGCCTTCGATGTCGCTATGGAGCGGGCTTACCGCAATGACGTGGTGACCGTGCGCCTGCAGCAGATGCATGGCCTTGTTGCTGTAACGATCGGCATTCGGACTGGCACCGAGTATGACGACATTTTCTGCGTTGGCCACTTGCAGGTATCCTCTTGTACGGGTCGGCAGTTGCCGGCGTTAAGGAGTGAATCAATAATGCTTCAAGACCGCGCAGCAGAACGCCAGCGCCAAATCTGGCGTGTGTTGTTTGCCATTGCTGCCGTGTGGACGGCCTGGGCATCGTTGGTGCCCGTCGAGGCGCTGCCGCAGATCAACACCTGGGACAAATTGGCGCATGCGCTCACTTATGCGTTGCTGACATTGCTGTTGCTGCCCTCGCAGGCGATGCCGCACACGACGGTGGCCGGTGGCCGGGTTTTTCTCTATGGCGTTGTCATCGAGTTTGCCCAGGCGACCACCGGTTATCGCAGTGGCGACTGGCATGATGCATTGGCGAATCTGGTTGGCATTCTCGTTGCCGCTGGCGCGTGGCAATTATTGCGGTGGGTGCGGCGGCATTGGGGCGTTTGAAGGCTCATGTTTCGGTCATCACCAACAGGCGGTCGATGAGCGCCAGGCGCTCGGTGTCGCCGAGTTTTTCCAGTAGCGGCAGCACGGCGGCGACGAAACCTTGCGGGTTGGCGATGACGTATTCGGCGGTCAGTGCTGTACCAGGAATAGCTGTGGGAACCGCAGGAGTTGGCGCAGGTATGCGGTTGTGCGAGGTTACTGCCCGGGTGACGATTTCGGCGGCCACATGCGTCTGGTTGCCGCCGGCCCGCAGCGCCTGTGAGGCGGATTTTTCTGCCGCATCGAGCAGTTGCTCGGCCGGAATATCGGTGTCGATGGGCGGTGACGAGATACCAATGCTCATGGTCAGCGACACGACCATGCCACGTGGTTTGAAAATTTTTTGCGCAATGGCCTGACGGATGCGCTCGGCGAGCACGCGCGCCCCGATCGGGCCGGTCTGCAACAGTGACAGGGCAAACGAAGCATCAGCAACCCGGGCAAAGGTATCTTCCCGACGACATTTGCTGCGGATTGCCTCGGCAGCGAGGGCGAGGGCTTCGCGCGCGGCAACGCGGCCCTGCTCACGGATGATGCGTTCGTGGTTGTCGATGGTGATGTACAGCAACGAGTGCTCGCTGCCATGGCGCATGCAAAATGCGCGGTCCTTGATGGTTTCCTGCAGGAAGTAATCGCGGTTACCGGCGCGGGTGTCGGCATCGAGCATTACCAGTTGGCACAGCATCCGGTTGTCCGCACGCAGTGACGCGGTGAGTTGCGCCGCGCCACTCCAGGCGCGTGCGCGGGTCAGCAGATCGACCGGATCGAAAGGTTTGATGATGAAGTCGGTGGCGCCGGCCTCGAATGCAACGCGCCGGGTCGCCTCGTTGCGCTCGCCGCTGCTGATGATGATTACCGGCATGCAGGCGATGCGCTCATCCTGCGATTCGCGGATTTGACGCAGCAGCATCGTGCCGTCGAGTTTCGGCAGGTTTTGCTCGGTGAATACGGCAGCGATTTCCGGCACCGCCGCGAGGAGTTCCCAGGCGGCCTGGCCATCTTCGGCCAGGTAGACGCCGAAATGCGGCTCCAGCAGCCTGCGGGCGGCCACCAGCGCGACCTTCGATGGATCGACCACGAGTATTGCGAGCTGCGTATCGCTATGCGTCCGCGCTTCGATCATGCGTGCTCCTGGCGTTTCCCGGTTCTTTGAAGGGCAACGGTACTGATGGTGCCATTGTCATTGTTGTGCGCACGAGCGCAAGTGACGTTTGGCGGTTTGTGCCCTCAGCGATAGCCGCGGGGTGTTGGCATCGAACCGCCGCCGCGGGCCATCTCCTTGATGCTGTTCTGGTCAACCTTGATCCGCAGGGCGAGATTGAAGCCTTGGTCCCGATAATCGGCGCCGGCGAAGTCGTTGTCGCGGAACCCCTTGATGTTGTAGCCCAGGCTCAACCAGACGTTCTTTTCCGGGCTCCAGCCGACGAAGACGCCGTATGACTCATCGACTGCGTCGGCGGACCAACTGTGCAGCAGGCTGGTGCGGGCGCCGATATCCCACTCGCTGGTCAGATCGTGGCGATATTCAATACCCATCACATCGGTGTAGCCGGTATAGCGACGGCTGTCGATGGTATCGAAGACATATTTCGCGCCGTACTGCAGGCCGAGCTGATTGCGTTGGTCGTACTGCCAGTTGGCATTGAGGTTGTTGACGAAACGGCGGCCTGCCAGGGTATCGGTTGCATCTTCGCGCCGGTCAATAACGTACTGGAACTGGTCGAGCACGATCCAGCTGCCGGCAAGCGGACGGTGCACGTAATCGAGCTGCAGGGTTGTAGAGATATCAATGTTGCCGCCATTGGTTTCGCTTTGCAGCAGGCGCAGCGAACCGCCGATCGTGTCGGCATCGTCCAGTTCGCGATAGACGCTGCTGTAGAGGTTCAGTTTGTCACTGCTCTTGCCGTTGCGCGTTTCAGCGCGGGTGCGCCAGCGCCAGTTGCCGTCCTGATAGGCGGCGCCGGCGAACAGCGCGGTGTAATCCTCGGTGCTGTCGCCGTTGGTGGGCGCTATCGCCGGGTCGAATGCCGGCGTGCCCGGATCAGCGAGCGTTTGCGCGCGATCAAAACCGGCGTCGGCGGTCCAGTGACCGTCAATGATCCAGTTCTGCACAAGACCGGCATTGGCGTAGACGCGCGGGCCGTTTTCGTTGAGTTCGCGGCCAAGCGAACTACTCAACTGGCCGCCTTTCCAGGGCGAGTGGCGCAGCCCGGCGCGGGTGTGCTGGCTGTCCTGGTCGTCGCCCCAGCCCCATTCCTGCTCGCCGAAAACGCTCGTGCGATTGTCGATTCGGTAGTCGGCGCCGGTGCGAAAACGATGTGGAAAATCGACCGATGACGACTGCTGTTCACCGACGTTTGTTTCAGCATCGACTTTCAATTCAAGCTTGTCGCCGAGCAGGCGTTGACGCGTGCCTCCGAGCAATTGTTGTGAGCTGCGATCACCGAGTGAGGTGTCGCCGACATCTTCTATCAGTCGCACACCGCCGAAGTAGCTGCGTTCTTTACGATCGAGTATGGCGCGCACTTCGGCAAGATCGCGGGTGCGGTCCTTGTCGAGCTGTTCCTGGTGATACAGTTGCCCCTCTATCTTCACGGTGTCGCTGAGGTTGTAACGTACATCGGTGCCAATTTTTGTGGTGCCCGCTTCGGTAGTTGATTGCTGGCCGAGACCGAAACCGGTTTCGCTCGTGCGCACATAGGATTCGGCTGCAACTTTTTCCGACTTGTATTCGTGTTTCAGTACCCAGGCGGCGCCATCACCCGATGCGCCGGTGCTTGGCACTGGCGTTGTTACGACCTGACTGTTGCCGGTACCGGCGATTTCTGCGGTGAGTTTGTTGCGCGCATTGATGTCGAGGCTGAGATCGGCGCCGGCCAGGGTGGCGCTGCCGTTGCCGAGCCCTTCGCGTATGCCGGTAATGCCGAGTTTCATGCCGTTGCGCGGGGAGCCGGCAATACGCACGCCACCGGTGGTGTCCTCAATGCCGTTGTCGATTTCGTAACCGGCGACGATGTACACCGGGTTGAAGGCATCGTCCTGGCCCAGGATCGGTTCCCTGAACCAGATCTCGCCGGTTTCGTAGTCGAGCGAGTAATCGAGGAAACGGGTGAGTGTTTTGGTGCTCAACACCAACTCGCTGCGGAAGCGATCGCGTACCTCGATAGTGATCGTATCGGAGTTCGGCACGATAGCGGTGTGGCGAAGATGGTACAAGCCGGAGGTGCCATCGCCACGCAGTTCGTCGCGCACGAAAGCCTGGCGGGTTTGGCTGGCGAAGGCGAGTGCTTCGATCCTGTTGCCCCAGTACTCGGACTTCACGCCATTGAGGCGGCGTTGATAGCGCGACAGTTCAGTGACGTTAAGACCGGTGTCGAAGTCGCCGAACAGCGCGTAGAAATTCTCGCGTTCTATTTTCAGATAGAGTTTGCGCTGGCTTGCTGCATCCTGATCCTGGGTAGCGGCATCACCGTAAAGGGTGTACCAGGCGTTGGGGTCGATGTCGTCGGTGAGGCCGTCAGCACGCGATTTTTTCGTGTCGTAGGCCGTGGTCAGCAACCAGTCGCCGCGTACCCGGCCCTTGGCAAAAAAGGCGACGCGACCGTCACTGCTGAAACCTTCGTCACGCTCACCCGGCGGCAGTGCCTGCATGTTGCCGGAGATCGTGCGATATGCGCTTGAGCCCTCGGCAAGGCCGACCAGAATCCAGTCGCGGAAATCCGGTTTCACGAACAAGGTGAAATCGGCAGAACGGTTCTCGGCCCAGGCGATGCGCAGGTGGTAGCGCCCTGATTGGGTCACTGGCTTGAAGCGGATACTGCCGTCGGGGTTGACCTGAACCGTCTTGCCGGAACGCTCCAATGGATCGAGCGGCGAGTTGATATCTTCCGGTTGCAGGTCGCCCTCGAGAAGCTGGAGCGTTGCGCCCGCGTTGATTACCTGTCGTTGTTCATCGAGTAGTTCGACCTTGAGCAGCACCGGCGTTTTGCCGTCGGCGATATTGCCGTCGGCTGCAACCAGGCGCAGATCATGAATTTCGCCGGTACGAATCACCCGCACTGATTTTTCGAGACGGACATTGCCGAAACTGTCGATACCAGTCAGTTGCAGGCTATGTTCGCCACGATCGCCGAAATCAACGCCGATGTAGCTGTACAGCGCCATGTTCGATTCGTGGTCGACGCCGCGATAACCGATGCGCTTTGCCGACACTTCAATACCGTCTACGCTCAGATGCGGTATGAGCCGCGAGTCCATCGCAAGGCGAACCTGCTGGATGCGTTGGGCGATATGCTGGCCGTCGACGTAGTCGAGGAAGCCTGGCTGCACAGATTCGGTTGTAACAGTTTCGGGCGCCGGTTCGGCTGTCCTGGCGGCGGCCGGCGTTGTGGCTGTATCTGCATTTGTGGCGGCTGCAGCTGTGGCGAGGTCGGCGGGAACTGTCAACTGTATGGTGCCGCTGTCGGCGATCGGCAGGGTGATCTCAGCGCTTTGTTCGAAGGTGCGCGAATGCGCTGATACTACCACGCGACGGTTCTTTGCACGTCCTGCCTGCGTCTTGTTGCTCGCGATTGGTTTGTCGGCGCCGGCACCGACCACGGTCACTGCCTCCGGCGCGAGATCAAGATGCTTGCGCAAGTATTCTGCGACGGTGGCGGCGCGGGCTTGCGACAGCTCCGCGTTGTCCTTGTAGGGAAGCTTTTTGTTGTTCTTTGGCATCGTCGTTGCGTCAGTGTAGCCGGTGACCGTGAGTTGCGGGTCTGTGAGCACGCGCAATTGATCGACCACATCGTCGAGCTTCAGTTGGTCGAGCACGGTGAGTGTGGCGCCCATCGGCGGAAAGTTGGTTGCTACCGTGATGTTGACTGTGTCACCACCTGCGCGCTGGCCGATAACGGCAACGTTGCGCGCTGGCGGTGTTATCAGGGCGTCATCGGTACCGATACCGGTGACGCTGACCCAGGCCTCGGTCGCCATTTCACCACTGATGTCGTCGCTGATGGCAATCGCGTCGAATTCGATCAGGGTATCCAGCGACGGCTCGACGTTGCCGATCGTGATACGGCGGATGTCGTTATCCCGCACCATGGCGGTGTCGTTGCCGTCACGCCTGACGCTGCCTTTCATTACCTGCAGGCCATCGGGCAGACGAATCATCAGCTGCACGTCGCGCAATGGCGTATCGCCAGTCTTCAACTCGGCGCGATAACGGATGATGCCGTAATCGGCCGTGCTGGTCAGTTGCAGCGAGATGGCGCCGTCGGCGGGTGCTGCCGGTGCCGGCGCTGCGGTTTCGGCCGGCGGTGCTGCGTCGATGGTCGCATCTTCGGCGACTGTTTTTTTGCGCAGGTGGAAATCGGCACGCCACAGGCCGCCGCCCTGCACGTCGATAAATTGCGAGAAGGTATTGTGGGCGAAGCGGGTGTTGTCGTGGCACGAAACGGGTTCGTAACCGGCCGGCAGGCTGTTCAGGTCGAGCTGCACGACATGCGTGCCGGGCTTGAGGCCGGCAACGTGGTAACGGCCGCGCGTATCGGTAACCACCGTGGTGCCGTCTTCAAGATAGAGACGTACGCCAGCGACGCCCGTCGCGATCGGATTCGGGCCATCGACTGCGACTTCAGGCGGCGCATCAGTTTCGGCGCGGCAATCCCCCGCCAGCACGCGCCCGACAACGATCGCGGCAGATCGGAACAAATCCTCCGTGACGCGCACGGACGCCCGCGCGATATTTGAGTCGGCGAAATTGGTACTGCGCGCAGATGCCGAGTTGACGGCGTGGCCGGGCCGTGCGCCGCCGGTCACGGTGACAACATAGCGCAGGCTGGCATGCTGCGCGGCGGCGAGATCACCGGCAGCAAATGCCAGGGTCGCGCCATCGGGCGAGATCGCCGGGTCGGCAATGGCGTTGCCGTCGCGCGTCGCGGAACCCGGCATGTAACGGAAACCCGGTGGCAGCACATCACCGACAGTGACGCCGGTGGCGGTGTACGCCACGGTATTTGCGACATCAATCTGATACTGCAGGAAGTCGCCGATTGCGGCGGTTTCGCGCTGGGCGCGTTTGGTGACGAAGAGCGCGTGATCACCGGCGGCGTTGCCGACATCTGCGTCCACTTGCGTCTCGATGACACCATCGTCAATGTCGATGAAGTCGATCAGTTCGATATGTGCGCCTGCCGGCAGCATCAACAGCCCGTCACCCGGCCCACCGGCGAGCGGTGCGTTCTGGAAGTAGCCGGTGAACAGGCCGGTGGCGTTGCCGGTTTCGTATATCTCGAGCGTTTCTTCGTCAATGAGTATTGCGTCCGAATAAATCCGCACATGTATACGCGCACGCTCGGCCACCAATGGGTCGTTGGCGAGCCAGGGGTATTGCGCACTGAAGAAGACGGCTTCGCCGTCTGCATAGACGGGGACTGCGCCAGCTGCCACGAGCGGCAGCGTGGTGATAACGGGATTGCTGGTTGAGCCCATCAGCGGCGATCCTTCGCCGTCTATTGGTCCTGGCAATGTTGATGTGCCGCCATCGAGCGTCACCGGCGACACGACAGTGTTCGGCACGGCCGCAGCGTCGTAGCGCAGAAAGGTGATCTGGAGCATGAGGGTGACGATGTCCGCGTTCGACATCCACGCACCGCTGTTGGCTGTGAGTATCGCCGGGTCGTCGATGAAGAAAGAAGCATGGGTGTTCGGCGGGGCAAACAGCGCCAGCCAGGCAACCATGACAAGCTGCAGACTTTTGTGCAGCGCAGCGCGCAGGGCTTTCCGTTGCCGGCGCAGTAGCGTCGACAGCAGAAAGCCCTCGCGGCGCGCCTTGCGGCTGCCGTCAGGGATATATGGCGAGAGATCTGCCCGGTTGCCCGGGCAGATCCTGAAACGCCCCAACATCGGTTATCCCTGTGGATGACCGATGGTTTTACTGCACCGTGACGCGATAGATCACCACGGCCGCCTCGCTTTCGACGATGACGCCGGCACCGCCGGTCGCGCTGTTCGCGGCAATGCCGTTGTCGAGCGCGTTGCCAGTGCTGGCCATCGAATCGAGCGGGAAAGCCGTAGTGCCTGCAGCCGCGTCGTCGGCGACAGCGCTGCCGTTGAGCGTCGTCGTGCCGGCGTTGTAGGTGCTGTACAACGGAAGTTCATCGACCAGCACGCTGCTGCCCGCGTTGCCGTACGGCGCGATGGCCGTGGCGGTGACGCGGTACTCCAGCACGTCACCCGGTTGCGCGGTCACACCGCTGGCGGCGAACGCGCCGCCCTTCGTGACATTGCGGGCCTCCTTGAGGATCTGCACGCTGCCCGAAGTGACCGTGATCGCTACTTCCTGGCCGCCGCCCTGGGTGGTAAACGGCACGACGCTGCCGGCGGTGTCCTGTGCCGAGGTGTTGCCCTGGACGTAGACATCGTGGCTGCCGTTGGTGCCCGGCACGGTCGGGATATTCGGCGTGATGGTCAGCGTGAAGGTGGCCTGCTCGCCGAGCTGGCTGCCCGCCGGTACCGTACCAATGCCGATCACCGGTGAGGCGCCCACGATGGTCAGGTTGATCTGCGAAGGAACCTCCGCAGTCGTTGTGCTGCCAACTGTGCTCGCAGTCGTGCCCGGGGTCACCGAGGCGACCGTGTAGGCGAACCCGTTGACGATCACCGTGTCACCCACCGCAAAGCCTGTTTCCGAGCCCGCCGGCACATACACCGTGCCGGTGGTGGCGTTGACCGGTGCCGAGCCGGCGCTGGTCACCGAAGCACCGAGCGCGACGGAAGCGGTGCTAAGCGCGAGGCCTGGAGCACCGGCAACGCCGGTATCGACCGAACCGCCGGCAAGGCTGAACGTATCGTTGCCGTTGCCGTTGTTGGTGATCGTGTAGGTCACCACCACGATGTCACCGGCGTTGGCCGTCACTGCCGTGGTGCTGGCGGTGACGGTCGGTGCGGTGGCGATCGTCAACACATCGACATCGACCGAGTCGGTGGCCTGCTGGCCACCGTTGTAGGTCAGCGTTGCCGCGTTGTGTATCGTCGCGCCACCGCCGGTGGCGGCGAGCGCACCGGCACTGAACGCGAGCGCGACGCCCGCAAGGGCGACGCTACTCAACTGCCGCAAGAGTTTCATGATTTGGCACTCCGTCACTGGATGAGCACACTGAAGCGGCCATAGGTCGAATTGCCACCGGCGAGCGAGCCGCCGTCACCGTTCGGGTTGCCGCCGCCGGTAGCAACGTCGCTGCCACCGGTGCCCGGGTACAGGAATACGGTGCTGCCGATCACTTCGCCGGTGTCGCCGTCGTTGACGACTGCGGTCGCCGCAGTGAATACGCCGAGGTTGTCGCCGGTTGCCAGCGTGCCGGCAGAAAGCGTGGTGAACGCCGGGATCGGGTCATCGATCACGACATCGTTGGCTGTCGAGTTGCCCACCGCGTTCTCGATGCGGATCAGGTACTCAAGCGTTGCGCCCGGTGCGCCGGAAACACCCGAAAGGTAGTAGTTCGTTGCGCCCAGCGTGAAGTCCGCGACGCCCGGGTTGGTGCAGCTGCCGGCCGAGCAACGGACGTACTTGGTGACGACGAGCGTTACGCCGCTGATCGTGGTCGTGGTGGTCACGGTGTTCGACGGGTTGGCGCCGTCGGTAGCCAGGGTGTCGTTGACAACGATCTTGTTGCCCGGACCGACGTAGGGGCCCGGAGTAACAGTGATCGAGAACGTCGCACGCTCACGGATCAAATCGCCGACCGCGATGGCAGTCAGGGTGCCGTTGCCGGTGACCGTGATCGTACTGGTGCCGACGCCGCCGTTGTCGGTGACGCTGGCAACCACGAACACCTGGCCATTGATGACGACGGTGTCAGCAGTCGCGATACCGTTTATATCACCGCCGCCGACGAGGTCGGACGGAACGATGATGCCCGTGGTGCCTGCGGCCGCGATGCTGCCGGCAGTGGCTACCGTGCTGGCACCGAGGACGATCGCGCCGGTTGCGCTCAGCGATGAAGCCGGCGTCTGGTCGGTGGTCAACGACGTGCTAACAGTCTGGGTGTCAGGGCCGTTGGCATTGCTGGTCAGTGAGTAGGTGTAACTGGCGGTCCCGTTCGGCGCGATGGTCGTGTCGGGCGTGACCTGCACCAGCGTTGCCGCTGCCTTGACCAGCGAAACCGTGACGTCGACCTGGCTGGTGACGGGGGTCTGCGCGGTGTTGGCGGCGTCAGCAAAACTGACGGTGACAATGTTGCGGACAGTCGTGTTGGCCGCGGTGTTTGCACTTGCCTGCAACGGCAGCAGCGCAGCACCGGCGAACAGCACAGTGGCTATTGCCGCGAAGCGCGGCATAGCAAACTTGCTCTGGATCATTTTCATGGTTGTAACCTCAGTGTGGGCGTTTCATTTCCCGTTGGTTTTTGTTGTTGCGCGTATTGCCAGCGTTTGCAACTGCAGAATACAAACGCCAAACGCGGAAAAACGGTTTCCCGTTCCCGCGATATTGCTGCTATGGCCTAAGAATTCCGGTTACTTGACCCGGACCTCGTAGCCAACCTGTCCTGATCCGCCCGCAGCAACCTGCGGGATGACCCAGCGAATATCCGTGTATTTTTCCGGCGTGGCTTTCACCGTTTCTTTTTTGCCGTTGGCATTGACAATTTCGTAGGTCACCTGTGCGGGTTTTTTGTAGGTCTTGCCGTTATCGGCGGAAAAAACTATGTCGCCGTCGCCTGTTGCCGAATCGGCAATGTAGGTCGTTCCGGCCGGGATCTTGTTGGCGACGCGGATGTCCTGCGCGATTTCGTTGCTTTCGTTCCGGTAGCTGACGGTGTAGATGATCACTTCGCCGGAAGCCTGATCTTTTGCTTCGACGCGTTTCTTCATCTGCTTGCCGTTCTCGACGACGACGATGTCTTTTTCGGCTTTCATCGCCACGGTAATTTTCGGTGCGGCAAATGCTGGTGCCGCAACGAGCGCGATAATCAGGGCGAGCGTGGAGGTGGTGTTGCGGTTCATGGGCGTAAGTCCTCTTGGGGTGAAAACGGGATCTGTGATACGGCCGCCGGGGTGCCCGGAGTCCAGGGTGGTCGGTGGATGGATTCGTTTGATCGAGCCCCTGTGCACTCCCGGCGCAAAGAGGCAAGCTTCTTGTGTGAGCCGGTTCACAAAGGGTATGGGAAGTAAGGTGTTTTTCGTAGGCGGATCGGGATGAACGGTCATCTCAATATGATGAGCGCAATGTTTTATAACCTATTGTTTTTCTTGAATAAGAAGATGTGCGGATGAGGGTTGCGCAACAAGTGGAACACAAAGTTACCTCCAACAATGTCCTGGAGAAGTTCGGGCCAAGTTCAGAGTAGGGCTAAAGCGGTTGCTCTGCCCCGGGTGAGCGATGGTGCTGTTGGGCGCATGCTAGAGTCTGCCGCTTCGCGTAGGAGGATTTGCGCTGCTCATGCCGGACATTGTCGGGTTGGGACCATCAGGTACGCAGTGGCTGTTGCTCGCTCTTGCGGCTGCCGTCAGTGCCGGGTCGGCGTGGCTGACGGTGCTGCTTCTGGCCTACCGGGGGCGTCAACGCGCGTTCGCCGGACTGATGCCCCTCAAAGGAGTGCTCAGCGCGCATGCAGGCACGTTCGCTTCTTTTGCCGGCCAGCACTTGCTCGCCGAGCTGCCGGCTCCCCGTCGTTTCTTCGAGCAACTCGGGCCTGACCGGTTTCGGCGGGAAGTTACCCACGCCCTGCAAGCCGGCATCGATGAGCATGTTGATGACATGATGAGTCGCCGTAACGAGCGCATCTGGGATGCCTTGTCAGGGTATGCGCGTAATCGAGTCTACGTGCATGTTCACGCACAAATTCCCTACGCAATCGACACTTTTGTCGACCAGATACAGCGAGATCTCGACGTGGCCATCAGCCCTGCCGGGTTGGTTCACCGTCATTTCACAGCACATCCAGAGTTGGTCTCGACCCTGTTCTTGGCATCGTTTGGGAGGCAACTTCAAACCTTGCTGCCCGTGGCGGCGCTGTTTGGCGCCGGGATTGGTTATCTGGGCCTGAGTCTGGGTATCAGCCCTTGGGTCGAGGCTTTTACGCTTGCCTTTGCTGCCCTGGCGGGCTCGTCATGCCTGCTGTTTTCGCTTGGCGGTACTACCGGCTGCGGTGGGCGGTGGGCAGGGGTTTTGCAGCGGCGGCGCGAACACTTCCTGCAGGCGCTGGCACGCAGCATCGCCAACGAGGCCCTCGCATGGCCGGTTCTGGCGGGGGAGTTTTTGCACGGGACATATGCGCCCCGGGTGCGCCAGATCATGCGTCGGGAGGTTTCCGGCATCCTCGATGCAACGCTGTTCAAGATCACGCTCCAATGGCTGCTTGGGCCGGCAGGCGTATACGAAATGAAATCATCAGCGCTCGAAAAAGCGACAGAAATCCTGACGGCTACGCCGATCAGTGCGGCGCTTCGTGAGAATTGTCGGCAGGATATTGAGCACGCGCTGATGCGCGCGGCTGCCAACACGTCTGCAGAACGGTACGCGCAACTGTGGGAAAGCATCCTGCGCCGGGCCTGGCAAATATTGCCCCTGGCACTGGCGGTGGCCGGATTCGTCACTGGCTGGATCGTCGGCTGGTCATTATCGCCGAGTTGAGACAGGACTGCGTCAACTGCGCTTGATGATTATTCGTAACGCCTGCCAAACAGTCGGGAAAGCATCAGTGCCAGCCCAAGCGCCACCAGCACCCACGCCTGGTTCTGCGCGTGCATGCTGGGAATGGCGAACACAGGCAGGTGGCCCATCGCCGTCATCATGGCGAGGGCAAGAAAGACGGTACCAAGAATGATGGTCAGAATATCGCTGCGCCGCTCGGCACGCAGCGATACCTTCATCGCGCGTACTTCTTCCAGTAATTGTTGCTGAGTTGCACCTTGACGACGGAGTTCTGTCAGGGTTTCGCCAACCAGTTGCGGCAAATTCTGCAGGCGTTCGAGCCAGGCAGGGTCATGTTGGCGCAGCAGGCCGAAAAGCTCCGGCATTGCGATGTGCTCACGGATCCAGGTGCGCAGTGCTTCCCACAGATTGAAGGTATCGAGCGCCGTGAGCAGGGCGGTCACGGTTTCAGGGTCGCCGTCTGCCTGGATGTCGGATGGTTCCACTGCGGCCAACGCCTGTTCCTTGCCTTGGGGTAGCAGGGCACGATAGAGCAGGTTGCCGGCGCTGCCGCGCACGCGCACTTGGGCATCGCCTGCAAAATCGACCGTCAGTTCAATACCTTCGCGCTCGATCAGGCAATAGAAGATGAAGTCGGGGTTATAGGCGCGGATACGAATGACCTTGCCGGCCAGCGTCGCCAGGGTGGCCTCTCCCTGGGGGTGCATGGCCAGCGCCTGGTTCAGCAGGACTTCGAGAGTCCCGAGAACGAGGAATTGTCCCATTGTGGGCTGGGCGTCCATCAAAGACTCCGCTCGGCTGAGTTGGCCAACTTAGCCCATGCGCGCGTGGCTGAAAAGGACTTCCCGGCACGGCGTTGCGATATGGCCTCGCAATCGCTGTGTTGCGGCACGCATGTGGGCCCGGCAGGTCCGCGGTATACTGCGCGCCCTTTGACGGGGCGCCTGCCGCGCGGGCTGGCGCGATAACCTGGGTGTCGTTACATGTTGGAAAGTCTGGGTCAATGGTGGGCCGGGTTTGTGGTGCAATCCAGTTTTTGGGCCTACGTCATGATGCCCTTTATCGCGGGCATTATTGGTTGGGCCACAAATTGGTTGGCTGTACAGATGACCTTCTACCCGACCGAGTTCGTCGGGATACGGCCGTTTTTCGGTTGGCAGGGCATTATTCCGGCCAAGGTCGAGAAGATGGCCAGCATCGTTGTCGGCAAGATGCTGCAGAAGCTCAGCTCACTTGATGAGTTCTTTCGCCAGTTGGAGCCGGAAAAGATTGCCGCGCATGTGACGCGCGTAACGTCGGTGCGGGTTGAAGAATATATCGACGAGGTAATGACGGAGAAAAACTCCGTACTTTGGGAAAATCTGCCGAGTATTGTCAAGAACCGCGTCTATCAACGTGTGCGGCGCCAGATTCCCGAGCTGATGGATGGCCTCGTTACCGATATCACCAACAATATTGAAGATCTTGTCGATCTCAAACACATGATCACAACCTTGCTCAGCAATGACAAAAGGTTGCTCAATCGTGTTTTCCTCGAAGTAGGTGAGCCGGAATTTCGTTTCGTCATCAATTCCGGGTTTTATTTCGGGTTCCTGTTTGGTCTGGTTCAGCTCGTTGTCTACATCCTGTATCCGGCAGACTGGGTGCTGCCGTTGTTCGGTTTCCTTGTCGGCACTGCAACCAACTGGCTGGCGCTGAATGTCATTTTTCGGCCGCTGCACCCAGTCAATGTAGGGCCGGTAGTGCTGCACGGCTTGTTTCTGAAGCGTCAACGTGACGTGGCGGCAACGTTCGCGCGCCTGGCGACCCAGGAGTTCATGACCATCCAGAACATTATGACTGCGGTGATGACCGGGCCGCGCTCACATCGTACGCGCGCGTTGATCAAGAAGAATATCCGGCCGTTGGTTGATGGCGGAGTGGTTCGTACGGCGGCGCAACTGACCGTGGGCATGAGTGGTTATGCGCGCCTGAAGAAAGCAATTGAGGCAAAAGCGATCGATATGTCGCTGCACTCGTTCGAGGATCCGCTGTTCAACAAGGATCGCGGCGTCGTGGTCGAGCGCATGTTTCGCGAGCGTATGGAGGCGTTGTCCTGCGACGAATTCCAGGATCTGCTGCGCCCGGCATTCCAGGAGGACGAGTGGATTCTCATTCTGGTGGGTGGCGTACTTGGTGCCGTTGCCGGTCTGATCCAGTGGCTCGTCATGGTGTCGATATAAGACAAGGTGACTCATGGCATTGAATGTGATCGTGTTGACTGCGCTCTTGAGCAGCTTGCTGACATTGCTGTTGGGTGCTGTTGTGCTCAAGCTCTGGGTGATACCGGAAATCGAGCGCCATTTCGATCGCAAAGTCGATGAAGCGGTGCAGCGTATCGAGCAGCAGTTGCGCCAGAGGATCGCGCAAGGCTTTGATGATCTGGTTGGTCCGTTGCGTATCCTGCTGGGCGAGCGGGCAGCCGATGTGGCCCGGTCGACAGCGGATATCGTGAGCGATGGCGTACGCCGAGTCTTTGATCGTCTGGGTGGCAAGCCTGGCCAGGAGAAGTAGGGCTGAGCTTTTGGTGGCGGCGACGCACAAGTCCTTTCATCGGATTCTGTGCGTATCTTGATGATGCTGTCGAACTGTCCGACATTGTCTGGCGGTGCTCTCCGCTGCTCCCCCTACACTTCCCGCCGTGGGCTTGCCCGGTTGGAGGCCCCAGATGATGCACTGCATTGGCTTCTGTTCGCTTCTTTCCGGGCCTTGCCCGCTTTCCCAATCGCCGGGCCTTGCCCAACGGGTTCCCGTCCGTGGAACCCGTGCCTTTGGCGCGATAATCCCCTGGCAGCGACTGCAATCGGTACGGTGGCATGAACGACCCGGATCAATTCGAAGAAAAACTCCGCCGCCTGCGTGAGGTCGGCAGTACCGCAGATCTTCGCAAATATACCCATCAGATATGGTTGGCTGGCCTCGGAGCCTTTGCGAAAGCGGAAGAAGAGGGCAGCAAATTATTCGAGAACCTCGTTGATGCCGGCCGAGATGTGGAATCTCGTGCACGTGAAAAGACCGAGACGCGGGTTGAAGAGGTGAAGACTCGGGTCAAGGGACGCACCGGTGAGACTCTGGAGAAAATGGAAAAAGCCTTTGATGACAGGCTCACCGGTGCACTGTCGCGTTTGGGCATCCCCAACAAGAGGGAAGTTGAGGCATTGAACAACCGGATACAGGAATTGACCCGCACCATTGAGAAGCTCAGTGCAGACGATGGGCGCAAGGGCGGTTCAGGGAGTGACGCAGGTAAACGGTAACAGCACCCGACTGATTTTCAGTACACACCGTTTTCAGTGGTCTATTTCAGGCCGGACGCGGGTGCTTCGTTTCGGGGTGGCTCGCCCCATGTCTTGTTGCTGTTTTGGCGCAACAAAAAGGCCCGCAGAAGCGGGCCTTTTTGTTGAAGCGCAAGGTCCTCGATCGGTAAGGCTTACTGCGCTTGCCCCACCACGATCTTCACCTTGTCCGCCGGCTCGGTGTATTCGCCCATGCGGTCAAAGTTCAGGTAGCGGTAGATGTCGGTGGACATTGAGTCGATCTGCTTCGCATACACCATGTACTCGGCCACGGTGGGCAGTTTGCCCATCACCGCCGCAACGGACGCGAGTTCCGCAGAAGCCAAATAAACATTCGCACCTTGGCCAAGACGGTTCGGGAAGTTGCGCGTGGACGTTGAAACGCAGGTGCTGTTCGGCGCTACGCGCGCCTGGTTGCCCATGCACAGCGAGCAGCCCGGCATTTCGGTACGCGCACCGGCGCGGCCGTAGATGTTGTAATAGCCCTCTTCCATCAACTGGTGTTCGTCCATCTTGGTCGGTGGCGCGAGCCAGAGGCGTGTGCTGAGCGAACCGCCTTCCACCTTGTTCAGCAGTTTGCCGGCAGCGCGGAAGTGGCCGATATTGGTCATGCACGAACCAATAAATACCTCGTCAATTTTTTCGCCGGCCACCTGCGAGAGCGGTTTGGCATCGTCCGGGTCATTCGGGCAGCACAGGATCGGTTCCTTGATGTCGGCCAGATCAATTTCGTAAACGGCGGCGTACTCGGCGTCCTTGTCGGCGCGCATCAGTTCCGGTTTGGCCAGCCACTGCTGCATCGCTTCAATGCGGCGCGAAATCGTGCGCACGTCGCCATAACCCTGGCTGATCATCCACTTCAACAGGGTGATGTTGGAGGTGAGGTATTCCTTCACGCTCGCTTCAGAAAGCGAAATGGTGCAGCCGGCGGCGGAACGCTCTGCAGAGGCATCGGAGAGTTCAAATGCCTGTTCCACGGTCAGTGTTTCCAGGCCTTCAATTTCCAGAATACGGCCGTTGAAAACGTTCTTTTTGCCTTTCTTCTCGAGGGTGAGATCGCCTTTTTGGATCGCCACATACGGAATTGCGTGCACCAGATCGCGCAGGGTAATACCCGGCTGCATCTTGCCCTTGAAACGCACCAGAACGGATTCCGGCATGTCGAGCGGCATTACGCCGGTCGCGGCAGCAAATGCCACCAGGCCGGAGCCGGCCGGGAAGGAAATGCCGAGCGGAAAACGGGTGTGCGAGTCGCCGCCGGTGCCAACGGTGTCCGGTAACAACATGCGGTTCAGCCAAGAGTGGATGATACCGTCACCGGGGCGCAGCGAAACACCGCCGCGATTCATGATGAAATCTGGCAGCGTGTGGTGCGTTTGTACATCAACCGGTTTCGGATACGCGGCGGTGTGGCAGAACGACTGCATCACCAGGTCAGCAGAAAAGCCGAGGCAGGCGAGGTCTTTCAGTTCGTCGCGGGTCATCGGGCCGGTGGTGTCCTGTGAGCCCACGGTGGTCATGCGCGGTTCGCAATAGGTGCCTGGCCGCACGCCTTTGACGTTGCACGCCTTGCCGACCATTTTTTGCGCCAGCGTATAACCCTTGCCGGTGTCCTTCGGCTGCACAACATCGCGGAATGCGGTGGAAGCGGGCAGGCCCAGTGCGGCACGCGTTTTTGCGGTGAGGCCACGACCGATCATCAAATTGATGCGGCCGCCGGCGCGCACTTCGTCGAGCAGTACGTCGGTTTTCAGCGAGAACGTCGCGACAACATCCTGGGTGTCGTGTTTGGTGATCTTGCCTTCATACGGGTACACGTCAACGACGTCACCCATATTCAGGTTTGTCACGTCGCACTCGAATGGCAGGGCGCCGGCATCTTCCATCGTGTTATAGAAAATCGGCGCAATTTTCGAGCCGATGCAGATGCCGCCGTCGCGCTTGTTCGGTACAAACGGAATGTCGTTGCCGGTAAACCACAGCACTGAGTTGGTGGCGGATTTGCGGCTGGAGCCGGTGCCGACTACGTCACCCACGTAAGCAACGATATGGCCTTTCGCCTTCAGTGCTTCTATCTGCTTGATCGGGCCAACCGTGCCCGGCTTGTCCGGGGTGATGCCATCGCGCGCATTTTTCAACATGGCGAGTGCATGTAGCGGCATGTCGGGGCGGCTCCAGGCGTCCTGTGCCGGAGAGAGATCGTCGGTGTTGGTTTCGCCAGTTACCTTGAAGACGGTAATGGTGATCTTCTTTGGCACTTCCGGGCGCGAGGTGAACCATTCGGCATCGGCCCAGCTCTTGAGGATTTGTGCGGCGTTCTTGCTGGTTTTTGCTTTCTCTTCCACGTCGTGGAAGTTGTCGAAAATCAGCAGAGTTTTGGTGAGTGCTGAGGTGGCGATGTCGCCCACTTCGGCATCGTCAATCAGTTCAATCAGCGGGTGGACGTTATAACCGCCGATCATCGTGCCGAGCAGTTTTGTGGCCAGTTTGCGGTCGATCAGCGGGCTTTTCGCCTTGCCTTTGGTGATGTCGGCGAGGAATGCCGCTTTCACGTAGGCCGCTGCGTCAACGCCGGGCGGCACGCGGTGGGACAGGAGATCGACCAGAAACTGCTCTTCGCCTTTTGGCGGATTTTTCAGCAATTCAACGAGTGCGGCGACCTGCTTCTCATCGAGCGCCTTGGGCGGAATGCCGAGGGTGGCGCGTTCAGCGACATGTAGGCGATAGGCTTCGAGCACGGTGGTATCCCCGGTAGGCATGGAGGGCGTGGATTCTAGCGGAACGGGAGCATTTGGTTAAGGAATCATCGGGCGGCGGCGCCATAAATCTCGGTGATACCAGCCATAGGTTGGGTGGTTGCGTTGTTCCGCATCACCTTGATCTTCCCGCTAGCGTGTGTAGACCTTCCGGCCGCCCGGCGGAAAACGTTTGAAGCGTTTGTAGGTCCACTGGTATTGCGCAGGGCACTCGCGGATCAGCGCTTCGACGGAGCGGTTGAGTGCGGTGAGCGAGACGGTGAGATCCGCATGGCGCAGTTGCGGATCAGCCTCGCGGAACACCAGCTCCCAGCCGGCGGCCCAGGGCAGTCGGCGGGCGTACAGCAGCAGGGTGCGGATTGGCCGGCGGCCGTTCACCAGTTTTGAGGTGAGTGTGCCGGTGAGCGCCGGCAAGCCAAACAACGGCGCGAATTCACCGCCCGTATGGTCGGGCTCGTGGTCCGGCAGAATGAACAGCACGCCGCCGGTGGCCAGTGTCTTTACCATGGCGCGCACGCCAGCAGCGTCGGTCGGCACAGCGGTGCCCTGATATTGTTCGCGGCCGCTGCGCATCAGCCCATCGATTTCGGGGTATTTGCCCGGGCGGTACAGCCCGGTGACTGGAAAGCGGCTGGTGCACCAGTTCGCGGCAATTTCCCAGTTGCCCAGGTGAGGCACGAGCAGTAGCACGCCGTCGCCGGATGCACGCGCTGCTTTCAGCAGCTCGTGGCCGACCACATGGCGCACCTTCGCCAGATATACCTCGCCAGGGCGCGTCCAGATGCCGCAGGTTTCGGCGAAGGCCTTGCCGGTCTCAATGTAGTGGCGATGCAACAGGCGCTTTTGCCAGGCGGCATCCTGTTCGCGAAAGCACAGGGCGATATTGGTGGCGGCCGTGGCGCGTTCACGCGTCGGCAGGTAACCCGCCAGCAGGCCGAGTGCGGCACCAATGGCATGGGCAAGCCACAGCGGCATAAACGCGAAGAGGCGCACGAAAACCACGGCGAGCAGGCGTTTGGTGCGGGAAGGGGTTTTGTCGTTCACGGTAGCCGGATGATTCGTGAGATTGGCAACAGATTAAGGGCGTGGCCAGTGTAGACGAGCGCCGGGGATGCCGGCGACGGGTCTATAATCACCGCCCTTTATGCCATGCCACTTCAACCCCGGTACTGGATTTGCTGATGGCTGCTCACCTGTCTTGCGCCGCGTTTGTCGGCTGCCCCACGCCGCAAGGCTGGATCGACGCAGCCGTTGCCAATCTCGACATCCTGCTGATCGACCACGCCAATTGCGAGAAAAAGGCGGCTTCCACAGCGCTGAACCTGCTGTTTCGTCATGCCGACAAAACGGAACTGATTGCCCCGCTTGGCCAGTTGGCGCGCGAGGAGCTGCTGCACTTCGAGCAGGTGGCGGCAATCATGCAGCAGCGTGGCATTGCGTATCGGCCGCTGTCGGCGGCGCGCTATGCGAGTGGGCTGCGCCGGCATATGAGCAACGAAGAGCCGGCAAGGCTGGTGGATACGCTTATCGTCGGTGCTTTCATCGAAGCGCGCTCCTGCGAGCGGTTTGCGGCGTTGGCACCGTTTCTCGACGCGGAGCTCGCGCGCTACTACCGCTTCCTGTTGCGCAGCGAAGAGCGTCACTACACGGATTATCTCGATTTGGCGCTGCGCTATGCCACGGTACCGATCGACGCACGTATCGCGTTGTTTCGGCAAATCGAACGTGATCTCATTGAAAGCCCGGATACGGAGTTCCGCTTTCACAGCGGCGTGCCGGCGGCGCTGCCCTGATCGCCAGGCGTGCAGCGCGACGGTTTTCAGGGCGTGAACGATTCCAGGTGAATGCCGCTGCTGTTGGCGCGGATGCACCAGGCTTTTCCAGCGTGCCAATCACCCAGTACGTAGCGGGTGGCCGTGCGCTCGCCGAGTTCGACGCGGTGTACTGCCGGCCGGTGGGTATGGCCGTGCAGGATCGCCTCGGCATGATGTTCGCGCAGCGCGGCAGCGACCGCCTGCTCATTCACGTCCATAATGTTCTCGGCCTTGTTGGCATTGCGCGTTTTCGATTCGCCACGCATTTTCGCGGCCAGCGCCAGCCGCGCCGGCAGCGGCTGACGGAGGATATTCTCCTGCCACTGCGGCGTGCGGACCATGGTGCGGAATTTCTGGTAGTCGTGGTCGTCGGTGCACAGGCTGTCGCCGTGCAGCAGCAGTGTGCGGGTGCCGTGCAGGTCAATGTGGGTGTTTTCGCCGATCAGCGTGCCGCCGCAGCGCGCGGCGAATGCTTCGCCCAACATGAAATCGCGGTTGCCGTGCATGAAATACAGCGCCCGGCCGGCATCCGTAAAGGCGCGCAATGCAGCCGCGATGCGGGTATTGAAAAGCGTTTCGTTGTCATCTCCGATCCAGACCTCGAACAGGTCGCCCAGCACATACAGGGTGTGGGCGTGCGCCGCCTCGCGCCTGAGGAAAGCGAGCAAGCCATCGGCGATGGCGGGTTGCTCCTCGTCGAGGTGCAGGTCGGAGATGAACAGCGTGTCCTGCATCAGAGTTTTTCTTTCACATCGGGGGCCACTGACTGCGCAGGTATTTTCTTGTTTTTCTCGGTCATGTTGAGCAGCCGCGCTTCCTTGATCAGCACGATTTCGTTTGGCATGTCCTGCATGCCGGTAGGTACTTTCGCGATTTTGTCGACCACGTCCATGCCTGCGACCACGCGGCCGAACACGGTATAGCCCCAGCCGCCCGGTGTCTTGCCGGTATGGTCGAGGAAACGGTTGTCGACGGTATTGATGAAGAATTGCGCCGTTGCCGAGTGCGGATCGTTGGTGCGGGCCATGGCGAGGGTGCCGCGCTCATTCTTCAAACCGTTGTCGGCTTCGTTCCTGATCGGTGCGCGGGTCGGCTTTTGCTGCATGGTCGGGGTGAAGCCGCCGCCCTGAATCATGAAGCCGTCGATCACGCGGTGGAATATGGTGCCGTTATAGTGACCTTCGTTCACATACTTGACGAAGTTATCAACGGATTGCGGTGCTTTCGCGCCATCCAGCTCGACAGTGATGTTGCCGAAGCTGGTGACAAGGAGAATCAGCAGGGTTTTCATCGTGTGTGTTTCCGGTTTGCAATCAGGCGATCACTTCGGCTTTGTTGATGGTTACCGGTTCGACCGGGACATCTTTGTGCATGCCGCCACTGCCGGTGCGCACGTTGCGGATGGCATCGACCGTGGCCATGCCTTCAACCACCTTGCCAAATACTGCATAGCCCCAGCCCTGTGCTGTTTCGCTGCGGAAATTCAGGAAGTCGTTGTCGACAGTGTTGATGAAGAACTGCGAACTGGCCGAGTGCGGCTCGTTGGTGCGGGCCATGGCGATGGTGCCGCGCAGGTTCTTCAGGCCGTTATTGGCTTCGTTCCGGATCGAGGCCCGGACATTCTTCTGGTTCATGTCGGCAGTGAAGCCGCCGCCCTGGATCATGAAATCCTTGATCACGCGGTGAAAGATCGTGCCGTCGTAGTGGCCGGCCTTCACGTAGTTCACAAAATTCTCGACGCTCACTGGCGCTTTCGCGTTGTCGAGTTCAATGATGATGTCGCCGGCGGAGGTACGAAGTGCCACTTTCATGGAAAAATCCTGTTTGCGAGGGGGGGAAGGGAAGTGCCTGCTGGTAGCGGCCGGGAGCGGCCGGTAAACTATCGGGCCTTTCAGCCCGGGTGCGTGCCGTCTGCCTGCCCGGGCCATCTGCCAAGGCCATTGCGCGGGCGCCGGAACTGGCGTCGCGGGTGAGTCTAGCAGACCTGTCTTTCCGGGCCATCCCGTATCAGCCAGCGGACACCATGAGCAGCACCGAGCACGCGTCGCCGACCAACTTCCTGCGCCAGATCGTTGAAGCCGACCTTGCCGCCGGCAAGCACCAAAAGGTCGTTACCCGGTTCCCGCCGGAGCCAAACGGCCACCTGCATATTGGTCATGCCAAGTCGATCTGCCTGAACTTCGGCATTGCGCTCGATTACCAGGGCACCTGCAATCTGCGTTTCGATGACACCAACCCGGAGAAGGAATCGCAGGAGTACATCGACGCCATCCAGCGCGATGTCAAGTGGCTTGGCTTCGCCTGGCATGGCGAGGTGCGCTATGCGTCGTCCTATTTCGCGCAATTGCATGCGTTTGCCCTTGAGCTGATCGGCAAGGGCCTGGCCTATGTTGATTCGCAATCGGCCGAGGAAATGCGCAAAGGTCGCGGCAGTCTGACGGAAGCCGGCGCGAACAGCCCGTTCCGTGCGCGTTCGGTGGCGGAAAACCTCGATCTTTTCGAGCGCATGCGCAAGGGCGAGTTCGACGAAGGCCAGTGCGTGTTGCGGGCGAAAATCGACATGGCGTCGCCCAACATCAATATGCGCGATCCGGCAATCTATCGCATTCGCAAGGCGCACCATCATCAAACCGGGGACGCCTGGTGTGTGTACCCGATGTATGACTACACCCACCCGATTTCCGATGCTCTCGAAGGCATCACCCATTCGCTGTGTACGTTGGAGTTCGAGGATCATCGCCCGTTGTACGATTGGGTGTTGCAGCACATCACGATTGCCTGCCAGCCACGGCAGTACGAATTTGCACGGCTCAACCTGAATTACACCATCACGTCCAAGCGCAAGCTCAAGCAACTGGTCGACGAAGGCCATGTTCTGGGCTGGGACGACCCGCGCATGCCGACCATTTCCGGCCTGCGCCGGCGCGGTTATACGCCGGCGTCGATCCGGCATTTCTGCGAGATGATCGGTGTGACGCGCAGCGATGGCGTGGTCGATATGTCGATGCTGGAATTCGCTATTCGCGACGATCTCGACAAATCCGCACCGCGCGCCATGTGTGTGTTGCGGCCGTTGAAGGTCGTCATCACCACCTGGCCGGCCGGTCAAGTGCAGGAACTGACGCTGCCGTGTCACCCGAAAGATGCGTCCCTCGGCGAGCGCACCATCCCGATGACGCGCGAGATATTCATCGATCAGGAAGATTTCAGCGCGGCACCGCCGGCCGGTTGGAAGCGGCTGGAGCCTGGCCAGGAAGTGCGCCTGCGCGCCTCCTACGTGATTCGCTGTGACGAAGTGGTGAAGGATGCCGCCGGCAGCGTCGTCGAACTGAAGTGCTCACACGATGCCAACACGCTCGGCAAGAACCCGGAAGGCCGCAAGGTGAAGGGCGTGATCCACTGGGTACCGGCGCAGGAATCCGTCGCCTGCGAAGTGCGCCTCTACGATCGCCTGTTCACCGACCCGAGGCCCGACGGCCATGATGGCCGCGATTTTCTCTCGTTCATCAATCTGCGGTCGTTCGCCGTGATTCGCGGTGCCCGCGTCGAACCGGCGTTGCGCAATGCGCAGCCCGAAGAGCGCTTCCAGTTCGAACGCGAAGGCTATTTCTGCGCCGATCTGCACGACACCCAGCCCGGCGCGCCTGTCTTCAACCTCACCGTCACCCTGCGCGACGGTTTTACAAAGTAACTCGAAGGCGTCGGCACGTTCCCGCGCCGGCTGGCTCGGAGGGGGCTGAACGTCCACCTCCCGAACCAGCCGGCGCTCACAACGCAGCCAGCGCCTTTTCCCCCGCTGCCACTGTCTGCACTATCAACGTATTGATTGTCATCGGCCCGACGCCACCGGGCACCGGCGTATAGGCGGCAACGCGTTCAACCAATGGCGCCAGTTCAATATCGCCAACGCCGCCGGGGTGATACCCGGCATCGATGACCACGGCGCCATCCTTGATCCATGCCGCCTTGATGAACTGCGGCTTGCCGACTGCGCCGACCACGATATCGGCACGCTTGGTGTGGTCAGCAAGATCCCTGGTGCGCGAGTGGCAGATCGTGACAGTTGCATTCGCTGCCAGCAGCATCATCGCCATCGGCTTGCCGAGGATCGGGCTGCGGCCGACCACCACCGCGTGCCGGCCGGCAAGTTCGATGTTGTAGCTGGCGAGCAAGCGCATGATGCCCTGCGGCGTTGCCGAGCCATACGCAGCCTCGCCCATGCTCATGCGCCCAAAACCCAGACAGGTAACACCGTCGACATCCTTGCCCAGGGCAATGGCATCGAAGCAGGCCCGCTCGTCGATCTGCTCGGGTACCGGGTGCTGCAACAAGATGCCGTGCACGTCCGGATTGGCGTTCAGTGTGGCGATGGTGGCGAGCAGTTCGCCGGTAGTGGTGGCTGCGGGCAGCGTGACGGCCAGCGACTCCATGCCCACGCGCCGGCAGGCATTACCCTTCATTTTCACGTAGGTGGCGGAAGCCGGGTCTTCGCCAACGAGGATGGTTGCGAGAATCGGTGTGCGGCCGTTGCTCTTCGCTTGCAGTGCGATGACCCGCGCAGTCATCTCGGCTTCGCTTTGCTGGGCAACGGCTTTACCGTCGAGAACGAGCGCGCTCATCGTGCATTTTCCGTGGCTCCGGCGGGCGCGCATTGTCGCACCAAATTGACGGGGCAGGGGGGTGTCAGTATCATGCGCGCCTCCCTTGCGGGAAGGTCAGGCCGGCAGATTCCGGTGTTTAGCTCAGTCTGGTAGAGCATCTGCTTTGGGAGCAGAGGGTCGGGGGTTCGAATCCCTCAACACCGACCATGAATGCGCCCGTAGCTCATCCGGATAGAGCAACGGCCTTCTAAGCCGTAGGTAGCAGGTTCGAGTCCTGCCGGGCGCGCCATCCGCAAGGTGATCCGCTTCGTTTGGCGATACTATTAATGATGCGGTTTCGTGGTGGCTGTAGCTCAGCTGGTAGAGTCCCGGATTGTGATTCCGGTTGTCGCGGGTTCGAGTCCCGTCAGCCACCCCATATAGAACCCCCGGCAGTTCCCTGCCGGGGGTTTTCTCTTTGGGGCCGGCTTCCACTATAATCGCGCCCCTTTTCCGGCAACTGCCTTTCGGCAGTCGCCAGCGCGACTACAGAGAGGACGCCATGGCAGTTTCCGTCGAAATCACCTCCGGCCTTGAGCGCCGCCTCAAGGTTGACGTGCCGGCCGCTCGCATCGACGTTGCTGTCGAGGCGCGCCTGAAGGATGCAGCCACCCGGATGCGCATCGACGGTTTCCGCCCGGGCAAGGTACCGATGTCGGAAGTGCGCCGCCGTTATGCCGGCCCGATTCGTCAGGAAGTGCTCGGCGATGTCATGCGCGACAGCTTTCTGGAAGCGGTTCGCGAACAAAAACTCAATCCGGCCGGCAATCCGCGCATCGAGCCGGTTACCAATGAGCCAGGCAAGGATCTGGAGTTTGTTGCTGTTTTCGAGGTTTACCCGGAAGTCAGCCTGGGTGATTTCACCACCATTGCGGTTGAGCAGCCGACGGGTGCGGTCACCGATGCCGACGTCGAGGAAATGGTTGTCACCTTGCGTCGTCAGCGCGCCACGCCGCAGGAAGTTGCACGTGCCGCAGCGATGGACGATATGGTCGAGATCGATTTCGTCGGCACCCGCAACGGCGCCGAATTCAAGGGTGGTTCGGCCACGGATGCGAAAATTCAGCTCGGTGCCGGCCGCATGATTCCGGGTTTCGAAGAAGGCCTGGTTGGCGTGGTGGCAGGTGACGAGCGCACGCTGGAGCTCACCTTTCCGGCCGATTATTCGAATGATGAGCTCAAGGGTCAGGCGGTGACGTTCAGGATCACCGTCAAGAAAGTGCTGGAGCAAAAGTTGCCGGAACTCAATGAGCAGTTCTTCAACAGTTTTGGTATTCGTGAATCCAGTCTTGATAAATTCAAGATTGAGGTGCGGCGCAACATGGAGCGCGAATTGCGCGCGGCGCTGCGCAACCGCGTCAAGACACAGGTGATGGAGCAGCTTGGCCGGTCGGCCAGTATCGATCTGCCGCGTGCGCTCGTGGCCCAGGAAATTCAGCGCTTGCGTCAGAACATGATGCAGCAGTTCGGTGGCGCCAAGGTCGATCCGTCATTGCTGCCGGATGAACTTTTCAGCGAGCAGGCGCGCAAGTCTGTGCTGTTGGGCCTGATTGTCGGTGAGATCGTCAAGACCGAAGGCATTCGTGTCGATGCCGAGCGTGTGCGCACGCAGGTGGAGGAAGTTGCCGAGTCCTACGAGGTGCCGCAGGACGTGGTGAACTGGTACTACACCAACCCCACGAGTCTGCGGCAGATCGAACTGGCAGTGCTTGAGGAGCAGGTGGTCGAGCGCATCCTGCGCGATGCGAAGGTCACCCCAACGCAGGTCTCCTACCAGGAGGCTGTCCGGCCGCTTCGCGCTTGATCCCTGCCGCCGCCTGGCTGGCTTGAACTGAGTCGGGCATACCCCCATGCCCCACCCCGCACTGCGCGCCGTCATTGCCAGTTAGGGGGGGAGGCATTACCGTAGCCCCTGTTCTTATCCTTATTTATTGCTCCGGGGGCCTCTATGAACAAGTACTACACCAGCGGTATGCACGACCAGTACGTGCGTCATACCGCCCGGCATCTTGATCCACAGGCCCTGGGCCTGGTCCCCATGGTGATCGAGCAAACGGCGCGTGGCGAGCGCTCCTTCGACATCTATTCCCGTCTGCTCAAAGAGCGGGTGATTTTTCTGGTGGGCCAGGTTGAGGACCACATGGCCAACCTTGTAGTCGCCCAGATGCTGTTTCTTGAGGCTGAAAATCCCGACAAGGACATTCAGCTCTACATCAACAGCCCGGGCGGTTCGGTGACTTCCGGGATGTCGATCTACGACACCATGCAGTTTGTGAAACCGGATATCTCGACCATGTGTATTGGTCAGGCAGCCAGCATGGGCGCCCTGCTGTTGACCGCCGGCGCGCACGGCAAGCGTTATGTTCTGCCGAACTCCCGGATCATGATTCACCAGCCGCTGGGCGGTTTTCAGGGCCAGGCATCGGATATCGCCATCCACGCCCAGGAAATCCTCAAGATCAAGGACAAGCTGAACCAGATCCTTGCGCATCATTCCGGCCAGCCAATAGCGCGCATCACCGGCGACACCGATCGCGATAACTTCATGAGTGCGGAAGAAGCCAAAGCCTACGGTCTGGTCGATCAGGTGCTGCAGAAGCGAGTTTAACTACCAACAGTATTCTCCGGGGATTTTGTAAATGGCGAACGAATCTGACAGCCGGGGTGGCGACGGCAAGCTGCTCTACTGTTCGTTCTGCGGCAAGAGCCAGCAGGAAGTCCGCAAGCTGATTGCCGGCCCTTCGGTTTTCATTTGCGACGAATGCGTTGATCTGTGCAACGACATCATTCGTGAAGAAGTTCAGGAGGACACGCATCGCAGTGGCGACCGGCTGCCCAATCCGCGAGAAATCAAGGGCACCCTCGATGAGTACGTGATCGGTCAGGAGCGTGCCAAGAAAATTCTTGCGGTGGCGGTCTATAACCACTACAAGCGGTTGCGCTCGAACGAGGGCAAGGGCAAGGATGTCGAACTCAGCAAGAGCAATATTCTGCTGATTGGCCCGACCGGGTCCGGCAAGACCTTGCTGGCCGAGACGCTCGCGCGGTTGCTCAACGTGCCGTTCACCATTGCCGATGCCACTACGCTTACCGAAGCGGGCTATGTTGGCGAGGATGTCGAGAACATCATTCAGAAGCTGCTGCAGAAGTGCGATTACGACGTCGAGAAGGCGCAGCGCGGCATTGTGTACATCGACGAGATCGATAAAATCTCGCGCAAGAGCGAGAACCCGTCAATCACTCGCGACGTGTCCGGCGAAGGCGTGCAGCAAGCATTGCTGAAGCTGATCGAGGGTACCGTGGCATCGGTGCCGCCGCAGGGGGGCCGCAAGCATCCGCAGCAGGAATTCCTGCAGGTCGACACCGGCAACATCCTGTTTATCTGCGGTGGCGCTTTCGATGGCCTGGAGAAAATCATCCGCTCGCGTTCTGAAAAGGGCGGCATCGGTTTCTCGGCAGACATCAAGAGCCGTGAAAACAAGAAGAACGTTGGCGAGACGCTCAAGGATGTCGAGCCGGAAGATCTGGTCAAGTACGGCCTGATTCCTGAGTTTGTCGGGCGCTTGCCGATTCTGGCGACGCTTGAGGAGCTCAGCGAGGATGCCTTTGTGCAGATACTCACCGAGCCGCGCAACGCGCTGGTCAAGCAGTACCGGCGGCTGTTCGAGATGGAAGGCGTGGAGATTGATTTCCGCGAGGACGCCCTGCGCGCCGTGGCCCGCAAGGCGATGCTGCGCAAGACCGGTGCCCGTGGTCTGCGTTCGATTCTCGAAGGCGTATTGCTTGAGACGATGTACAACGTGCCGTCGGCCAATGGCATCGCCAAGGTGGTCGTGGATGCATCGACCATTACTGGCGAGTCCGAGCCGATTCTGATCTACGAGGGTGCCGAGGTGGGCCGCAAGGCGGCGGCTCCCGACGCATAAGCTGATACGGGATGACAAGGGCCCGGGGACGGGCCCTTGTCATTTTCGGGCGTCGGCCTCATCTTCGGAGCACGCAAGGTTCTTGCGCACACACGGAAAATAGCCCGCATGGCCGAACTTGATCCCGCCGCAGTCCACCACGACATACCCCTGTTACCGTTGCGGGATGTGGTTGTCTATCCGCACATGGTGATCCCGCTGTTTGTCGGCCGCCCGAAGTCGATTTGCGCCCTTGAGCAGGCCATGGGCAACGACAAGCAGATTTTCCTCGTTGCCCAGCGTAGCGCCGCCGACGACGACCCTGCCGGGCCAGGGCTGTACGAGGTTGGCACGGTGGCGACGATTCTGCAGTTGCTCAAATTGCCGGATGGTACTGTCAAGGTGCTGGTGGAGGGTGTCCAGCGTGCGACGCTGGTTCGCTTCCTGACCCACGCCGATCACGTCAGCGCCGACGTCACCCTGTTGCCGATGCCCGATGTGCGCGAAGCCGAGGCTGAGGCACTCGGCCGCGCGCTGCTGTCGCAATTTGAGCAGTACGTGAAGCTCAGCAAGAAAGTTCCGCCCGAAGTGCTGTCTGCCGTTACCGGAATCGAGGACGCCGGGCGGCTCGCCGACACCATTGCGGCCCACTTGGCGTTGCGTCTGGACGCCAAACAGCAGGTGCTTGAGCTGCCGGATCTCCGCCAGCGCATCGAGCACCTGATGGGTCTGCTGGAGGCGGAACTCGATGTACTGGAAGTCGACAAGCGGATTCGCACGCGCGTCAAAAAGCAGATGGAGAAAAGTCAGCGCGAGTACTACCTCAACGAGCAGATGAAGGCGATCCAGAAGGAACTCGGTGAGGACAATGTCAACGAGGTCGACGAGCTCGCCAAACGTGTCGAAGCGGCGGGGATGCCCAAGGCGGCGCGTGATCGCGCCTTGGCTGAGCTTAAGAAGCTGAAGATGATGGCGCCGATGAGCGCCGAGGCGACGGTGTCGCGCAGTTACGTTGACTGGCTGGTGCAGGTGCCCTGGAAGAAGCGCAGCAAGGTTCGGCTTGATATCAACCATGCGCGTGCGGTGCTCGACAAGGATCACTACGGCCTCGATGAGGTCAAGGAACGCATACTGGAATATCTGGCAGTGCAGACGCGGGTGAGTTCGCCGCGTGGCCCGATCCTGTGTCTGGTCGGCCCGCCGGGTGTCGGCAAGACCTCGCTTGGCAAGTCCATCGCCAGCGCCACCCATCGCCAGTTCGTGCGCATGGCGCTGGGCGGCGTGCGTGACGAGGCGGAAATTCGCGGCCACCGCCGCACTTACATCGGTTCATTGCCCGGCAAGATCATCCAGAAGCTGGCCAAGGTGGGTGTGCGCAACCCGCTGTTCCTGCTTGATGAAATCGACAAGATGGGCGTCGACATGCGCGGCGACCCGGCTTCGGCGCTGCTGGAAGTGCTCGATCCGGAACAGAATCACGCCTTCAACGATCACTATCTTGAAGTCGACTACAACCTGTCGGATGTGATGTTCATCTGCACATCGAATTCAATGAACATCCCGGCGCCATTGCTTGATCGTATGGAAGTCATTCGTATTCCGGGTTACACCGAGGACGAAAAGGTCAGCATTGCCAACCGTTACCTGGTGCCTAAACAGATCGAGGCCAATGGCCTGAAGAAGGGTGAGTTGGTGGTCGACGATGCCGCTATTCGCGACATTATTCGCTATTACACGCGTGAAGCCGGCGTGCGGAATCTTGAGCGGGAGATATCCAAGATCTGCCGCAAGGTGGTCAAAGAGCATGCGCTTGCCGGTAACCTTGAGCCGGTGCTGGTGGAGGCAGGCACGCTTGAGCACTACCTTGGCGTGCGCAAGTGCAGTTATGGCAGGGCCGAAGAGAGTGATCGCATTGGGCAGGTCACGGGCCTTGCCTGGACGCAGGCCGGCGGCGATCTGCTGACCATCGAGGCGGTGGCCGTGTCCGGCAAGGGCAAGCACCAGATGACCGGCAAACTCGGCGATGTGATGCAAGAGTCGATCAAGGCGGCTCTGACTGTGGTGCGCAGCCGTGCCCGCGCGCTGGGAATCCGGCCGGATTTTTATGAAAATCACGATATCCATCTGCACGTACCCGAAGGTTCTACCCCGAAGGATGGCCCGAGCGCGGGCATTGGCATGTGCACGGCGATGGTGTCGGTGCTGACCGGTATTGCAGTGCGCGCAGACGTTGCCATGACCGGCGAAATTACCCTGCGAGGCCAAGTGTTGCCGATCGGCGGGCTCAAGGAAAAACTGCTGGCAGCGCATCGCGGTGGCATTCGTACGGTGATCATCCCGAAAGAAAACGAGCGCGATCTCAAGGATATTCCCGACAACATCAAAGGTGATCTGGATATTTGCGCTGTATCGTGGATTGATGAGGTGTTGGCGATTGCACTGATACATTCGCCGCAGCCGTTGGCGGAAGAGCCGGCAATCCGCGATGTCGTCAAGTCTGATGAGAAACCGGCCGAAGACGGCCGCATTAGCAGGCACTGACGCAATCAGCAGACGCGCAAACACCCGTGCCGTCAAGTGCGGTGTCGGTGTTTCGTTATCGCCTTTTCCTTGACATGCCTTTTTTTAGATTGGTATAAATTCCGGCTCTTCGCGCAGGGTTGATGTGTCCGGCAGTGCATCCCTCCCGTGGTTGACCAAAATCCTGTTGCACACTCAAAGAGGTTTCTCGTGAATAAATCCGAACTTGTTGATCGCATTGCAGAAAGGGCCGATCTGTCGAAGGCTGATGCTGGTCGTGCACTCGATGCTGCGATTGAAGCAATCACCGGCGCCCTCAAGGGCGGCGACCAGGTGGCCTTGATCGGCTTCGGCACTTTCGTCGTCAAGGACCGGGCTGCCCGTACCGGCCGCAACCCGCAGACAGGCAAGGAAATCGCCATTTCTGCCTCGAAAGCACCGGCCTTCAAGGCGGGCAAGGCGCTGAAAGACGCTCTGAATTGACCCCCCGAACGGGCATCCTGTAATAATCAAAAAACGCGCCCGAAGGGGGCGCGTTTTTTTGTGCCTGGCATATTTGCGTCACAGTTGGGTCCTGCTGGCCGGTCCTGATCGCGGCGGATCGGTATAATCGCCGGCTGCCGGGGTTTCAGGCCCCGCCTGCCCGGACATTCGTGGAGAGATCAATGGACGCGTTTCGCAATTTTTTGCGTGGTTGGCTCGGTCGCGCGTTGCTGGCCGGGGTGCTGGTTATTTTCGTGGTGACGATGTTCTGGAGCGCTACGCCTCCCGGAACGCGTGGCGAGATTGCCGAGGTCAACGGCGAGCCGATCTTTGCCGGCGAACTCGATCGGGCCGTCGAAACGATTATGTCGCGTTATGAGGGGAAAATTGATCGCAAGACGCTTGAAGAGGTGATCAAGCGCGAGGACGTTCTGGAGAGCCTGATTCGCCAGCGGGCCATGGTTGACGTATCCCGCGACCTCGGGTTGCTTGCCCACCCGCACCTGGTTCAGGAAACCATCCAGGGCATGGACGGTTTCAAGGATGCTGCGGGCAAATTCTCGCCGGAACTGTTTCAGCAACTGATTCAGCGCAATGGCTATGCCAACGCCGCAGAGTTCCGCAAGCGCATCAGCGAGGATTTGCTGTCGCAACAATTGACTGGCGCGCTGCGCGACTCTTCTTTTGCTACCCGTCAGGATATCGAATTGTTGACGCGTATCGGCGAGCAGCAGCGTGATGTGGCCTGGTTGGTGTTGTCGCCGACTGCGTTCGCGCCTGCCGTATCGGTAACCGACGCCGATGTACGGGCACGCTACGACGCCAACCCGGCCGGCTACATGAGCGAAGAGCAGTTTGCGATCGATTACGTCCAAATTGATCTGGACGATTATGCATCCAGCCAGCAGATCTCCGAGTCTGATGTGCGTGCGAAATACGACCAGATGGTTTCACAGGCCAATCAGAACGCCGAGCGGCATGTAGCGCACATCCTCATCGCCACCGGTAAGGATCGCAATGACCAGCAGGCGAAAGCGCGTGCCGACGAAGTGATCGCGAAGCTGGCGGCTGGCGAATCGTTTGTTAAGGTTGCCGCCCAATACTCCGACGATGCGGGTACGCGTGACCATGGTGGCGATCTTGGCTTCATCGGCGCTGGGGTGCTGGACGCGCCGCTCGATAGCGCGCTGTTGCACCTCAAGGTCAACGATGTGTCTGCCGCAGTGAAAAGCGCCGACGGCTACCACTTGCTGAAATTGCTTGCGGTGCGGGCGGTGGAGACGCCGTCCTTTGCCTTGGCACGCGACGGTATCCTGGCAAGCTTGCGGCGTGACAGGGCGCGCGAAAAATATGATGCGCTGCTGGAGGATCTCGGCACACAAATGTATGAAAGCGACAATCTCCAGGATCCGGCGGCGAAATTGGGCCTGCAGGTGCGCAGCACCGGCCTGTTTGGTCGTACCGGTGGCCCGGGCATCGCGGCCAATCCGAAAGTCCTCAAGGAGCTGATGTCGGCCGACGTTCTGGAAGATGGCCGCAACAGTGGCGTCATCCAGGTGACCGCAGACCAGGCTGTTGTGCTTCATCTGAAGGAGCGTCGCAAGCCGTCGCGTCGGCCGTTTGCCGAGGTTGCGGATATGGTCCGTGCCGAGTTGTTGGCGGAGCGCGCCGCTGCCTTGGCGCAGCAAAAGGCGAAGGCCCTGCGCGATATGGTGGTGGCTGGGCAGACGCTGGATGCTATTGCGGCGGCGAATGCACTGGTGGTGCAGCGCGTGGCCGGCGCACGGCGTGTCTCGCAGGGTGTGCCGAGCGAAATTCTGCAGGCTGCGTTCAAGGCGAAAGTTGTTGCCGGCAAGCCGGACGTGGTTGAGACGATCGCGCTGGCCGACGGATCATATGCATTGATGGCGGTCGGCAATCAGGCGGATGGCAACCTGTTGGCGACGAGTCCGGAAGACATTGCCTCGCGGCGTGGCCAATTGGCAGTCGAGTTCGGGCGTATCGATTTCACGCATTTCGTCGAGCAGTCCGCAGCGGATGCCAAGGTTACCCGTGTTCGTGCCAATGACGCAAAAGATGACGGCAAGCAGGAAGAACTGGTGCCCGGGAAGCAGGGCTAATTGATCGGCTGTGCCGCAGGGCGCAACGCAAATATCGCCAATACGCCAAGCATCAGCGCCAGCAGGGGCGTTGCGGCGATGTTCACCAGATCCCAGCCGGCTGCATCGAGCAGAGGGCCGGCAGAAAAGGACGCGATGCTCACTGCGCCAAACACGAGGAAATCGTGCATCGCCTGCACTTTGGCCTTTTCGGCGGGCAGATAGGTTGTGGCCAGCAGTGTAGTGCCGCTGACGAACAGAAAATTCCAGCCGACGCCCAGCAGCGTGAGCCCCGACAAAAAGTGCAGGCGTTCGACGCCGCTCAATGCCACCAGTACATGACTGCCGAGCAGTAGCGCGCCGGCTGCCATCACCGGCAGTATGCCGAAGCGCGCGATCAGATGGCCGGTGAAAAAAGACGGCACGAACATGCCCAGCACATGCCATTGGATTACGGTTGCGGCGTCGGCTACCGGCAGCCCGCATAGCTGCATGGCCAGCGGTGTTGCCGTCATCGCCAGAATCATCACCGCTGAACCTATGGCGGAGGCGATGAGGGCGGTCAGGAAAGCCGGTTGACGCATGATCGCCAGCAGTGGTCGTGCTGGCCCTTGTGTCTCCTCCGATGTGGGCGGTGGAATCTGCAGGGTTGTCAGCAGTGCCGCCGCAAGCAATGCGAGCAGGCCCATCGCAATATACGGTGCGACAAAAGGCAGTGTTCCCAGGTTTTGCGTGTAGCGCACCAGCGCGGGGCCGAGCACGGCAGCTGCCACGCCGCCGGCGATCACCCATGAAATCGCCCGGCTGCGGAACGCATCGTTTGCCACGTCGGCAGCCGCGAAGCGGTAGAACTGTGCGAATGCCTGATAAGCGCCCACCAGCATGTTGGCGACGACGAACAACACAAAGTCGTCGCGCGTGATCGCATAGGCACCCAGAAAGCCGGCCAGCGCGCCGAGTGCGGTGCCGACGAGAAAACCTGTGCGTCGGCCGTAGCGCTGCATCAGCAGTGAGGCAGGGATCAGGCAGGTGGCGGTGGCCACGACCATCAGGGCGATGGGCAGTGTGGCCAGGCTGCGGTCCGGCGCAAGCATCAGGCCGACGAGGCCGGACAGTGTCATCACCATGATCGAAGTGGTTTGAAATAGCGCCTGCGTGGCAGTGAGCACCAGCACGTTGCGTTCCATCGAGACTCCAGCATCTGAAAATTGTTTTTTTGCGCGCCATTGATTCGCATCCAGTGATAGCGCTTGCTGCCAGATTTCCGGCGACTTTCTTGCAGGATATCTGTGTTTGCAGATCCGCAGAGAGGTGTTCGCGCATTGTCGGGCGTAATTTTGTGCAGACAGGATCATTTGCCGTTTTGCAGTATTTCCTGCTTTCGGCAGTAGGAATTTGTGTACAGCTATCTTTTATGGCGCTGGTTGTCTGCCTGGTCGATTTGAGAAAGTGACCGTAGTCTTATTATCCATGGCTTGTTGAGGGTCTGTCAATCAAACCGTGTAACTGGGTTTCATCACAGCGCAGCCAGCGGCACGCGCTCTTCGCCGAACATCGTCTGGAACACCTGAAGTGCCGGCTTCCAGTGGTGGATCATCTTCCAGTT
>JBMOOP010000006.1:0-6252 GCA_049324495.1 Pseudomonadota bacterium
CCGCTCGACATCGCCCTGATGGAAGACCTTGAAAAAATGGCCAGCCGCGGCTTCACCGAAGGCTTCTATCGCCGGCACGTCGCCGACGCGTTGCAGAATTACGAAGGCGGCACATCAAGCTCGGGGACACAGCAGTTTGTCGGCGACATCGTCGACGCCGACACCCAGCGCGGCATGCTCACCGTGCAGGTGAAAAATCGTTTTGCCCGCGGCGACGCCATTGAGCTCATGACGCCCAAAGGCAACTACCGAATGACGCTCGATGCCCTCGAAAACGCAAAAGACGGCGCCCGTGTCGAGGCCGCGCCCGGCGACGGCTGGATTGTGCGCATCCCGATGCCGGATGCACAGGCCGATTACAGCATGGGGCTGCTGATGCGCGAAGTTGCACCACGCGAATTGCCGCAAGCTGCCGGCGGTTGTGCGTAATTCGGTTTTCCCGGGAATACACCATGACCCTTTCGCCAGAACCACTGTTCACACCTTTCGTTTCACCAAAACTGCAACTGAAAAACCGCTTCGTCATGGCACCGATGACACGCATGCGCTCACCGAACGGTGTGCCGGGGCAGGATGTCGCCGACTATTACCGCCGCCGGGCGGAAAACGACGTTGCGCTGATCATCACCGAAGGCACTGTGGTCGGCCACGCCGCCGCCAACGGCTATCCGCAAGTGCCGTATTTCCATGGCGATGCGGCGCTGGCCGGCTGGGCCAACGTAGTGACGGCCGTGCACGGCGTTGGCGGAAAAATCTTCCCGCAACTATGGCACGTCGGCTCAGTGCGCAAGGCCGGCATGCCGCCAGACCCGTCCGTGCCGGGCTATTCGCCCAGCGGTATCGCCAAACCCGGCGGCAAGGTGGTCTGCCACGAGATGACGAAGGACGACATCAAGGCGGTGGTCGATGCGTTTGCCCGTGCTGCACGCGCAGCGAAGGACATCGGCTGTGATGGCATTGAACTGCACGGCGCGCACGGCTACCTGCTTGATCAGTTCTTCTGGGCGGGCACCAACCAGCGCAGCGACGAATACGGCGGCTCCTTGCGCAAACGCACGCGTTTCGCAGTCGAGATCGTCGAGGCGGTGCGCAAAGCAGTGGGCGACAAATTTCCGATCTGCCTGCGCTGGTCGCAGTGGAAGCAACAGGAATACACTGCACAGCTCGCGCCGACTCCAGAGGAGCTCGCGCAGTTTCTCACGCCGCTAAGCGAAGCCGGCATCGATATTTTCCATTGCAGCACCCGTCGCTATTTCGTGCCGGAATTTGCCGACTCGGATCTGAACCTGGCCGGCTGGACGAAGCAGATCACCGGCTTGCCGGTGATTACCGTTGGTTCAGTCGGCCTTGATACTGAATTCACCATGAGCCTGGCCAACAACGAACCGGTCCGCGCATCGTCAATCGACCCACTGATCTCGCGCTTCAGCAACGGCGAGTTCGACCTGGTCTGCGTGGGCCGCGCCCTGCTTGCCGACCCGGCCTGGGTGGCGAAAGTCCGCGCCGGGAAATGGGCGGATGTGCAGCTCTACAGCAGGGGCGCAGAGGCCCACTACTATTGACGAATGATCGGATGAACAAGCTACCGATGAACCAACGATGAATTACCGCCACGGTTTTCACGCCGGCAATTTCGCCGACGTGCACAAGCATGTCGTGATGAGCGCGATCCTCGATTATCTCGCGCAGAAAGAATCCCCGTTCTGCGTGATCGATACGCACGCCGGGCGCGGCAGCTATGACCTCACCGCCGGCCAGGCCGACCGTACCCGCGAATACACCGACGGCATCGCCCGCCTGTGGCAAGCGCCCAACGCGCCGCCACTCACCGCGCGCTACCTGCAACTGGTACGCGCATTCAACCGCGAACGCACCGGCTACGAAAAACTCTCGGCCTACCCCGGCTCTCCGCGCCTCACCCGCATGCAGATGCGGGCGCAGGACCGCCTGATCGCCTGCGAGTTGAACCCCGAGGAGTGCGTGTTGCTGAAAGCGGAGTTTCGTGGCGACCGCCAGGTCGCGATTCACGCACGCGACGGCTGGGAAGCGCTCGGCGGCCTGTTGCCGCCGAAGGAAAAACGCGGGCTGGTGCTGATCGACCCGCCCTACGAAGGGCAGGAAGATGAACTGAAGCAGGCGGCGGAAGCCTTGAAAGATGCACACCGCCGCTTCCCGAACGGCGTGCTCATGCTCTGGTATCCGATCAAGGAACGGATCACGATCGCGCGTTTTCATCAGCGTCTGCTGCGTGCGAACTTCACCACGGCGCTCGCCGTGGAACTGTGTGTGTGGCCGGACGACGCCCGCCTGCATCTGAACGGCAGCGGTCTGTTGATCGTCAATCCACCCTGGCAGCTCAGTGCACAACTGCGCGTGGAACTGCCGTGGCTATGGCAACACCTCAGCCAGACCGGTCAGGGACGCTACGACATCAAATTGATCGCGCGTGAATAACCGGGCAACGATGAAAGCCCCAACAGCAAAACTCGAGGACAAGCAGCGATACGCTGCCGCCTCAGTTGGTCTCGGCGGCAGGAATATGCGTTGAATGCAACGTAACAGTATCGCGCGCCAGGCGCGAGCTGCCGGACCGCATGCCGGGTTGGTGCATGAGCCGGGCCGCATTGACCTCGAGCAACAGCGTGCCCAACCGTTCCCCGGTGGCGGGATCCTTCACCGGCAAGGCCACGCGCGTATAGTCGCTGGCGGCCGGCTGCCTGTCCTGCGCCCACGGCGCGTCACCGTGCTGTGCCAGCGTGGTAACGCACCTGTCGTCGCCCAGCCAGTAATTCTCGGGCAGTACGCTGGCCGCCGCCACGAGACCGCGATTGTCCAGCACAAAGACCCTGCCGTAGGCGCCGTCCATACGCAACGACACTTCGGCGAGATATTTAGAAGCAAAACGCGACAGCATGTGCTCGCTGAGCTCGCCATCATCCGCCAGGATTTCCTGCTGCCAGCGCGCCTCCAGCGCGCCAATCTCGTCACTGCTCAGCGCGGCATTGCGCTGATTGTTGTCGCGCAACAACGTGAACAGGCGCGGCTCGTCCAGCCAGTAGGCAACGTCGCTGCGCAGGTGGTTATCGAGCACCGATTGCAGACTGTCGTCGGCACGGGCAGCAACGATCGACAGCAAAGCCAGCAGCAATAACAAGGAACGCATGGACGCACAGCCTCCAGAAACACATCCGAAACGCGGCAAACGGCAACCGGCGCAGTCAGAACAGGCCCCGATATTCGCTCCTGCGCAACCCCGGCTGTCAAGGGCCGCGACGATTCAAAAATGGTTTGCTAGTGTGGCGGCCATGCTGGTCATTGGCTTGCCAACAACCCCCGTCTGTACTGCCTTGCCGCTTGCTGCAGGGCGGATCGTGATCGTCGTCATGCTCGCGCTGGCGGCAATGCTCTGTGCCGCGTGCAGTTCGCCTGACGATCCGGTCAAGGTGCTCGCCGACTATAACGAGCGCATTGCCCGGGCACTCGATGCCCGTTTACCGACACCGACAGCAACCCGGGTGCCCACCTGGCCTACCGGCGACGACATCCTGCAGAACGCGACCGATCTGCGTATCACCGTGTTCGGCGGCCCCGATTTTGGTCGCTGCAGCCTATTGCGTGAGCTCAGCACACGCAGCAGCAGCGCCGACCGGATACAGACACCACCCCAACGCCTACTGTACGAAATGCGTCTGCTGCGCGGCCTGCGTCAGTGTGGCGAACTGACTGCTGCCGATCTCGCCAACGGCACGCCGGCACGGCGCGAGTTCGCCACCAACGTGATCCACGTAGGCGAGATCAAGCGCCGCGATCTGCCCGTCATCTACTGGAATGCAACCTTCGGGGCACGGGAACTGCGCGACCTCTTCAGCGTCGGTGCCCGGCCCCTGCGCATGCGGCAAGTGCCGAGTGCGGACGAGGCAGCCAATGCGCTGTCCTGGCTTGCGGCACTCGGCCGCCTCACGCCCGACGACCCACTGCCGGCGACCGAAGCCCTTGAGCAGCAATACCTGCAACTTGCCGGCAACAAGCTGGGCGGGCGAACCTGGCTGACCATCGATCTTGCGTCGCGCGAACTGGATCGCTCCAGCGTCCTGCTGGAGCAGGCGGCCGCAACCCAACCGCCCTGCCCCAACGGCCGGCCCGGGCCAACCGCAGACAGCCTGCAACGTGCCTACACGGAAATTTATCTGTCGCGCATCGACCCCTGGCTCGCCTCAGTCAGTCGCGGAGCCTGGATGCTGACCGAGGCGCTGGAGCAGCTCTGGCAAGCCCAGCAGATCACCCCGCCACCGGCGATCGTGCGCTACCGGGCGCGCGTGTGGGCAAAGGAACGCGGCTCGCTGATGCAGGACTACGATACCGCCGTGCGGCGCCACACACATGCCTGGCAAGCTGCGCTCGGCCCCTGTGGCTACCCGCCGGCAGCACGCTGATCTGCGCTGAACCACACTGAATCGCGCGAAATCACCCTGACCCACGGATGCACGATCCTCAGCGCAACACCTGCACGGTAACTTGCACCGTCTTGCCATCCACACTCGCCGTCACCGTCGATACGCCAACGTCATTGCCAGCTGTCACTTGCCCGCGCGTGCCAACACTTTCGCTGACTGTCACGGCGACACCACTCACAGGCATCACCGACCAGGTGGCGCTTTCATTCAGGGATTTGGTCGTGCCATCGGAATAGGTTCCCTCCAGCCCCAACAGGACAACGGCGTTGGGCGCCACCGTGACCGGAACCGGCGTATTGGTGATCGCCAGCCTGTCAAGGTAAACGACGGTGATGTCGACGCTGTCTTCCTCCTCGCCGCAACCGGCGATTACCGTGCCGCCGCCACCGCTCTGCGCAGTGAGTAACCCGGGCGCGGTGTCGCCATTGAGGATGGTGGCAATGAACGCGCTGGTGTCAGCGTCGTTGACAACCGACCAGCTGGCGGCTTGCGAGATGTCACCGGTGACCACGCCCCAGGTGCCGGTGGCGGTGAACTGCAGCTTATCGCCGGCAGCAATCTGCGCGGGCGCATCCGGGGTTACGTCGATGCCGTCGAGATTATCTTCGACCGTGACGGAAAATGCCGGTGAGTCGATCGCGCTGCGGTGGGCGACTACGCCCGTGGTGCCGGCCAGCGTGCTGATCAGGGTGTTGCGCTCGGCCGGCAGCGCGCTCATGCGCGCCACGGTACTGTCGGTGACCGACCAGGTGACAAGCGCGGTAATGTCGCGATCAGTGCTGTCGTCGTAATGGCCGCTGGCGGTGTAAACGCCGGTGCCGCACTCATCGACCGAGGTATCGCCGGATACCGTGATCGCCTGTAACGCGGCACTGGATGCGGTGATCGTGACAGTGGCACTGAACTGCGCCAGTGCCGCCGTAATGTCGGCACTGCCATTGGCAACGGCCGTGACATGGCCGTTGCGGTCGACGATGAGCGCAGCCGGGTTCGAACTGCGCCAGGTGACATCGCTGCTCAAATCACGGGTACCGCTGCCGGTGGTTGCCGTGGCAATCAGTTGCAGCGTCGAACCCGTCTCGATAATCAGCGCTGCGCCGTCGATCGCCAGTGCACTAACGCCGTCGCGACTGACGACGACTGCTTCGCGAAACGCGGCAGTGTCGCCATCATAACAACCCGACAATCCCAGGATGGCGGCGAATGCGCCAACCAACAGACGCCTGGATATCCTGTCAGACGCCTGCACGCCGCGCTCAAAATTCACGGCGGAATCCGTAACTGATGCTGTTGATGGTGAGGCCCTGATCGTGATACCAGCGTTCGAAATCCAGTGCACCGATCCAGCGCGGATTGCGCGCCAGCCGCTCTTCCAGCGCAATACCGTAGACAACCCCACTGTAGGTTTCCGAACCCGGGAAACCCGGCAGCACCGAGGCAATGTCGAGTGTCATCGCCCCATAACCGGCGTTCAGCACCAGCCGGGCGTTGTCGTCGAGCGAAGCGCTGTAGCGCACGTAACCGGCATAAAACCCACCGATATCGGCACGCACGCTTACCTCGCTGTCGTCGACAATACCGCTGCCGGCCAGGACGCCGATTTCCCAGACTGGCGTCAGCGCCAGCGCAAAGCGCAAACGAGCCGCCAGCGGATTGAACGTTGCACCAGCCACCTTGATGTTCGTCCAGGTCAGATCGGCGCCAACCATCGGCTCAATCGCCGCAACCGGGGTCGTCATCGTTGCAACAACACAAGCCAGCGCCACGCTTGCCGCACGGATATGCATGCAGGAATCCC
>JBMOOP010000006.1:6352-33319 GCA_049324495.1 Pseudomonadota bacterium
ACCTTGATGTTCGTCCAGGTCAGATCGGCGCCAACCATCGGCTCAATCGCCGCAACCGGGGTCGTCATCGTTGCAACAACACAAGCCAGCGCCACGCTTGCCGCACGGATATGCATGCAGGAATCCCCGGGAGATTAATCGGGCCGATTATCCGGTCAGGACGCGGTAACGGAAAGCCCAAGCACGACATTACCTTCCTGGCGCTCGGCAGAATCGAGCAGCTCAGTGGCCTGCATCAGGAAAGCCGGCAGCGAATCACCGCGCTGCGGCCCGGCCGTCGCAGCCACCACACTCACCGTCACCACCGGCTCCGGCTGGCGCCCCGGATGGGCGAGGCGCAGCGCCCGTACCGCCTGGCTGGCGCGCGTTGCCAGATCATGCGCACCGGCGTGGCCGGTCTCCGGCAACACCACGACGAAGCGGTCGCCCGCATAGCGACAAACAAAGTCGGATGAACGGCCCGGCACATGGGTGAGCACCTGGGCAATGCGGCGCAAACAGTCGTCGCCGGCCAGCGGACCGAACTGCACGTTGAAATCGACGAAGCGGTCGATGTCGATGACCACGATCGACAGCGGCTTGCCGTAACGGATCGCCCGATCCCATTCGGCCGTCAGCATGCGGTCGCAGAACGCGCGGTTGGCAAGACCGGTGAGACCGTCGGCGAGGCTGGCGCGCGCCAGCAACTGCGCACGCTTCTGCATCAGCAGCAACCAAGTGGCGAGCACGCCGGTAATCAGCAACACAATGCCGGCGATCATCCAGGCCGGCGCGGGCGGCAGAGGCGCAAAATAGCCCGGCCCGGATTCGAAATAGACGCGCCAGATGCGATCGGCAACGTGCAGGTCGTGTGTCGCCAGCAGACTTGCGGTCGCCCCGGCCGGGCGTGCCTCAAATGGCACGGCAAGCAGATCGCTGACATCACTGAGGCGATCACTGAACACATGCAACGTACGCTCGGGCCCGGGCCCGGTCGCGTCGGTAACGCTCAGGTGCAGACCCACCGGCGGCAACCCGGCAATTGACGATTCGAGCAGGTCGCCAATGCGGAATACCCCGGCGACAAAACCACGCGGCTTGCCGTCATGCCCGCTCACCTGCGCGACCAGCATCAGGCCATAGCGCACGCCGTCTTCTTCCTGCATCAGCACCAGGCGCTCGCTGGCAACGACCTCGCTGGTGATTGCCGCGCGCCTGATCGCATCACGCAGCAGCGGATCGGCCAGCGCGTCGTAGCCGACAGCAGCCTCGTTGCCAGCAACCGGCTCGATCAATCGCACCGGAAAATATTCCGGACGCGGGCTCGTCTGCTCGGTGATATGGAATGCGGGGAAATCAGCGCGGGCCGCCTGCTCAAAAACCGCCCGTGAAGCAGCATCGACACGCGGCATCCATTGCATGGCCTGCATGCCATGCGTACCGGCACGCATGGTATCGACGAAAGTGCGAAAATCGGCGGGACTTATCGTCTCACGCGTGGCGACGAACGCCGCCAGCGAGCGCACCATCTGTTCGTGGCGGGCTATCGAGGCATCGAGCGCCGCACTACGCCCTGCAACTTCACGCCGGAAACCCTCGTCGGCCATGGCGATGGCGTAATCCTGCGCAAACAGCGCGGCGGCAACCGCAAGTGCAATCCCGGCGAGCACGATGATGCCGGTGTAAAGACGCTCGCGATGACGACGGAACCGGAGGCTGGCGAACATCGGTCAATCCCCTGCATGAGCTGACCCCGGCACTCTTGTCTGGATGACCGACATGGCAATCCGGCGCCTGGGGGGAAGAAAGCTGCCGTACTGTATCAGGCAGGGTGGCAGCGCGGAACGCACGAAACTTCACTGCCGGTTGTAGGCCCGGCGCCGGTACAGCCCGAACACCACGCCGAGCACGCTGCCGGCGAGCAGGCCGGACAAGTGGGCGGTATTGGCCACCGGGCCGACCAGGCCAGTGAAGCCCAGTACCATCCAGATCAGCATGAAGTTCACGATCGCCGGGCGTAGCCGGTAACCGGCAGCAGGATTGATGGCGCCGTACAGCCACAGATAGCCGATCAGCCCATAGATCACGCCCGACAAGCCACCGAAATTGACACCACCAACGTAATACTGCGCGGTGTTGCTGACCAGACCGATACCGAGCGTGAGCATCGTCAACTGAAACGAACTCTGATAGCGCTCGATGATGCCGCCAAGCATCCACCACCAGAGCAGATTGAACACCAGGTGAACACCGCCGAAGTGCAAAAAGATCGGCGTCATCACCCGCCACGGCTGCTCGGTGGAAAAGGGGCTGCCGCCCTCGATCAGCGGAAACAACAGCGTATTTACCGCCGCCATGCGCTCGCCAAACCCGGTGTACACCCCAATCGCAAGACAGATAAACAGTACCGCCAGCGTGACCGGGCCGCGCGAGCGCAGCAACATCGTCGGCGCCAGATCGCCCGCACCACCATAACGCCGCGTGACATCCTCGACATCACCGGCCGGCGGCGGCGCCTGCCACGACGCGGCAAAATAACGCGGATGCGCCGGCTCCGCACGGAAACGCGCCAGCTCCTGCCGGACGCGATCCAATTGCGCCTCGTCGTCAACCCACAGCTCCACCGCGTTTTCGCTACGCTCCATGCGGTGCACGAGCGACTCTTTGCGCAGGTAATCGCTGAAGGCGTGCGCCATGCGCAGGTTGTCGAAACGGGCAAGCATCATGGCAATGTCTCCTCGTGGAACGAAGCCTCCTGAGCAGTCGCAGGGAGCATGGCATGCAACAGGGTATCGCGTTCGACACGCGGCAGTTTTGCAAGCGCGCGCACGGTGCGATAGAACGCCGCGAGATCACCATCCTGAGCACGCAACAGCGCCGCAAACGCCGGCACCTGTTGTTCGTAGGTGGCAACGGCGTTCAGCTGCGCGTTGTTCAACCCTGCAGCGAACCAATCGGCATGCGGGCAGTTACGGCGGACATCGCCGCCCTGCAGCGCCGGAATCGTCGCGCATTTTGCCAGGTAGGCAGCCGGTGCAGCGGCAAGAATCTCGCGTTTGCGCGCCCGCCTGGCGGTATCGTCGAGCGGCGAAACATACACCGCCTCCAGCTGGCGACGGACGTCGAGGGCAACGGATGTCAACAATGCCTCCTGTGCTTCGAATTGGCGGATTACGGCACTTTTATCCAGCTCACCGCGAGCAGCAAGCCAGCGCGCCAGACCTTCGTCGGCAACCGCCGAGGCGAAACTCTCGTTGAACGTCGTGTCGTCTTTCACATAGAGCACCGCGTGGGCCAACTCGTGGAATAGCACCATCGCCAGGAGCTCATCGGGATAGGCAACCAGCACGCTGGTGACCGGATCATCAAACAGACCCAGCGAGGAGAAGGCTGACACGCTGCCGACATACGTATCAAATCCCTGCGCAGCGAGCTTGCCGGCATATTTGCGTGCATCGCCCTCAGCGAAATAGGCGCGGTATTCGACGCAGATGGCGCCGAACAGATAGCACCAGCGATGCGCATCGAGTGACAGCTCCGGCGCAGCAAACACACTCCACAACAGGTTCGTCGATTCGAGCTGCACGTAATCGCGGTATTGGCCGCGCACCGGTAACTGCAACTCGGTTTTTGCGAAAGCGGTGATTTGCGGCACCAGTTCCAACCGGCGGCGGACTACCGGATCGATACCCGGTTTCGCGAGCACCTGGGTGATCGGCTCGCGCGCGCCATAGAAGTGCCATTGCCCGGCGATGCCCTGCCGGTAATAGCCCAGCGTCTCGCACCCGGAGAGCCAGCAGACCAGCAGCAAGACAATACAAAACCGCATCACTCGGCGCGCCCCGTGTAGCGCTTCTCGCTGGTGTGGATACGCACTTTTTCGCCGGTTTCGAGGTAGTCCGGCACCTGCACGACGAGGCCGGTGACAAAATGCGCCGGCTTGCTGCGCGAGGTCGCCGACGCGCCCTTCAGTGGCGGCGGCGTGTCAGTAATCACCATCTCGACGGTCGATGGTAACTCGAGGCCAATCGGCAGATCGTCAACCCTGAGCACCTGGCAGCCCTGCATACCTTCAACAAGAAACAGCAGTTCGTCCTCGATGTCGACAGGCGCAAAGCGATATTCACTGAAGTCCTCGTCGTCCATGAACACGTACGCACCAGCATCGACATACGAAAACGTTACCTTGTGGCGGGTGAGATCGACAGTTTTCAGCAGGTCGTCGCCCTTGAATATCTCCATGTGCTTGAGTTTTGTCTGCACGTTGGAGAAGCGCATTTTGTAGAGCGTGGCCGCCCCCCGCGCCGACGGGTTCTGCACCTCGATCTCGCGCACGATCAACAACTGGCCATTGATCTCGACCACATCGGCGCGCTTGACTTCATTGGCCCGGGGCATGCGGGACTCCATTCGGGTGTTGATATCGGGGTGGTAATTCGCCGGAATAATTCGGGTAACGCAAGCCCGGCATTCTAGCGTATGGCCCCCTGGTACCCAGGCAAGTGCCCGGCCAGATCGCCCGCACAGGTCGCCACCTGCTGGCGCAGCACCGGCACTGACGGCACAATCCGAGCCGCACCCGGTCGGACCACTGCCATGCGGTGGTGTGCCTGCCCTCAAGCCAATCAACACGGAGAACACTGATGTCCAGCCACATGATGGATCGCCCGTTGCTCATTTCGTCCCTGCTGGCCCATGCGGTGCAGAACCACCCGCAGGCGCAAATCATCACCCGCCGCGTCGAGGGCGATTTTCACCAGTACACATGGGGTGATGCGGCACGGCGTGCCGCGCAAGTGGCCAACGCCCTCACTCGCCTGGGCGTGCAACGTGGTGAGCGCATCGGTACGCTGGCCTGGAACACCTACCGCCACCTTGAACTGTATTTCGGCGTATCCGGCATGGGTGCGGTGCTGCATACCGTCAACCCGCGACTGTTCCCCGAGCAGGTCAGTTGGATCGTCAATCACGCCGCAGACCGCTTCCTGTTCGTCGATCTCACCTTCCTGCCGCTGGTCGAATCGATCGCCGCCCAATTGCAGAGCGTCGAAAAAATCGTGGTGATGACCGACCGCGCCAGCATGCCGAAGGTGAATTTGCCGAACGCGATCTGCTACGAAGAACTGATCACCGCCGAATCGGCTGACTACCTCTGGCCGGAATTCGATGAGCAAACACCCGCAGCGCTCTGCTACACCTCCGGCACTACCGGCAATCCGAAAGGCGTGATGTTCACGCATCGATCAACCGTGCTGCATGCGTTCGGCGGCGCCGCTCGCGACGCGCTGAACATCGGCTGCGATACGGTGATCCTGCCGGTGGTGCCGATGTTCCACGTCAATGCCTGGGGCATGCCCTATGCTGCCGCGATGACCGGCGCGAAGCTCGTCTTCCCCGGCCCGGCACTCGACGGCAAGAGCCTGCACGAGTTGATCGAACGCGAAAAGGTGACGCTGGCGCTTGGCGTTCCGACGGTGTGGCTTGGCCTGCTGAATTATCTCGACTCGATCAATGCACGCCTCACTACGGTGAAAAATGTGGTGGTCGGCGGTTCAGCGGCGCCGTTGTCGATGATTCGCGCTTTCGACCAAAAACACGGCGCATTCCTCGTTCATGCCTGGGGCATGACCGAGATGAGCCCACTGGGCACCGTCAATGCGGCCACCGCCGAGCTGATGGCGCTGCCGGCGGAAGAACGTTATGCCCGCCAGGCAAAACAGGGCCGGCCGGTGTTCGGTGTGGAGATGAAGATCGTCGACGATGCTGGCACCGAATTGCCGCGCAACGGCAAAACGTTCGGCCGGCTGTTGGTACGCGGCCCCTGGATCGTCGGCAAGTATTACCTGAACGAGGACAGGTCCTCGTTTGAAAACGGCTGGTTCGATACCGGCGATGTCGCCACGATCGATGAGCGCAACACCATGCAGATCGTCGACCGCAAAAAGGATGTAATCAAATCCGGCGGCGAATGGATCAGTTCGATCGATCTGGAAAACGTCGCCGTCGGCCATCCGGCCGTGAAAGAAGCCTGCGTGATCGGCGTTGCCCACCCAAAGTGGGACGAACGACCGTTGCTGCTGTGCATCCTCAAGGACAACCACACCTGCACCAGAGAAGAAATGCTGGAGTTCCTCGGCGGACAAGTAGCAAAATTCTGGTTGCCGGATGACGTATTGTTCGTGAAGGAACTGCCGCATACGGCGACAGGGAAATTGCTCAAGATCGAGTTGCGCAAACAATATGCCGGGCATTTGATGAAGTAGCCGCGCACGCGGCGCCCGCCCGGCGCCGCGTTACCCCGGCACCACAAACACCGCCGCAAAACCGCCGCCGGGCGTGCGGAAGTTGGTTGTCTGCCCCTGGTACAGACGCGCGCTCACCAACTGCACGCACCCGTCATAGACGTAGTTGCGAATATCGATTTTCAGCGCCTTGGGCTGCCCATCGACCAGCAGTTGCCGCTCGCTGGGCGGCACCAGCGCCTGCGCGACATAACCGCCATCATGACCAGCGGCGAGAATTTCCTGCCACTTGCCGCGCGTGAGTTTGTCACCACGATAGGCCGCCTTGCTGCCGTAGCCTGCGGCCGGCTTGAAAAACCACTGCTTGCGAGCGAGCCAAAGCGCTGCCGCGTTTTCGGCCGACACCCGCACCGTATGCGGAATCCCCGCCTGCAACACCGCTATCGTATCGGCATCGACGCCGAGTATGGAAAGAGCAACAGCATCTGTGAGCGTTACCAGATTGCGCTTGTCGGCATAAAGCGCATGTGCGCGCGGATGCGGTGAGACAACGGCAAGATCTTCTCGCCAGGCTTGCGCCAGTGCCGCATGCCGCGATTCGTCGAGTGCAAAATCGGTGAGGCGGTTATAGACGAAATCGATACGCTGCGTGCCGGAAAACAGCGCGCCATCACGCACAAACAGCGTTGCCGCATCGACGATGCGCGCAGTGATCCCATGCGCGGCAAGCAGCGCGACAAACCGCTCAAATTCCGGATAGAGGTATTGCGCCGCCGGCTCATCATCAACAATGGCAACGACACCGATCGGCTGCTCGCCACGCGCCAGGCGCCATTCCTCGCGAAACATCTCGACCATCCCGAGAAGTGTCGTCGTGCCGCCTGCGCCGGACGCTTCCGCCAACAACGCCTGCTCGATTTCGCTGCAGCAGGCAATCTGCGCCGCGCGCAAGGCAACATTGAGCAGGGCGCCGCCGGCATTGGTGTTTATCTCGATCAGTTGTGGCCCGGTTGCACCCAAGTGAAAGTCATAGCCGAGAAACATCCCGCGCGCGGCTGTTGCGACCTGCGCATGGGCGCCGGCACGGCCGAGCGCCATGACCTGCCAGGCAGGCAACGCCACAACCTGTTCGATCGCGGCGATGGTTCGCGCCATGCAGGCGAGCTGTTCGGGCGCGACGAATACCGCACTGTCGGCAAACAGATGAGGATGTGTTGTGAGCAACCCGGCCAGCGCGAGGGGATCGCCACTCAAGCCAAGCGCGGCGGTGAGCCGCGCCCGATCAACCGTGATGCACTGACAGTCGCTGTTCAACTGTACGGCAACGTCGGTCTTCGCCGGCGCGCAGGACCTCAATGCATTGCCCTTCATACCGCTGTCATTCATGCCATGGCCATTCATGAAGATGCCGACGACAACCCGTGCTGCCGCCACCATTCACCCACCAGAATGCCCGCCGCCACGCTGACATTGAGGCTCTCGACACGACCGGTACCGGGAATGCGCACGCAAGCATCGCCACCGGCGAGCAGCGGGCCGCTCAGGCCGGTGCTTTCCTCACCGAACAGCAGCAGTGCGCGCGCTGGCAAGACCGTGCGGTAAACGTCATCCCCCTTGTGACTCGACGTGGTGACAATGCCCCAGCCGGCAGCGCGAAATGCGCACACCGCGCCGGCGAAATTCGGCGCATCCAGCACTTCGACAAATTCGGCACCGCCCTCGGCGGTACGCACTGCCGCACCGCCGGCAAGTACCCTGGCGTCCGGCACGATGACCGCCTCGATGCCAAAATGCGCCGCGACGCGCAGGATTGCTCCCAGATTATGCGGATTGCCGACATTCTCCAGCGCCAGCACACAACTGCACCGGGCGTGACGATTGGCTTCGAGCCACAACGCTGCCGGGCGCGGCGGCTCGGCACGCACCAGCAGGCAGACGCCTTCGTGGTGACCGGAACCGGTGATGCGCTCCATTTCGTCGTCAGTGACCAGATGGTAGGCGCGCCGCTCCTGGGCGAGCCACTTCATCAGCGCGGCAAAATGGCGCCGACCGACCGGCTCGGTAAAATACGCGCGAATGATTTTTTCGCGCCGGTGCGCAAAGAAAGCACGGCAGGCATTGACGCCATGCAGACGGACTTCACGTACAGCGTTCGCCGCCGCCCCTGCATTGGCATCTCTATCATCGGGATCCTGAACGGCGCGTGGCCGGCGCGTGACCGGCCGTGGCAAGTGTTTGGCCGACACAGGCGACGTCAGCCGCTCACCCGGACGCGGCCCCTGTGGAGGTCTGCTGCCACCGGATCGTCCACCACCGTTGCCACGCCGCTCGCTCATCGCCATGCACCTTGAGGAATCTGCACAAACGACGCGATTGTAGCAGCGCCGGCCGCCCGCACAGACGCCACGCCAGTTCAACGCTCCGACGGACAAGTGCTCTGCTAAACTCCGGCGCAACCACTTGCCTGCCCATACCATCCCGATCGCCATGCGCATCCATTGTCTGCAGCACGTCCCGTTCGAGACCCCGGCCGCCATCACCGACTGGGCGCGCGCGCGCGGCCATCGCATCGACACCACGCTGATGCACGATGCCGCCGTGCTGCCACGCTTGCAGGACATCGACATGCTGGTACTGATGGGCGGCCCGATGAGCGTACACGACACCGCCACGCTGCCCTGGCTTGCCGATGAGAAAAAGTATCTCGCCCGTGCGCTTGCTCTCGGCAAACGCACGCTCGGCGTCTGCCTCGGCGCGCAACTGATCGCCGACGTACTCGGCGCGGCAGTGACGCGCAACCGCCACCGGGAAATCGGCTGGTTCCCCTTGTTGCGCGCGCCGGGCCTGTCGCCGCGACTGGCTGGCCTGCTGCCGTCGTCGTTCAACGCATTCCACTGGCATGGTGAAACGTTTTCCCTGCCGGCGGGTGCCACACTGCTGGCCTCGTCGGCGGCGTGCGTCAACCAGGCGTTCGCCATCGGCGAGCAGATCCTTGGTCTGCAATTTCACCTTGAAACAACACCCGAAGGCGCCCACGAACTGCTTACCCATTGCGCAGCCGAACTGTCGGCGACGCCGTATGTCCAGGCGGCATCCGAGCTGATCGCCCAACCACAACGCTTCAGCGCCGCGCAGCTCACGCTTGAACGGCTGCTCGATGCATTCCTTCCTGCCACCGATGCGCGGCGCTGACGCGTCGCCTGCCTGCGGAGACCTACCCATGCGCATTTTTCTGCCACTTGCCGCTGCACTGTTCGTGCTGGCCGGTTGCAACAGCACGCCGCTGCCCGATACCTGCTATGTGAAACCCGCTTCGGGCAAGTGCAAGGCAGTTTTCATGCGTTACTACTTCGATGTGGGTGCAAATACCTGCAAGGGCTTCATCTGGGGTGGCTGCGAAGGCACGGTGCCGTTCGAAACGATGACCGCCTGTCACGCCCAGTGCATGCCGGGCCAGCCGCTGCCGGAGCAACCGGTACTGAAGCAACAGGCACCCGCCGCGACACAGCCGGCAGCGAAATGGGTGCCGAAATCCGCGCCAGGAACAGTCCCGTGACGCGCGTATCCGCCCTCCTGCTGGTCATCACGCTGGGCGCGATGTCGGCCAGCTGCGAGCGCAAGCAGGAAACCGCAGCGGGCAATGTAACGTCAGGCGTTAGCGAGAACGATGCAGCGAATGCCACCTATGCAACGGAGAACACCGCCAGCGGCTTCATGCCACTCCAGAATGGCCACTACGAAGACAGTGATCGGGTGGTCGGTGAACTCGATGAACTCTTCGCACAGGGCGATCTCGACGGCGACGGCAACGAAGATCGCGCCGTGCTGATTGTCACCAGTACCGGCGGCAGCGGTGTATTTGAAGAGCTCTACGTGCTGCGCCGCAGCAACGGTCAGCTCACCATATCGGCGCCGGCTTTTCTCGGCGACCGCGTCGAGGTGAATGATCTGTACATTGAGCACGGCGACGTCGTCGTCAATCTGCTGGTGCAGGGCGAAAATGATCCACTGTGCTGCCCGACCCAGCGCGTCGTCTATCGCTTCCACCTGAGCGGCAACACCCTGATCGAAACCACCGGCCAGCAGCGGATCTATCTCAAGGAATAAGTGCTCGCTCAAACCATGCCTATAATGCCGACGACCTCGTCGGGTTTGCCCGCTCACTGAAATTTCTTGCGCATGCCGTGAAATATTCTCGCCGCCGCCACCCATTGCAACGCACCGGCCCGCTCGCGGCCGGGCTGGCGTGGCTGCTGCTCTCGGCGCAACTGCCGTGGCACACCGGGATGCAGGCAGGCCAGGCATTGGCCAACAAAGCCGACGCGGCCGGCAGCATTCAGCTTGCCTGCGGCCCGGCGCTCAAGCGGGCCGATCTTGCCAGGCTCACCGCACTGGGCCTGCTTTTCCCGGTACCGACGGCAAAGACGCATGGCTTGAACCTGTGCGAGCTCTTCGCCGGCCTGATCACCCCGCTGTCGGTACCGATCAAGCTGACGCTGCCACCGGCTGTTGCGCCGGTATCGCAACCCGTTGCCTGGCCTGCGTTTGTCCCCGTCGCCCTTTACCGCTTGCCGCCCTCGCACGCGCCGCCTGCTCTGCGCTGAACGAAAATCCAAAACCACGGGCACGCAGCAATGCCGCCCGTATTTCTGATCGTTCTGCGGGCGCATAGCGTCCGCATGGAGAGAAAATGAACACGCCATTTCTGCGCGCACTGTTGCGCAATGTTGTATTTGCACGCGCTCGTTTCACACAGCCCCGCCTTGCCCTGCTCACCATGGCGTCCACGCTGGCGCTCGCACCGAGCAATGTGCTCGCCTGCGGTGTCTGCAACGCCACCCTGAATTCCGACTGGGCCAGTCAGGGCTACACCGTCGGCCCCGGCATACGCATCGACCTGCGCCACGACAACTACACCCAGGATCAACAGCACAGTGGTACCAGCAAGGCAGATCCGGCCGACCTTGTCATACCGAATGCCGATGAAATCCAGCACACAACGCGCAATCGCGTCACCACACTTGGTATCGACTACAGCCCGTCGTACGCATGGGGGCTGGATATCCAGTTGCCATGGGTTGATCGTTTTCACGATACCTATGACGCAGGCGAGACCGACCTGTCGAGTTCGCACTCGCAGAGCATTGGCGATCTGCGCGTTACCGCGCGTTATCAGGGCTTCGCGACGAACTCGCGCACCGGCGTACAGTTCGGCCTGAAATTACCGACGGGCGCTACCGACGAGCTGTTCCTTGAAGGCCCGGTGGCCGGCGAACCACTTGATCGTGGCCTGCAACCGGGCACCGGCTCCACCGACCTGCTGCTCGGCGCGTTCCGCTATGGCAGCCAAGGCGAGAAGACCGGCTGGTTCATGCAGGCACAGGGACAGGCACCACTCACCTCGCACGATGCGTTCCGTCCTGGCGCATCGCTGACGACAACCTTCGGCGTGCGCCTGCTCAATGTCCAACGGGTGGTGCCGCAACTGCAATTGAATGCACGCATCGAGGGCCGCGAATCAGGTGCCAATGCCGATCGTGACAACAGCGGCGCGCAGCGGATTTTCATCAGCCCTGGCATCAATCTGAAGGTGAGTCATCGGCTGGGCGGCTATGTGTTCGTGCAGTTTCCGCTTTATCAGCACGTCAACGGGTTGCAAATAGAACCCGCAAGCCTGCTGTCGGCAGGTCTGCAATATCGTCTATAACTTTTGCGTTTGTAATTTTCGCATCTGTAGCCTGGGTGTTTGTCACGCCGGCACTTGCTGTTCCACGATCAGCGCGGCGTGACGTCGCCACGGCACGCGGCAAGGCCGGCGCGCATCTGCGCAATGCCGGTCTTGCCGACGAGTCGTTGGCATATCTTTCCGTGTGCGTCGATAATCACGGCAAATGGCAGCGCGCCGGTTTTATTGCCGAGTTTTTCCAGCACATCGACCGGTGCCGCGCGGCTCGCCAGGGACAATGCCGCTGCCGGTAAACCGTATTTTCGTGCATCAATACCCTGCCGTGGCAACAACCCCACAAGCACGAGATGCGCAAGGAAATCCGCATCACCTTCCGCGCGTATCTCCGCCATTTCCTGATGGCAGTAGGTGCAGTCCGGGCTCCAGAAGATCACCACGGACGACGACGGCAGTTGTTGTGTATCGAACGGTTTTCCGGCGAGTGTTTCGAGCATGGGGGCGCGCGCCCATGCGCTGGCCGGCACAAACACGGCTGCCAGCAGCAGCAACGCAATGGCGCGGCAGGTGGTCGTATTGCTCATCGGGCGATGTTGTTGAGCGGATTGGCCCGATCCAGCCGGTCGATGGTGCGCTCGCTGAATATCGCCGGACGCTTTTGCATGCCGGCCATGACCGCCTCAACCTGGTTGGTACTCATGATCACGCTGGCCTGCAGTTTCTCCTCCAGCTCAAGACCGCGCGCATCGTCGCCGTGCCAGGTACTTTCGAGAATGAGTTTGTCGAGCATGATTGCCTGCGGATTTTTGGTGACGATTTCGCGCGCCAGCGCCATTGCCGCCGTATGCGGATGCTCGTCCAGCCGGGTGACCAGACCGATTTTTTCGGCTTCGGCGCCGCCCACCACGCGCCCGGTGAACGCAAGTTCCTTGGCAATATCGATACGAACAAGATCGCGCAATGTCTGGGTACCGCTCATATCCGGGATGAGGCCCCACTTGATCTCCATCAGCGACATCTTCATCTCCGGATGGGCGATGCGGATGTCGGCACCGAGCGCAATCTGCAGGCCGCCGCCGAATACGGCACCATGCAACGCGGCGATCACCGGCACCGGCACGTCTTTCCACAAATACCCGGGCTGCTGGTAGAAATTCGGCCAGAAACCGCCGCGCTCCGGGCCGAACGGGTTGCCACCGAAAGCCTGCGGGTCGGTGAAATTCGCCAGATCAAGGCCGGCACAGAATGCACGGCCTTCGCCGGAAAGCACCACTGCGCGAACCGAACGATCCCGCATGATCTGTTGTGCCGCCGCGCTGATTGCCTCGAACATCGCCATGCTTAGGGCATTCATCTTTTCCGGGCGGTTGAGACGCACGTCGGCGACGTGATCGGCAACGGTAATAGTGACGAGTTCGGACATCGCGTATACCCTCGCAGCAGCGCAACCCAAACAGGGCGCCCAAGTTAAGCAAAATCCCCCCGGGCCGGCGCGCGCCCAACATTGGGCGCCGACATACTACAAGCCAGCCGCCAGCTCCGCGCCCTGCCGAATCGCCCGCTTCGCATCGAGTTCGGCAGCCACATCAGCGCCGCCGATCACGTAATAGCGTTTGTCGGTAAGCTTGCCGTTATCGTCCACCGGAGCCAGGTCGCGCAGCGATTCCTGGCCCGCACAGATGATGACATTGTCGACCGGCAGCACCTTCGTTGCGTTGTTGACGCGGATATGCAGACCGGCGTCGTCAATTTGTAGATACTCGACGCCCGCCATCATGTTGACGCCGTGTCGCTGCATCGCCAGACGATGCACCCAGCCGGTGGTCTTGCCGGGTCCCGCACCCATGCGGCCCTCCTTGCGCTGCAGCAGGAACACCTCGCGTTTTGGCGTGATATGCGCCGGCTCTACCAACCCGCCTGCAGTTTTTGATTCCAGATCGACGCCCCACTCGCGCGCCCACTCGCTCACCGGCTGCGGCGAATGTTCGGCGAGCAGAAACTCACACATATCAATGCCGATGCCGCCGGCACCGATCACTGCAACTTTTTTACCGACCGATTTTCCGGCACGTAGCACGTCCGGGTACGAAAGAACTTTCGGGTGGTCGATGCCAGGAATTTTCGGCACGCGTGGCATGACGCCAGTCGCGATCACGACCTCATCAAAAGTACCCTTGGCAAGCGCAGCATCCAGCTCACCCTTCTGGACGCGATGACGAAGCTCGACTTGCACACCGGTTTTCTTCAGCAGGTTGCGGAAATAACGAATCGTTTCCTTGAATTCTTCCTTGCCCGGCACGTTCGCTGCCATGTCGAACTGCCCGCCGATGTCGCCGGATGCCTCGAATAGCGTCACTGAGTGGCCGCGCTCGGCAGCCACCGTCGCCACCGACAATCCCGCCATACCGCCACCTACCACCGCAATTTTTTTCGGTGCATTGGCCTTCACATAAACCAGTTCCGTTTCGTAACAGGCGCGCGGATTGACCAGGCAAGTCGAGCGTTTGGCAGCAAACGTGTGGTCAAGGCAAGCCTGATTGCAGGCGATGCAGGTATTGATCTCGTCGGCCTTGCCGGCAGCGGCCTTGTTGGCCCACTCGGCATCGGCCAGAAGCGGCCGCGCCATCGACACCATGTCGGCATCACCCGCGGCAATGATATCCTCGGCCGTGTCCGGCATGTTGATGCGGTTCGAGGCAACCACCGGGATCGACAAATGCTTCTTCACCATCGCCGTCGCGGCGCGAAACGCTGCGCGCGGCACCGAAGTGACGATGGTCGGGACGTTGGCCTCGTGCCAGCCGATGCCGGTGTTCAGCACGTTGATGCCGGCATCCTGTAGTGCCTTCGCCGTGGCGATGATCTCATCCTGCGTGTTACCGCCTTCGACAAGATCGAGCAACGACAGGCGATACATGATCAGAAAATTGTTGCCTGCCGCACGACGTACTTCCCTGACCACCTCGACCGGAAATTTCATCCGGCCTTGGATATCACCGCCGAATTCATCGTCACGCTGATTTACCCTCTTGCACAGAAACTGGTTGAGCAGATAGCCCTCACTGCCCATGATTTCGACACCGTCGTAACCGGCTGCGCGCGCAAGTTCCGCAGCACGCGCGAAATCACCAATCACTTCGTAGATGCGCTCAATGCTCATTTCGCGTGGCGTGAACGGGTTGATCCGCGATTTCACCGCCGAGGCGGATTCGGAAAACGGGTGATAACCGTAACGCCCGGCATGGATCGCCTGCATCAGGATATGACCGCCGTGTTGATGAACGGCATCAGTCACGCGACGGTGATTGCCGACATCGCCACGGGAATTCATCGTACCGCCACCAGGCAGTAGCCAGCCACGCCGGTTCACCGAAATGCCGCCGGTCACGATCAGACCGGTGCCACCCTTCGCGCGTTCGCCAAAATACGCCGCCAGTTTCGAATAGTTCCAGAAACGATCTTCAAGACCGGTATGCATCGAACCCATCATCACGCGGTTGCGTAGCTTGACGAAACCGAAATCAAGCGGGGCGAGCAAGTGCGGGTAGGGATTCGTCATGATGTCACTGATCCGTCGTTGGGTGAGTGAAAACGGGTACGAGAATAGAGGGGAACGAAAAACAAGGGGACGTTTTTGCGCGCCCTTTCCGGATGATTCTATTTAAATGCTCTTACTTTAAAATTACGCCGTAATTGACGGTAAAACTGCTGCCGGCCGGCATGGTGCCCGTCATCGGCAAACGGAAATGCGTCACGTTGCCGTCATAGCCGGCCGGTGCACCGCCGGCACCGGACATCGGCGTATATGTATAGGTCGTGCCACCATCGTTTGAGTAGACCGGCGCGCCAAGCGTCAGTGTCGACGACGGCGCCCCCTGCACCAACTGAAATGGCACACCGGCACCGTAGGTGTTGAGTCCGAATACGGTAAACAAACTCAGACTGTCCAGCAGCGCCACATTGGTGGCGACGCCCGTGCCATTGTTGGCAATGCCTGCTGAATAAGTGACTGTGCCGCCGGGTGCCACCGTCGCTGCCGGCACGGCAGTCTTGGTGAGCGTCAGCACCGGCACCGCCGACAGCACGATCAATCCACCGATGCCAAAATCACTGATCGTACCCTCGGTGCCTTCCTGCGCTGTCGTGTGCAGCGTGTACGGACTGCCGGTTGCCGGCGGCACCGTGAAGGCCACTTCCCAGGTGCGGGTGCCACTCGCCGCACTGAATGCCACCTGCGACATCGGCGTCGGGCCACTGACCACCACGCTGCCGCTATTGAGCAACTGAAACGACGCTGAATTCACATCAAAGCTGCCAAACGGATCGCTGACCTCCGCACGGGCATACAACGTCTGGCCGGCGGACGCGCTGCTCTGCAGCGTGCCGCCCGGATAGGCGGCATCGTGGGCGGCGACGCTGTCGACGCTGATCACAGTCGCGGCATTGAGCGCCACACGCGAATAAACACCGGCGCCACAATTGGCATTGTTGGTGGTGACGTTGATGCTGCGGCTTGCCGTACCGTTGGTGTTGGTGATCACCACACGCAGATAACCGCCAACCGGAATTGTCAGGTTCGACGCAAGGCTCACGCTGGTCGTGTACATTGCATAGGTGGTGCTGTTGAATGTCGGAAATGCGCCGGCAGCGCCAATCGGGACAAAGGCGCTGCCATTCCAATAACTCAGTGTCGCGGTCACCGCACGATTCTGGCTGTTCGCACCGCGATTCATGCAGGCATAAATCGGGATGTTGCCCGCCGTCAACGTCAGCGCTTTCTGCAACACCGGTGTCTGAGTGATCGTCGCGGTGCCATTCTGGCTGGGAATGTTGGTTGTGCTGACCGCGGTCGGCACGCGCCGCGACAGGGTGCTCGCATTTGCCACTGTCACGCCGTCGACCGTCACCTGCGTCGCATTGGCGAGGTAAAAATACAGGTTCTTGGTGCCCGTCACCGGCACCACCGACGCCAGTACCGTGCTGCTGACGCTGACATCAAGCGCGAGGCTCGCAAGCGGTGCTGCCGGCGTGATCGACGCGGTGTTGGTGATCAGGGTGCCCGCCGGCGTGCCGGCCGCAACCACCGCCTCGAACTCGATGGTCGCCGTGCCGTTCGCCGCCAGATCGATGCCGGTGATGTCGAGGTAACCGGTACCGTTGGCGCCGGTCGGTGCTGCCGTCGAACTATCGGTGGCGCCGGCCGGCACCGATACCACGGTGAATCCGGTGAGATTGGCAGGCACATTGTCAGTGACAGTGATGTTATTGACGTAACCGCCATTCGATTCAACCACATCGATGCGGTAGCGCAGCCTGTCGCCAGGCACCACATCACCGCCGTTCAGATCGATCACTGATTTCACCGACGTCGACAGACTCGGATTGACGACTGTTTTAACGACCGAACTGCTGTTGTTCGCGGAAATGTTGTCGGAGGTATTGCCACCACTCACCGTCGCGGTATTGGTGATGATGTTGCCCAGTGTGCCATCGGCAACGCTGACGTCGATGTACAGATCCGGTGCCAGCGCACCAACTGCGATGCTGGCGGTGTATGTGCAACTGACCGTCTGACCTGCCGCATTGCAACTCCAGCCGGCACCGCTGAAGCCGGTGTAAGTCAGGCTGGCGTCGAGCGTGTCGCTCACCAGGATGTTGGTGGCAGTGGCCAGCGGGCCGTTGTTGCCGACACGAATCAAGTACTGGCCCGGCCGGTTTTGTACCAGATTGCCCGCCAGGATCTTCTGGATATGGACATCCGATACCGGCACGGAAGTGACCGATACGCCCTGCAACATCAGCAACACCAGATCATCACCCGAACTGTAAACGGTGGTGGCGGACGTCATGCCGGCACTCAGGTACGGCGTGATGTTGTACTCGTCATAATCGAATCCGTAGGTCGTGCTTGAACCGAGACTGCTGACCGTCGAGTTGAACTGGTTGTTCGCAGGATTCAATGCATCGGTCAGTACATTGGTGTTGAACGTCAGCGCTTCATTGAAACCGTCGAGCGCACCCGAATTATCGACATCTCCTTCCAGCGACAGAATCGCCATCCTGCCGTCGATGGGCGTCACCGGAATCTCGAAGTTTGTCGGTGTCTGCGTGATGCTGCCGCCGCGAAATGCCTGCAAACCGTCGTAGACGTTGATGACGCGTAACGGTTCCGTAGTGGCATTTTCATAGATGACGAACAGGCCCCAGCCGGCGGCCACGGCATCGGCCTCGCAGTAAGTCTCACCCCCGCCTCCGCCGTTGGTGTTGGCGACGGTAAGACCATCGAATGCATAGCTGCCGTTACCTTTGACGCTGACGATATTGGTGACATCGGCAACGTTGCCGAAGTAGGACAGGTTGTTGAAACCACCTTGGCTGTAACGATCCGAGAAGGTACGCGAAACGCTGACCGCGCTGCCGTCTAGGGTCACCGTCGTGTCATTGGTCGAGCCGGAACCTCCCCAGTAGAGGAAGGCACGGGAGATGGTCGAGCCCACCGGAATGCCGCTGAGCGTCGCCGTCACCGGGCCGGTGGTGACCGCACAGGGATCGCCAGCGTTGCTTTGGGTGCGTAACGTCCCGCCGGTAGTGACGAAGTTGATGTAGCCGGCATAGGAATCGTTGAGCGCGATCGGCGTGGCACGCGCCGATCCGGCCAACATCAGCAACCCCCACACGCAGACGACCACGAGCGGCAACCGCCAGCCCCGGGGCGCAACGGCAGCAACGGCATGGTGATTCACAACCAACAGTCTCTGCCGACGAGTGCGGCCCATCAAAGTCATGGCGCCAGCCTAGGTGATGCGCTGCGCGCACTCAATGGAGGGGCCGATGGTCTGCCTGCCGGGCGGGTAGACGGCACTGCGGCACCGTCCACCTGCCCCTTCCACGCTCTGCCCGTACGGAGCACCCTGAATGCCTTCCACATGCCTGGGCGGGCCGTCGTGCTCCCCGAATTAATCGAGCGACCAACGGTGTTGAACGTTGATCAAGGTCATTGCGTATATTGCAAGAGTCTATAATGATAATCATTCTCGTATTGGCCTGTTGATGACCGCCATGACCAGTCCCGCCGACGCCGCGCTCTACCGCCCACTCTGCACCCTACCCCAGGGGGCCACCGCCGTGGTGGCCCGCATCGAGGCCCGGGGCCCGGCCGACGCCATCGCGGCGCGGCTGGAAGACCTTGGCTTCGTCTCCGGCGAGGCTTTGCGGATCATCACCCTCGGTCCGTTCGGCGGCGATCCGCTGGTGGTGCAGGTCGGCTTCACCCGTTTTGCCCTGCGCCGCAGCGAGGCAGCCCGTATCCTCGTCGCGGCAACGACGACGGCAGGCGCATGACCACCGCCATCCCCAACCTGCATGTCGCCCTCGTCGGCAACCCAAACTGTGGCAAGACGGCACTGTTCAACCGCCTCACCGGCAGCCGCGAAAAAGTGGCGAACTACGCCGGCGTCACCGTCGAGCGCAAGGCCGGGCAATTGGTCACCCCCGGTGGCCGCAGCGTCTACCTGCTCGATCTGCCTGGCACCTACAGTCTCACCAGCGTCAGCCCCGACGAGCAGGTAACGCGCGATGTCTGCCTCGGCACCCTCGCCGGCGAGGCACTGCCCGATTTGCTGGTCTGCGTGGTCGACGCCACCAACCTGCGCCTGCACCTGCGTTTTGCTCTGGAGATTCGCCAGCTCGGCCGGCCGATGGTAGTCGCGCTGAACATGATGGACGCCGCCGCGCGGCGCGGCATTCGCATTGATCGCGAAAAACTTGCCGCGCAACTCGGCGTGCCGGTAGTCGAGACCATCGCCGTACGCCGCAACGGCGTGGCGTCACTGCTGGCCCTGCTCGATACTGACCCACCGCGCACGCCTGCAGCACTGCCGCTATCGCGCAGTCAAATGCACACGGAAGTCGCGAAGCTGCTCGCTACCGCAGTGGCGATTCCCCGGCGTACCGCCGAGATCGACGACCGCCTCGACGCCGTGGCGCTGCACCGGGTGTGGGGCCTGCTGATCCTGGCCGCGACGATGTTCCTGATGTTCCAGGCCGTTTATGCCTGGGCCACGCCGTTCATGGATCTGATTGACGCCGGTGTCGCCATGGTCGGCACCAGCTTGGGCAACCATTTGCCGGACGGCATTCTGCGCAGCTTACTGATCGACGGCATCATCGCCGGCGTCGGCGGCGTGATCGTGTTCCTGCCGCAAATCCTGATTCTGTTCCTGTTCATCCTTGCCCTCGAGGAGTCGGGGTATCTGCCGCGCGCCGCCTTCCTGCTCGACCGCTTTATGGCGGGCGCCGGGCTCACCGGCCGCTCGTTCATCCCGTTGCTGTCGAGCTTCGCCTGCGCTGTGCCGGGCATCATGGCAACACGCTCGATTCAAGATCCGCGCGAACGCCTCGCCACCATTCTCCTCGCGCCGCTGATGACCTGTTCGGCGCGGTTACCGGTCTATGCCCTGCTGATCGCCGCCTTCATCCCGAAACAGACCGTACTCGGCCTGTTCAATCTGCAGGGCCTGGTGCTGTTCGCACTGTATTTCGCCGCAATTTTCAGCGCGATGATTGTCGCCTGGCTGATCAATCTGCTGCACCACGGCAAAAAGGAGAATCGCCAGGAGCACTCGCTGCTGCTCGAACTGCCGTCATATCACTTGCCGGATCCGCGCGACATCATCATCGGCCTTGGCGAGCGCGCCGGCATCTTCATCCGCCGCGTCGGTACCATCATCTTTCCGCTCACCGTCATCCTGTGGTTTCTCGCCAGTTTCCCGGCAGCGCCGGCCAATGCCATCGGGCCGGCCATTGAGTACAGCTACGCCGGCCGGCTCGGCAATGCGTTGCTGCCACTGTTTGCGCCACTGGGTTTCAATTGGCAAATTTGTATTGCACTGGTACCGGGGCTTGCCGCCCGCGAAGTGTTTGTTGGCGCACTCGCCACCGTTTACGCGCTCGGCGCGATAGACAACACCGCAACCGACCAGCTCACCGGCCTGATTGCTGCCGACTGGTCGCTGGCGACCGCACTGGCATTGCTGGCCTGGTATGTGTTCGCACCGCAGTGCATAGCGACCATCGCCGTGATCCGTCGCGAAACAAACTCGTGGCCCATGACCGGCATCGCGGTGTTATACCTCACCACGCTCGCCTGGCTTGCCGCCTTTGTCACCTACCGCACGGCGCTCGCCCTGGGCGCGTGATGAGGCATCCATGAATGGCCATCCACTCAACGCAGAGTTGATAGAAATCCTGATTGTTGCGTTGCTGGTTGGCGGCAGCCTGCTGTACGTGGCACGCAATGCCCTGACCGGCATTCGTAATGCGTCGCGCGCGAAGGCGTCCGGCTGCAGCGGCTGCAACGCCTGCGGCAGTTGCCCGACCGAACGCGAATGATTCATCGGCGCGGTCACGCAACGACGCATCTCATGCGATTTATTATTTCTTGAGCCAGGAACGCACTTCCGTGAAGCCAAACTCTGCGATCCAATTGTCGAGTTGTCTGGGGTTGCGGCGCTTCTTCTCAACTTTCTCGCCATTTAAGGGATTGCGGTAAATTCCGGTGGGCAGCGTCGGGTGATTGATTGCATCCTTCTTTTTCGCGCCGCGCTTGGCCGGTTTCTGCTCCTTCTCGATGATTGCCGCAAAATAATCCTTCAACTGTCGCCAGAAAAGCGGTGGTTCGCTGCCATCCCTGCCGGCGGCTTTTACCCAGGCGACGATGGCCTCGGCACGGGCAACGAATAATTCGCTCTCGGAAAGCCCGTAATCGTGCACTATCGTTGCCACCAGTTCCTGGAAACGATGCACACCTTCAAGCTTCTTCACATGCATGCTCTTGCGCGTCTCAAGCTCCTCCATCTTGCGACGAAGTTCGGCAAGTTGTTTGTCGTAGTCTTGCTCAAGGCTCATGTACAGGGGCTCCTTTGGGTTGTTTTGTGGTGAGGGTATGGGGTGGTTCCCTAAGAAATCTAATTATTTACGAAGCAAAAATCTCAGCGCAACCGGCGAGCATTGAAACGCAGCAGCGGCCCGCGCAAACGGGCGTCGACGGCCCGGACTGTGCGCAGCGCCTCAGGGCCAGGCAGACGCGGCAAGAACGTGACCACCCGATTTTCGCAGTTGGGTGTGGCCAACGAAATGGCAGCCGGGAACCGCCGGCGCAAGCCGCGGCTGTTCTGCCAGGCACAGGCGCGCACTTCCCGTCGGTCGGCGAAATTTGTCACCAGCACGCCGTCTGCCAGCAGATGCGTAGTGAGCAGGTCGAACCAACCGGCATCTGCGTCTACCGCGCGACAAGGTGCACCGTCGCGCTCGCCGAACAGGTCGTCAATGATCAGATCGAAAGGCTCGCCGTCGTACATCGTCAGCCAAGTGATGGCATTTTCGCACACCATATCCACCTGCGTACCTCGCACGCCAAAAAATCGTCGGGCGATATCGATATGCACCGGGTTCAGCTCAATGCCGGTGACCTGCACGGCAGGAAAAACCTGCCGCAACTGATGAATGATCGTGCCGCCGCCAACGCCCAGCAGCAACACCCGACGCATGCGCTCGCGCGGCACGAACAATGCGCCCAGCAGCAACAGATCCCAGACACTGCCGGTGAGCAGGCGGGTCGGATTGTATTGCGTATGCAGTACGCCGTTGGTGTAAAGACGAACGGTATTGCCGGCAGTGCGCACCTGATAGCACACACCGCCAGCATGCTTTTCCCAACGCAGCGCCATCTCAGGAATTTCCGATCACGGGTTTCGGCGCCGCCGCGAGACGTTCAAGCACACGGGAAGCAGCAACCAGTCCGAAGGTTGCCGTCACCGTCATACAGGCTCCGAAACCGCTGTCGCAGTCGAGACGCCTCGCTCCGTCTGCCCAGGATTTTTTGCAGGATACGCCGCCAAGCGCATCCGGATAACACAGCTGCTCAAGCGAATACACGCAGGGTACCGAATAGTGGCGTTGCGGATTGCGCGACCAGCCGTAGTGGCGGCGTAAAATCGAGCGCACTTTCGCCGCCAGCGGATCGTTTTCAGTACGGTTCAGATCAACCACACGCACCTGGGTCGGATCAACCTGTCCACCGGCCGCACCGGTGGTGATAACCGGAATCTTCTCCCGCTTGCAGTGATAGATGAGCGCGGCCTTGGTGCCGGCAACGTCGATCGCGTCAATGACGAAATCCAGATCGCGCGTCACCAGCGTGCGCAGATTGTCGCGCGAGACGAATTCCTCGGTTGCATGCACCACGCACGCCGGGTTGATCGCGATGAGACGTTCGGCCATTACCTGCACTTTCGGGCGGCCGAAGTTACCATCCAGCGCGTGAACCTGCCGGTTGGTGTTGGTCACACAGATGTCATCAAGGTCGATGAGCGTAATCCTGCCGACGCCGGAACGCGCCAGCGCCTCGGCGGCCCAGGAACCGACACCGCCGATGCCGACCACGCAGACATGCACTGCTGCCAGGCGCGCCAGCGCATCCTGACCGTAGAGTCGCGCAATGCCCCCAAAGCGCTGCTGGCGAGCGCCGGAATCGTCGTTCATGATCACCACGCAGCGTCGGGACCGGCGATTATAGCCGCCAGCGGCGTGACGCCTGTATATTGCGGCGCTTCCCGTGCAACCTGCCACCAAGCCCGCCCCGCAGGGCGGCATACCCGGAAAGCCGGCATGACCCTGGAAACCCTGTACGCAGTCATCGAGCAGGATCTCGTGCACTGGAGCACGCGGATCGTTGCTGCCATCGCCATCTTCGTCATCGGCCGCTGGATCACCAACCGCCTGGTCAATGCGCTCGGCCGCCTGATGCAGCGCCGCGATGTCGAGGCGACTGTTGCGCGCTTTTTGCAGAACCTTGCCAATGCCGTTCTGCTGGTCGTCAACCTGCTTGCCGCGCTCAGCGCCCTGGGTATTCCCACCGCGTCGATGCTCGCCCTCATGGGTGCCGCCGGCCTCGCCATCGGCCTTGCCCTCAAGGACTCCCTGTCCAACATCGCCTCCGGCGTACTGATGGTCGCCTTCCGTCCATTTCGCGTCGGTGACTTCGTCGAATGCGCAAACACCAAAGGTACGGTCGAAAACATTTCGGTTTTTTATACTGAACTGCGAAGCCTGGACAACAAGCTGATGATCGTGCCGAACTCACTGGTCACCAGCGGCGTCATCACCAACCACACCGCCAACGATGATCGCCGCCTCGAACTCAAAATTGGTGTCAGTTACAACAGCGACATGAAAGCCGTTCGCACATTGCTGCTAAAGACTCTTATCGAACACCCGCTGGTTCTCAAGACGTCCACACCCCAGGTTGGCGCAGTAAGTTTTGACGATAGCGCGATAACTTTTGTGCTGCGGCCCTGGGTGCTGGGCGACAATTACTGGGAGGCGACCTTCGAAATCAATGAGGCGATCAAACGGGTACTCGATGAAAACGGCATTGAGATTCCGTTCCCGCAGCGAGTAACGCGCATCATCCATGAAGACGCCGGCAGCAAAGGCAGCGGCGCGTGAGACTGGACAAGATCGTCAGCCATGCTGCCGGCCTCACCCGCAAGGAAGGCCGGGCGCTGATCAAGGACGGCCGCGTGCGGGCCGGCGGTGAACTGATGCGCGATGTCGCGCATCACGTGACGCCGGACATCGAGGTGACGATCGATGGCGAACCGATCGGCGATCCCGGCCCGCGCTACTTCATGCTGCACAAACCGCAGGGCGTGATCAGCGCGACTTCCGACGGCGAGCACCGCACGGTACTCAACCTGCTCGATGAACCACACGTCGAAAAACTGCACATCGCCGGCCGCCTCGACATCGACACCACGGGCCTGGTGCTCATTACCGACGACGGCCAGTGGTCACATCGCATCACCCATCCGGGGCGCGGCTGTTACAAGGTCTATCGCGTGACTGTCGAGCACAATATTGATCCGGCGCTCATCGCAGTATTCCGCCAGGGCGTAATGCTGCACAACGAGACACGCCCGACGCTGCCTGCGGAGCTCACCCTGCTCGGCAGCAACGAATGCCTGCTGGTGCTGCAGGAAGGCCGTCACCATCAGGTGAAACGGATGTTTGCGTCGGTCAATAATCGCGTCACCCGCCTGCACCGGGAGCGTATCGGCGCCATCGTGCTCGACCCCGCACTCGAACCCGGCGACTACCGCGAACTTACGGCTGAAGAAATCGCATCGGTACAATAAAGGGGGCGAAGTCTGCGGCCCCTTTACTGAGTCGGCGTCACGCGCGCAAAAAATGCCTTGAGGTAATCGGTTTCCGGAATCGCCGGAATTATCGGGTGGTCTGCGCCCTGGCCGCCCTGCGCAAGCACTTGCACGTTTCGGTCCAGGTGACGACCGGAAGCACGCAGGATGTCAAGCAACGCGGCCTTTTCAAGATGCATGGAGCAGGAGGCCGAAACCAGATAACCATCGCGCGCCAGCAGGCGGATGGCGAGGTCATTGAGCTTGCGATACGCCGCCATACCGGTATCGACATCCTTGCGGCGCTTGATGAACGCTGGCGGATCGAGGACGACAATATCGAAACGCTCGCCCTCGTCATGCAGCGTTTTCATCACATCGAAGGCATCGCCCTGCCGCGTTTTGACACGATCGGCGACGGCATTGCGCCCGGCATTGCCGGCGACCTGCGCCAACGCCAGCGCAGAACTGTCAACACACAGCACTTCCTTCGCGCCACCAACGGCGGCCTGCACACCCCAGCCACCGACATAACTGAACACGTCGAGCACACGCGCGTCTTTCGCCATTGCCATCAGCCGTGCCCGGTTGTCGCGATGATCGTAGAACCAGCCTGTCTTCTGACCTTCCTTTACCGGCGCGCCGAAACGCACACCGTTCTCGATGAGATCGACGATGTCCGGTACTTCGCCGTACACCACGGCGATTTCTTCCGGCAACTGCTCGAATGCACGCACACCGCTGTCGTTGCGCATCAGGATGCCCTGCGGCTTGATGACACGAATCAGCGCGGCAAGCACCTGATCACGCAGCGACTGCATGCCGGCAGTGGCGATCTGCACCACGAGGATCTCGCCATACCGGTCCACGACCAGCCCCGACAGACCATCGCTGTCGCCGTAGACGAGGCGATAGTACGGCTCGGCATACATCTTTTGGCGCAGCGACAAGGCAACATTGAGGCGATGCACAATCAGCGATTCATCGAACTGGCGATCCGCATCACGCGAATACAGCCGCGCACAAATCAGCGCGTTCGGGTTGGCAAAGGCGGTGCCAAGCGGCTTGCCGCGACTGTCCTGGATGTTCACCTGCACGCCGGGTGCCAGCCCCTTGAGCGGGGTTTCGGCGATGTCGATCTCGTTGCTGAACACCCAGAGGTGACCGGCACGCAGGCGGCGCTCCTCGTTCTTCTTCAGACGCAGCACCGGGAAAGCGATCGGTATCACAGTGGTGGTCATGGCGGGACTCCTTGCAGGGGCCCGAACAGGGCATCGAGGCGGGGCGGCATTGTAGGACCGGTCGGCACCAATGGACAGGGCGTCCGACAAGACTAGGATGAAAGACTCGCAAGGAGGACAGCACATGTTCGAATCCGCAGAGCTCGGCCACAAGATCGACAAACAGACGTGGGACAAGGAGGTGCCTGCGTTGCGCGAGGCACTGCTCGATGCCCAGTATGACCTGCTGCAGAAGAAGCAACGGGCGGTGGTGGTGTTGATTGCCGGCGTCGAGGGTGCCGGCAAGGGCGAGACGGTCAACCTGCTCAATGAATGGATGGACCCGCGCCACATCCGCACCCAGGCATTCGGTTCGCGCACCGACGAGGAGAAAGAACGCCCACACATGTGGCGCTTCTGGCGCGCGCTGCCGCCGAAGGGCCGGGTCGGAATTTTCTTCGGCTCCTGGTACACCTGGCCAATCGTCAGCCGAACAGCCGGCAAGATCGACAAGGCCGAGCTTGAACAGTTCATCGAGGAAATTCGCCATTTCGAGCGCATGCTCGCGCAGGAAAACGTCCTGCTGATCAAGTTCTGGTTTCACCTGTCGAAAAAAGCGCAGAAAAATCGTCTGGAACAACTGCAGA
>JBMOOP010000006.1:33419-37805 GCA_049324495.1 Pseudomonadota bacterium
CTTGAACAGTTCATCGAGGAAATTCGCCATTTCGAGCGCATGCTCGCGCAGGAAAACGTCCTGCTGATCAAGTTCTGGTTTCACCTGTCGAAAAAAGCGCAGAAAAATCGTCTGGAACAACTGCAGAAGGATCCGGACACGCGCTGGCGCGTCACCGACAGCGACTGGAAGTCGTTCGAGATGTATGAAAAGTTCTACAAGGTATCTGATCGCGTACTGCGCGAAACCAGCACCGGCGAGGCGCCCTGGATCGTGGTCGAGGGCAGCGACCACCGCTATCGCAGTCTCACGGTCGGCAAGCTACTGCTCTCCGGCATCCGCGACGCGCTTGTAAACAAGAAGTCAGCAAAACCTGCTGTCAGCACCGCACCGCTATTGCTGGCACCGATCGACGGCCGGAACGTGCTTGAGTCGCTCGACTACACGAAGAAGGTCAGCAAGAAGAAATACGGGAACGATCTCGAGAAGTGGCAAGGTGAACTGAATGCACTGTCACGCCACCCGAAGTTCCACAATCGCAGTTGCCTTTGCGTATTCGAAGGGCAGGACGCCGCCGGCAAAGGCGGTGCGATTCGCCGTATCACCCAGGCGCTCGACGCACGCTATTACCACATCATTCCCGTCGCCGCGCCGACCGAGGAGGAACGCGAGCAACCGTATCTCTGGCGATTTTGGCGGCACCTGCCACGGCAGGGGCATTTCACCGTCTTCGATCGCAGTTACTACGGTCGCGTGCTGGTTGAGCGCGTGGAAGGATTTTGCCGCGAGGAAGACTGGATGCGCGCCTACGCGGAAATCAACGATTTTGAGGAGCAGCTTGATATGAGCGGCGTGATCATCGCCAAGTACTGGCTGGCGATCACGCCGGAGGAGCAGTTGAAGCGTTTCAGGGAGCGTGAAAAAACCGGCTACAAGCGCTTCAAGATTACCGACGACGACTGGCGCAACCGCAAACAGTGGCCACAATATGAGCGCGCCGTCTGCGACATGGTGGACCGCACCAGCACCGACGTCGCGCCGTGGACCCTCGTGGAAGCCAACGATAAGTACCACGCGCGACTGAAGATCCTGAAAACGCTGTGCCAGCGACTCGAGGAAAAACTCTAACCCTATTCCCGGCAGATGCTACTCAGCCGAGCTTGCGCAGCCCGCGCGAAATTGCGCTGCCCAGGAACTTGTTCAGGAGCGTGCCGATCACCGGAAGCGCATCGAAAGTGATGACCCAGGTAACACGCGAGCCACTGCTGGTTTTCGCAAAATCGAGTCGCCCGTGGTGGTTGCTCAGCGGGCCACCGTTTTTCGTCACTTTATAGTCGATGGACAGGTTCGGCTCGACAGCGACGACCGTTTCTTCCGTCGCCAGCGGCGCAAAGCCCAGCGCGCGCACCGAGCCGACGCCATTGACATCGCCCTGGCCGTCCTTGATGCGCTTGACCGGGATGCCGAATACTTTCGACAGGTTGCCGTGGTCAGCCAGCGCATTGAACAGACGCTCCACCGGCATGTTGAATTCCTGTGTAACTTCGATGCGTTGACGGGCCATGGGTCCTCTCCTGTGATTGGTTGCTGGAACGGGCGCGGCATCATAGCCTGGCGTCGCCAGCCAGCGGTATCGGCTCCAGCGTCCACCCGTTCGGGCCCGAGGCAGGCAAATCGCCACCACGACGGCCAACCGACGGGCGGTGCCCGCCAGCGCGTAGCAGCCTCCTTTGTGGCCCAAAATGACGGGCGAATGGCCGCGTGGCACCTCACACCGCAATAACCTGCCTACTAACATGGGCGCGCAAGATACCCCCTTCAAACTTTGGCCAGGTACTCCTCATGTCCACTGAACACTTCGATGTGCTGATTGTTGGTGCGGGGCTTTCCGGCATCGGTGCCGCATGGCACCTCACGGATCAGTGCCCCGGCAAAACCTTCGCCATCCTCGAAGGCCGCGATGCCATCGGCGGCACCTGGGATCTTTTCCGCTACCCGGGCATCCGCTCCGATTCCGATATGTACACGCTCGGCTACAACTTCAGGCCCTGGACCGGTTCCAAAATGATCTCCGACGGAACCTCCATCCGCGAGTACGTCTGCGATACCGCGCGGGAAAGCGGTATCGACAAGAAAATCCGCTTCGGCCACAAGATACTGAAGGCTTCGTGGTCAACCGAAGATGCACTCTGGACAGTCGAGGCGCATCGCGTTGCTACTGGCGATACGGTGCAATTCACCTGCAACTTCCTGCAGATGTGTACCGGCTACTACAACTACGACGCCGGCTACACGCCGGAATTCGCCGGCAGAGAGCGCTTCAAGGGTCAAATCATTCACCCACAGCATTGGCCCAGAAATCTCGACTACACCGGCAAACGTGTGGTGGTAATTGGTAGCGGTGCTACCGCCGTCACCGTTGTGCCCGCAATGACGGACAAAGCCGCGCACGTCACCATGTTGCAGCGCTCGCCCACCTATGTGGTCACGGTGCCGGAAGAGGATCCCATTTCCAACAATATGCGCCGTTACCTGCCGGACATGCTGGTTTACCGCTTGGGTCGCACACGCAATATCGGCCTGCAGTTGTTTTTCTTCCGCCTGGCGAAAGCAAAACCGAAACCCATCCGGCGCCTGTTGCTCGGGCTTGTTCGGCGCCAGGTCGGCCCGGATTTCGACATGAAGCACTTCACCCCCACCTACAATCCGTGGGATGAGCGTATGTGCGCCGTACCCAACGGCGATTTTTTCAAAGTGCTGCGCAATGGCAAGGCGTCGGTGGTCACCGACCATATCGACACGTTCACGGAAAAAGGCATCAAGCTGAAATCCGGTGACGAGATTGAGGCCGACATCATCGTCACTGCTACCGGACTCGATCTGCAGTTGATGGGTGGCATGAAGCTGGTGGTGGATGGCAAACCATTCGACCTGTCGCGCACCATCGGCTACAAGGGTCTGATGTTCCGCGATCTGCCCAACCTCGCGATGGTATTCGGCTATACAAATGCCTCCTGGACGCTGAAGGCCGACATCACCAGCGAGTACGTCTGCCGGCTGATCAAGCACATGGACAAACTCAAAATGCGCCAGTGCACGCCGCGCAATAACGACCCGTCGGTAGTCGAATCACCGTTTCTCGACATGCGCTCCGGCTACATTCAGCGTGCCGTCGCGAAGTTTCCGAAGCAAGGCAGCAAAGCGCCATGGAAGCTGTATCAGAACTATGCGATCGACCTGGCCGCGTTGCGCTTCGGCCCGCTTGACGACGGCGCCATGGAGTTTACCAACCCGCCACGGGCAAAAAGAACGGCACCGCCACGTCGCCGGACTGCGGTTGCCGCAGACTCTTAAGGGCGGCTCTTCCGCAAGCAACAAGGCTCGCCCCACGGGGCGGGCCTCGTTGCTTTAGGAGCGCCACTGTTGCGGCGCCAAAGACGGCAGCCTTGGCAAAAATAGCCCGTTGCTCATCTGTAATGGCATATTACGACTCGGCAATTCATCCGGGATGGCCATGCGCGCTTTACAGGAACTTGTCTTCGACAATACCTGGCTCACTCTGCCGCCAAGCCTTTGGGCGCGCGTAAATCCTCAAGGCCTGCGCGATCCCCGACTGGTGAGTTTCAACGCAGAGGCTGCGCCACTGCTCGGCCTTGATCCTGCTGTTGCAGACGATCCTGACTTTACTGCCTTCGCCTCCGGAAACCTCGTGCTTCCCGGCAGCGCACCCCTGGCACAAAAATACACCGGTCATCAGTTCGGCGTGTACAACCCGGATCTCGGCGATGGTCGCGGCCTGCTACTGGGCGAAGTGCGCAACGCAACCGGCAATACAGATGGCCAAAAATGGGACATACACCTCAAGGGCGCCGGCACTACACCTTTCTCGCGTGGTGCCGACGGCCGTGCCGTGCTGCGCTCGTCGATCCGCGAATATCTCTGCTCTGAAGCAATGCACGCCCTGGGCATTCCGAGTACACGCGCGCTTTGTCTCGTTACCGGCAGCGATACCGTCTGGCGCGAGGCCCCCGAACGCGGCGCAACCCTCATCCGGTTGAGCGAAACACATACCCGCTTCGGTCACTTCGAATACCTTTTTTATTCGCAGCAAACTGCCGCACTGACGCAATTGGCCGACTACGTCATCACCCACCATTTCCCTGCGCACACAGGCAACCCGGATCGATATGCCCTGCTACTGCGCGACGTCATCGCCCGCACCGCACGAATGATCGCGCACTGGCAGGCCGCGGGCTTCAATCACGGCGTGATGAACACCGATAACATGTCGATCCTCGGCGTCACCTTCGACTATGGCCCTTTTGCCTTTTTCGATGAGTACGACGCACACCGCATCTGCAACCACTCGGATCATGCCGGCCGCTATGCTTTCCACCGTCAGCCACA
>JBMOOP010000007.1:0-4045 GCA_049324495.1 Pseudomonadota bacterium
GGCAAACTCGACGGCATGGCCTTGCGGGTACCCACCACCAACGTCTCGATAGTCGATCTGCATTTCGTGCCGGCGCGCGCCACCACGCCGGAAGAAATCAACGCGGCGATGAAAACCGCAGCGGCTGCCAGTGGCGGCATTTTGAAATACAACGAAGAAAAACTGGTCTCCATCGACTTCAATCACGATCCGGCGTCGGCCATTTTCGACGCCAATCACACCCGCGTGCTGCACGGCCAGGCGAAAGTGATGGCCTGGTACGACAACGAGTGGGGATTTTCCAACCGGATGCTGGACGTGGTGAAGGTGATGGGGGGCAGCCAATAAACGCCAACTGCACTCGCCATGCCCGCCAACCCCTTCCTGCTCGGCGCCCTGCTGCTCATTTGCGGCGAAGCCATGCTCACGCTGATGGCGGCGGTGATCAAACACCTCTCGCCCGAGGTGCCGACGGAAATGATGGTGTTCCTGCGCAACCTGTTCGGCCTGCTGGTACTGCTGCCAATCGTCGCCCGCCACGGCGGCTCACTGTTCAGCAGCAAGCGTCCCGGCACCATGGCAATCCGCGCGCTCGCCGGACTCACCGCGATGTATGGCTTCTTTTACGTGATCGCGCACCTGCCGCTTGCGGAAGCCACGCTGGTGAAGCTCACCACACCGTTTTTTATTCCCATCATCGGCTGGTTCTGGCTCAAGGAACGCATCGGTCCATACAACGCCACGGCGATCGCGCTGGGTTTCATCGGCGTGCTGTGCGTCCTGCGACCGGGTGCCGCAACATTTGATCCGCACGCGCTGGTCGGTATTGCCGCTGCACTGCTTGCCAGTGTCGCGATGGTGGCCATCCGCGACATGAGTGACGACGAGCCTCCTGATCGCATCGTGTTCCATTTCGTCGTCATTAGTACACTGGTGTCGGCCGTGCCGTTGCTCTGGGCCTGGCAGACACCGGCCACGCAGCTCTGGGGCTGGCTGGTGGCTGTGGGTGTGTTCGGCACCGCCGGACAACTGCTGATCACCCGCGCATTCCAGGTTGCGCCACCCGGACGGATCGGCCCTTTCACCTACACTTCAGTAGTCTTCGCCGCGCTGCTCGGCTGGTGGCTGTGGGACGAAACGCTGTTTATCACGACTGTCGTCGGAAGTGTTTTGATCTTCATCGCCGGCCTCATTAACCTCTACGGCGATTCGCGCAAAGCAAACGCCACCCCGCCGCCCCATGCAGGAGTATCACCCACATGATCATCTCTCGCCTCTCCGCACTGTGCCTCGCTGCATTGCTGCTGGTCACTCTGCCCGGCTGCACAAAAATCGAGGATCAGGTATTCGCCGCCGCCGTCAGTGCCGGACACTGGCATGCCGGCCTCACCGTGGCCCACATCCCTGTCGACGACATCAATTGGGTTTATCTGAAGAACAACTGGCAAGACGGCCAGCAAACCGTCGTCCTGCTGCACGGCTTCAGCGCCGACAAGGAAAACTGGACGCGTTTCGCCGGCGATCTCGCCGATGGCTACAACCTCGTCATTCCCGATCTGCCCGGCCACGGCGAGACCACCCAGGACCACAAGCTCGCCTACGACATCGACACCCAGGCGCGGCGCGTGCTGAGCCTGATGTCCGCACTCGATATCGAACAATTCCACCTCGCCGGCAACTCGATGGGCGGCGCGATTGCCGCACGCACCGCCTGGCTGGCGCCGGCGCGGGTATCCACGCTCGGCCTGTTTAACGCCGCTGGCGCCAAAATGGCCGACAGCGATCTGGATGCTGCGCTCAAGGAAGGCATCAATCCGCTGATCGTGAAAACGGACGCGGATATGGAGCGGGTGCTTGGTTATGCGATGGCCAAACCGCCGTTCATGCCATGGCCGGTGAAGGCGGTCTTCACCCGTCGCAGTATCGCCCGTGCCGAACTCAATGAAAAAATCTTCGCCGATCTGCGGCGCGACAACAGCATCGACCAGATGCAGATCCTCCACGAAGTCGTCGCCCGCACCCTGGTGCTCTGGGGCGATCAGGATCGCCTGCTGAACGTTGCCAATGCCGATCTGTTCGTGGCCACCATGCCGTACGCCCGGAAGGTGGTGATGCCCGGCATCGGCCACCTGCCGATGCTCGAAGCGCCGGCCGATACCGCGAAAATCTATGCCGACTTTCTCGCCAACAAGGGTATCTGACGTTCACGCAGGCCCGGCCTGCGACTACAATGGCGGCCGCCTCTGCAGGTTCCAGCTCAGGCAGGCATCAGACGGTGCGGTCGTTGTTACGCGGGTGTAGTTCAATGGCAGAACGGCAGCTTCCCAAGCTGCATACGAGGGTTCGATTCCCTTCACCCGCTCCAGTTGCTCCTGTCTTGCGCATCATCATGTCAGCATGCCGTCATGTCAGCGTGCCAAAAAAAATGAAAAACCTGCCCGATCGGCTGCGCGCACTGCGCGATGAAACGCTGCCGTTGCTGACCCATCAACAAACGCGCACACGCTGGATTAGCGCCGCCGCGCCGCCCATTGCCCTGTTGCTGGCAGTTGCGCTCGTGCTCGGCATTTTTCTGCTGCCGACCCTCATCGATACGCTGGCCGGCTGGATCGCACCGGAGCTGCGCGAAAAACGTCTGTTCGGGCTGGTCAATGCACGTCATGCCAATCCACTGCGGCCTTGGGTGGTCGGCTGCCTGTGGCTGCTGTACGGTGGCGGTACGTTCTGGTTTGCCATGCGAATCGCCTGGCGGCGCCGCCCGCTCACTGCCGACCGCGATGCCGAGCAAACCCTCGTCAGCACTGCGCATGCCGCCGACACGCAGCAACTGCCGACAGCAACGGCCACCCCGGTGCGCTACCGCATCGAACACGAACTCGGGCGCGGGGCCATGGGCATCGTCTATCGGGCCGAAGACACCCGACTGTGCCGCCCTGTCGCGCTCAAGGTGCTGGCACCGCACGTGGCGCACGATGAATCGCTGCGCGCCCGTTTTCTGCGCGAAGCGCAGGCGGTTGCCCGGCTCAATCATCGCAACATCGTCCAGGTCTACGATCTGCTCGACGGCGCCGACGGCTGCCGGATCGCCATGGAATTCGTCCACGGGCCCTCGCTTGCCGAGCTTGCCGGCCGCCAGCCGCAAGCCATTGTTGATGTGTTGCGCTGGGGCCGGGCACTGGCCGACGCGCTGGCCTGCGCACACGAACAGAATGTCATTCACCGCGACCTGAAGCCGGCCAACGTACTGATGGCCGGGCTCACGCAGCCGAAAATCACCGATTTCGGCCTCGCCCGCTTTACCGATTCCGAAAGCCAGGCCACGCAGATCGGCACCGTTATGGGGTCGCCGGCCTACATGAGCCCGGAACAGGCCACCGGGCAAGCGATCGATGCACGCAGCGATATCTACGCCTTCGGCATTCTGCTGTATGAATTGCTGACCGGCCGCCCGCCTTTCACCGGCGAAAGCACGCAGGTCATGGCCGCCCAGGTCACCCGCGCACCGGACGATATCCGGACGCGACGTGCAGATGTGCCAGAGGCACTCGCGGCGCTGGTCATGCACTTGCTGGAAAAAGCCCCGGAAGACCGCCCACCAACCATGCGCGCCGTTGCAGCGCGCTTGAACAGTTAGCGAACGCTTATCGCGTATGTATATTATGATAATATACATACATGATTGACTGGACTCAAATATCGGGCTTTGCGTGGGACGAGCATAACGCCCTCAAGAGCCATCTTACGCACAGCGTTGGCCAATTCGAGGCAGAAGAACCCTTTTTCAATGTGCCCCTTCTGGTGGTTGCCGATGAACAGCATAACCAAAGCGAGCCCAGGTACCACGCTCTTGGCAAAACAAGCGCAGGCAGGCTCCTGCATATAACTTTTACGTTGAGAGCAGGTAATACGCTCATTCGCGTGATCTCCGCCCGAGACATGGTAAACGATCCACCAACCCCATCTTGTAGCGTTTTCCCGATTTGATGACGCTGCGCTTTTCATTCCGGAGAAGCGCAAATGTCCAAATCAGTGAAACCCTCTCGCCAGGCTTTCTGGCTATCCCATC
>JBMOOP010000008.1:0-36742 GCA_049324495.1 Pseudomonadota bacterium
AAACTGGAAGATGATCCACCACTGGAAGCCGGCACTTCAGGTGTTCCAGACGATGTTCGGCGAAGAGCGCGTGCCGCTGGCTGCGCTGTGATGAAACCCAGTTACACGGTTTGATTGACAGACCCGCATATGGCCATCGTGTCATCTTCGTCTAATGCGATGATGTCGCCCTTCGATACCGGTTTTGCCGTCTTGTTTAAGGTTGTGAAGAGCCTGCGGGTTCTCTCCAGGCCCTTCGGAGATGTCTTGTGGGCTACAAAGATGACTGAAATTTCGTCTGCGTTTTCATTTGAGAGCCCATCGGAAACTGCTCTCTTAATTCCTGCCAATCTATGTTGCCCATCAAGGGCGAAAAGTTTTTCGTCTCCGCGGAATGTTAGAAATCCAACGGACTCGATAACTTCGTCTGATAGCCTTTCAACTTCAAGGCCGCTGGCTCTAGAGTTCACGCTGGTGATGGCATTCCAGCTTGGCTGGCCACCATAAGTCGCTACAACCAAAGAATTAAAAAAACGTTCCTGCTGGTTTCTAATGTAGTCAGAAATGTGGCCTGCCCTCGATGACTTAAGCTGGCGCTGAATCATTTGGGAGAGATTCTTGCTGTTATGAATCTCGTGAGCAAAGTGGACTCGACCTGCAATTTCCTTTAAGGGGACTAGGCATGAATAATATATCCAGCTACCCATAACTCCGCGAAGTGCCGGAAGGATAAGGCTGTCGGCTGGCTGATTACTCACCGGAATGCTCTCCTTTTCATTTTAATATCCGCTTGCAAGTCGCCTTCGGAGAACGGGGGAAGCATGGCTGTGTTCAGCTGGGCTTCTAGCTCTTCAAGTTGCTCTGAAGTAACAGAATTTTCGACTGGCGCAAAATTGAACCTCAACACCTCATGCCAATTGGCAATCATGCGGGCGATTCTGGCTCGCTTAAGTAATGAACTCTTACTTAAATAGTCTCGATAGCGCGAATTTAGGGAGCGATCGCTCTTCCTACCTGCGATTCCAATGTATAAGACATATCCATGAGGAGGTAAGACGGCGCTCGGATGACATATTGAGAATGCGTACACGCCTCTTCTATCGGCTGGGACTTGGTCGATCTCTGCCTCGCCATACTTGATGCTTTGCCAGTTTAGGGCCGGAATCGGGTACGTATTGCTAGTAAGCAATGCGGGAGAGATCGAAAAATCTACTCTATATTTCCCAATCTCTTTGTCGGCTTGGTCGGCAAAGTCGATAACGTCAGTAAGGTCCATATAGAGTTCACCTCCAAAGACTGGATCAGCTTGAGCGAGCGGCTCCCTGGCATGTGTCCGTCGATGCGCGGCTAGTCACTTGTGACAGATAAGGCAAGCTCCGGCTCCTTCATCCTTCCCGTATAGGTCATCAATGTCATCTGGGGCTGATGAGCGGATGGGGCGAAGAGGATTAACCGGCATTCTCGCAATTGTGCGAGCCTTCCGTTTCTCGAAGTCAGCAAGAATTTGTGATATCCGCTCTGGCTTCTCAAGTTCGGCGAGCGACTCGCCAGATGACCAGGTGAAGGGTGATCCATGCTCTAGGGCATCCTTCTCAAGCGACTTTGCCTCTTCGAAGGCGTCTGGGTGGCGTTCTCTCAGGCGAACCCACTCAATTTTCTGCTGGAAGAAACAGAAGGTGCATCCGCTACGCGAGCGCCATTCGTAGTACTTTGGGTATCCGACACCCGAGGATTCGAGGATGTCCGTTACCCCGGCCTTGTCGATACCAGCCTCACGGAACGGCAGTTTGATGGTCAAGTTGTCCTGGGTCGACGAATAGCCCTCTCGGTAATGTTCATCGGCTCGAATAGCAACGTAAGACGTGACCTTGGCACCCGATGCCAGCATCGGTTTGATCCATTGCTCGAATGGATGAAGTTTGAGCTGTCGAGTACACCAGCGAGTCTGGGGTGAGGGAAGAAAGTGATTGAACTGCCGCAACCAGAAATCGAAGTCCCGGCGTGGATTAAGTCGCTCAATGGGCTTTCCTAGATAGCCTTCTAGTCGCCCTAGGAATTCATAGACCTCAGGTAGCTCTTTGCCCGTATCGGTGAAAAAGTACTCAATATCCAGCTCGGGGTGGTGTTGCCGCATGTAAACGGCCAGCGCCGCGCTGTCCTTGCCGCCAGATAAGCCTAGTAGGTGACGGTCAGCCATGGGCCTTTTCCTCGTCAGACGTAAGCTTCATGCCTGCTTTAGCAAGAATTGCGAGCAGGACATCCGTGCCATAGCCTTGCTCCCGCAATTGCTCCACAAGCTCGCTTGCCTTTACCTCTACTGCCTGTCTATGCCTATCCGTAATCGCGAATGAGCGGGAGACGGTCTTGGTGTTTGAGCCTGATCCAATCACCACAGCGAACGCTTCGCTCTTGGGTTCTCTGCCTTTGACGGATACGAAAGCCTCAGCTTGGCGGAAGCGAAGCGCAAGCTTGGATATTTCGAGCATGGCAGCATCGATGTCTCGGTCAGTCCAATCTCGAGGCGGCTTGTTAGCCGCCAAGCTCAGAATTCCCTCGATGCTCTCCTTGCTTCCATCGTACTTGGCAAGTCGAGTTGCGAAAGAATCCTGACGGAGATCGCCGGTAATCCCGGAAATCACGTCTGCGCGTTCACGCAGTTTTCCAAGTTGATCATGCGGCGCATCGAGTGCGTCCAGCATTAGGGCATCAACGCGTCGAAGCATTGCTTCATAGGCTTCAGCAAGCTCGGCTATGGGGCGTCGAAGGGCCTTCACGTAGGCGTCGCCGGTGGTGGTCTCAAGAAGGGCGACGAGGTCTACGAACAAGACTCTGTGTGGGTCGCTTGCCTTGAGTAATGTGTCGCGTACCGATCTGGCACGATCACTCAGTTGCGACGTTCGCTGTGTCCAGAGAGGCAGGTTGAATACCAAAGCTACCAATCCGCGCGCTGCTTCTAATGGGTCGCGTGCTTCCGTGGCATGGCCGACAGATGCAAGGATTTTGGAGATTCCCTTAAGAATTCGGGTCTTCTCTTCATCAATTACGACCCATCGCAATGCGAACCTGCCTGCATCCTGCAGGAACTCATCTATATCGGCTTCAGTAAGCCGAGGGATAAACATCCCATCTTTGTAGACTGCAATATTTGCCTTATGGGCAAGCAGGAACCAGACGAAAAAGATCGGCTGGATCCCAGACTTCATGCCGTATGGGGGCCTTGACCACATTCCAAGAATATCGGAAGCCAGTACGCGTGCCGACGCATCGGAGAAGAGCGCCTTCGTCTCCGTCCAAAGTTCGGTAAGTCGCGCATTTCCGTCGCTTTCTGGAGGAAGAAGCCGCCATTGGCCTGACTCGTCCTGCCGATGAAGGCCGATTCGTCGAAGCAGCGTCTCGTAAAGGCCGCGTTCTGCAGGAAAGCCTTCAATGGCTAGGTTCTCGACTACTTCGCTATCCAGCATTCGATAAAGCAGGTCGCGGCGTGCCTTTACGCTATTGCTCGAAACGTGATCGCGATTTACTAGCTCGCTCCAGACTTTCGGAGAGCTCTGATATAAGGCGTCAGCAAGTTTAGATGCGATGGGAGAAAGCTGGCTCCCACCTCCGATGGCGGCTTGGGTGCCGTTAAACCAGGTGGCGCTCGCCAATGCAGCCTGGAGCTGCTCTTCGAGATTTGCCTTGACTGTAGCAAGGCGGGCATGGACCTCGCGGCGGGCGACGGAGTCACCTTGCAATTCATGGAGGTCCTTTACTGCCTCCAATGCGACGAGCTCGGCGCCGAGCTCTTCAATGCGGGCGTGATTGGGTGGGACGCCGACGAGCACTGGCCATGGCCTCAATCGGGCGCACTCCTGCGCCTGTCGTAGGGCCGCGCCACTTCCTACGCCGCGCCCGGGCAGCGCGAGCGCAAAAAGCCCGAACTCGCCGTTAGTAGGGGTGAACTTCTCCGCAATCCGCTCAGCCTCATCGAGGCGAACAAGAGCAACGTCCATCCATCGCATGGTGCCGGTGCTGTGGTAGTGGCGTTTTGCCACTACGGGATGAAGCCCCATATGGCTGGCGAGGATGTTGTAGTCGATGCCTGGAGATGTGGCCTTTGCATGGCTGACAGCACGATCAATATCGAAGTCACTACCTTCGAATACTGACCAGGCTCCAATGTGCTTTTTGAGGATGGCGACCCTCATCGCTGAGAGTTTGCCCAATCCCTTCTGAAGATCTTTGTCCGATATCGAGAAAAATATTGCCTTAAGAACGTCCTTGTCAGCGGCCAACCCAGAGCCATTTCGAAAGAGATCGATGACTGCGATGTTCTTGATCAGCTCGACAAGGAAGGTGTCGGATGTCTTGGCTTCTGTTCGTTCAACGGCTTCAACAGCCTGCGACCAGCGATGCCCATCAGGAGATGCCAAAATTGCAGGCTCGAGGTTCGCGCGCAAGTAGTCCCAATAGTTGTCCGGCCTATACCACTTGGATGGCTGAATTGGAGTGGTCGCAAGAAAGGCGCTGAATCCATGGGGCTCCACTGATGCCAAGAACCCAAACGTGCTTCTTTCATTTTGGCCGAACTGTCTTTTTGATATTGGCCCGAGCAGGGCGGCCATTGCAGGGTGTAGCGGCCAGCAGTTGGCCAGTGCATTCGCAAACTTTCCTCCAACTGCGGGCCTCCGTGAGCGAATCGAGTTCGCTATGTCTGAGGCGGCCGACTGCACCCACTTTGGAGGGCTATTGGATTCAATTGCACGGCCAATGAGCTCTACGACTTCATCGCTTGCGGCTACAAAGGGCAGGTCGACGTAGCGGCCTTGGACTTTCGCCCAGTCGTCACGGGTTTCGTTTCCAAGGCGAGATCCGTATCGAGCGAAGGATTGGTGCAGGATCCCTACCACGACGAGCTTTCCTTTGGCGCGCGCCGCTGCCTCCGCTAACTCTTGAAAGAAGAAAACATCATCACCCTGCCCCATTGCAGAGGCTTCGAGAAACTTGCCCATCTCGTCCAGGATGACAAGTACGCCATCATGGGCGCGCCCTTCCGCGGCTTGCACTAGCTCATTGATCAGGTTGGCCGCGGAGACCTTGCGCTTGTCTTGCCCTTTGCCATTGGCTTTACGGAAGGCGCTATAAAGCTCAGATATTACGCTCCCGCGCTTTCCCACGACGGGAACAATCAACCAGCCCTTACGCGCAGAAAAGGCCTGGTCGAATGCGGGTATCGCATCTGCATTGAGTGTGGATCGTGCTTGAGTGCGAAGCGACTTTTCTGGGTGAATCGCGCTGGCAAGCGCTACGGCAAGTGAAGACTTGCCTCCGCCAAAGGGTCCGGTCCATGTAAAGGATCGCTGGTTTGTATTCGCAATCTGCTTCGCCATGTTCTGCAGAACCGTGGCGGCAGTTGTGTGGCAGATGTAGCCAGCCAATGCATCGCGGCGACCGATATCCGCGTCTACTCGAATCGATCGCTGGTAATGACTCGCAATGTGCACGACATCTGCGAGAGTCTTTTCACTCATTGCCATAAGCCTTCCGCATGAGCCCGAGGCGAAACTCTTCGGGTTCGATCGACTCTCTGTGTACTTGCCGTAGCCCGGCAGTATCTGTCCACTTGAGATATCCGTCAGTAAGGTCACTAAGTGCAATCAATCGTTCCGCTACTGAATCCTCGTCAAGTTTGAATACGCGACCGGGAGATCCTTCCGAGTACGCGATAGTCTCGAATGCCATAGAGCTAACGCCATGTGCACTAGAATCCCAATATTCAAGTAGCGCATACGCGAACAAGCCATCATGCAGCGTGACCTTTGGTCCGCGCCGAAATGCGTATTGTCCCTTGTGAATCTCCTGTAGCAGACCAAGTTCACCGAGAAGTGGTTCTGCGAAGTCCTCTGGTGAGCCGCCCGCCATTCGTGGTGCATAACTCCGAAGGCATGTCTCTAGGTCGCGCGAGAGCGTGGATGAGGAAATGCGCTTCTTTGGGTCAAGCTTTCGTGCAAAGTCCTCAAGCGGACCCTCAAGTTCCTGCCGAGTGAACGTTGGCGCGGTCACGTGGTTGAAGAGCCACCGCCATGTTGTTGAGCGCTTGCCAATGCCCGCTAGGCGCCAATGCGCATACCAAGCGGTCGTCGGATTTTCCGCGTATGGGTCCAATCCGCTGTCACGCCAAATTTCATTGGCGACGGGAGAAACCACGAATGAATCGGCGTCATTACTTGATTCGCGCAGGACGTCGCACGCCAATGCCCAATGACGAATTGAGTTCACCATGTTTTTGCCTACGCCGAATGACGCAATTGCGTTCTCATCGGCGAATTTGGCCTTGGGCACACGACCGTCGCTCGCTTGGTCGAAGGCCTTCTTGAGCCACATCTGACGAAGTGGGAATGTCTCGTGTCCCGAGAAGTGGACATCGGAATTATTTGATTTGCGCATGTGGCAACTTTAATGACAACTGGTGGAATCCGCCAGTTTAATGAGATTGAGGAAGCGCTTTCCTCCCGAGACCACCCATTATACTGCCCATAAGGACAGTATATTCGGGACGGGCCGCTGGCTTGTCTGGCCAAAAAATGAACGAATCGCAGGTCGGATTAGCCAGCCCAACCCTGTTGGGGTTGGGCTGGTAACTGATTACCCTGCGGCGGTCTGCCTACGCTCCTGTTCGTCCAAGTGGTCCCTCAGTGAGTTCGGCCGTTCACCGATTGGCTTTGGGGCTTCAACTGGAGGGTAGAACTCCTCCAGGATTTCCGGCCCTTCCTCCTCGCTGAACTCGAAGGCAGCGTTGCCGAAGCCCGCCTGCGCTGTGGCGTCGAGGGCATCCTGATCTAGACCGGCTTCCCTGCGTCGTGCGTCGAGAGCCCTCGCAGCGGTAATGGCTTCCTCCAGCGTCATTCCCTCCCGCACGCCCAAGTCGACGTAGTAGATCGCGCCCCGATGGCTCTGGGTGGTGCTCTTACCGCGCAGGCGCAGTTCCAGCGGCAGGCAAGCCACGAGGTTCCCCGACATTGCCGTGTAGTAACTCAGCCGAGCCGCCAGCGTGCGGATCGAGTTGAACCCCGTAGTGCGAAAGATGAAGGTCCCCAGCTCGTCGTCTTCCCCAATCCGGACGTTCAGTCGGCCATACGGCTTGCACATGCCACCCTTGGCCAACTCGCAGGCATCCGGGGAGGGGCAGGGCAGCGTATGCACCCCGGAGGCAGTTACTCGCCTGCAGGTTTCCCCGTTACCCACGCACACCGGTCGCCCCGTCTGCCGGTCGAACATCGAGTACTCCGCCCGCAGGTTCAGATCGGGGTCGTTGAACAGCATCCGCACCGGGATGCTGCGCAGCTTCCCGTTCGGCGCGTTCTTGCGCAGATCCTCGTCGTAGGGGTGCGGCACCCAGGCACCGGCCACCTGGACCTGGGTGGTGATGGTGAACTGGTCGTCCTTCTCGGGCAGTCGCTTGCCGTTCTTTTCAACGACACGTCCGATGCTGATCCGCCCGAGCACCGGCGGAGTGATGGCAAGGCCTTTGATCATGGTCGTTCTCCCAAATGAGGTATGCGCGGACGGCGTGACCGGCTCCGCGCGCTGAGGGTTCAGGGGTTGATGACGAACCGGCGGCTGCCGGCCTTGTTGCGCTTCCAGCTCACGGCGCCGGTAGCGAACCGCGCATGGCTGGCTTCGCCCATCCGTTCCTGGATGCGCTGCTTGAGCTGGGCCTCCAGTTCCTTGCGGGCGTCGATCTCGGCGCGCACCGACACCAGATCGGCGAACGCCTCCGTGAAGGCCGGCTCTTCGCTGAGATCCAGCGTGTTGCCGCGATCAAACGGGTAGAGCGCCTGCAGCGCCTTGCCCGCCGAGTCCGAGCCGTCCGCCGGCGGCGGGGTATCGGTAATGACGTACTGCCAGAACCGCCGCTCCAGCTCGATCAGCCGGGCGATGACTTCCTCGTCTCGTTCGACGCGGTGTATCTCAATCTTCTGACCGTGCAGCAGCACGCACACATCCGCGGCCTGCCGGCCGGTGACGGCCAACTGGTGCTGCACCTGCACCTGCACGTACTCCGGCGGCCCTTCACGCCACAGGCGGGAGCCGAACTCGCCAGCCGTTTTGCACTCCAGGATCTGCACGTCCTTGCTGCCGACAATCGAGTAATCGATGTTGGCGAGCATCCAGCCCTTGTCCTCGTCCGGGTGCTGGAGGATCGCGTTGGTCTTCCTGACCTTGAGGCCGGTGTGCTTGGTGTAGTGCGCCGCGACAATGGGCTCGAGGATGTTGCCCCAGTAGGTCGGGTGGCTCTCGTCGTTCGGATCAATCTTCGGCAAGTTTTCTTCCCGGCCGGTTTTGATCATCCAGAGCTCGAGTGGCGACTGGTACGGGTTCAGGCCAACCGCCGTGGCCGCGTCGCTGCTGCCGATGCCTTGCTTTCGCATGATCAGCCACTCATCGCGGCTCATGCCCTTTGTGGACGCCAGGCGCAGGGCGCGCTGGGGTGCTGAAATCGCTTGGTTCATGGCTTTCTCCAGGCAATAAAAAACCCGGCGGGGCGTTAGCCCGGCCGGGTGTGGTTTGAGGTGTGGTTGGCGGGTGATGAACTACCCGCGCAGGGCTACTTTCCGAAGGTGAAGAAGATCTCCTGATCCACAGGGATCGCTGACACGTTATACGGCAGCGCATTCAGGCGTTCCCTGATGACGTCGTTTCCGGGGATGAATCCGATCGCTTTGATCGTCAGCTTTCCGTTCGCGTACTGCATGTAGACGTTCAGACCAAGGTCGGCAATGGTCGGATTACCAAACATGCCTTCGCTCACTGCAGTGTCGAGCGCCTGCATATTCGCCGTACTCATGTTGATCGTGATCGGAATGCTCGCTGCGCGTGAACTGATCAGGAACGTCAGCAGTTCGTGGTCCGCATCGTATTTGTAGTCATCGGGGTCATTCTGTGCGTGGCCCTCGTAAATCGAGGGGGAACCGAACGTCGCTGACCATGCAACTTCAAGATCCTTCGCTCCGAGGGGCCTGTTCTTGTTTGATGCTTCAAAAGCCGTCCTTTCGGCGGCGATGCGCTGGTCGTAGTCAGCGGTCTTTTCAAACTCCCCCTTGGGCGGAGGGGTGTAGGTTGACTGCTGCTTCAGGTGGCGCTTGGCTGCCTCGTTGACGACGACATACGGCGCTTCTTGAAGTGCCTTTGTCACGGCATCCCCAGTGGCAACGCCGCACTCTGCAGCAAAGATGTTCTCCTGAGAACTCCAGACAACCAGCTGGTCTTTCGGGATGTTTGCCGGCGCGTTGGCCCGAAGCTCAGGCTTTAGTACATCGCCCAGGCCATTGCCGTATGCCGTCATCAGGCAAGCGATGGCGGGTTCGGCGACTGAAGTATCGACGGCAGAAGTCGCTCCGACCTGGGATAGGTCGGAACCGGGCGTGCCTGAAACCGCAGGCGCGGTGGCGCTGCTTTCCTGCTTTCCGCATCCGCCGTTAACAAGGGCGAGTGAAATGACGAGTGCCGCCCCGAACTGGCTGACGATATTCCTGTTGTTCATACGTGAAATTCCGTTTGATGTTGGGTCAGAAGTTGAATGCAAAGTCGCCCTGGTCGGTCTGGACGACGACTTCCTTGAGCGGCATGCATCCGGACGCACCTAGAACAATTTCGTCGCCCTTCGCTAGCTGGATTCCCTTCGTTGTCGGATCAGAGTCCGGCGTTCTTTCCAGCGAATAACTGCAATCGCCGTTGATCTTCACCTGTGAGACGGTAATGACATCGACGTTGGGGATGACGTGCACTTTTTGCATCTGCGAACCACCCGGTGACATCGGGTTGTCGACAAACTGCACCTGCACATCGACGGGCCCTCCGCATCCGACCAGTGCGGCGGAGGCGGTTGCGAGGAGTGCCGCCATGACCGCGGTGTGCTTACCTCGGGTCTTCCGGTTTCCGTCGTGGGCGGCCAGACGGGGCTTGGGTGAGCTGAATTGAGCCATCAGTTTCTCCATGGTTGATGAAATGACCTCTATAGAGGTTCGCGTGGCTCTTATAGGACGTTCTGCGTACCCCGACAAGACCGCAACACTGATCCCCGGCTGTTATTGGCCGGGACAGGAGGCTGGCGGTGGATGTAGCAGAGGCTTTTGGTCGAGCGGTGAAGGCCCGCCGGGCCGAACTCGGTGTCACCCAAGAAGACCTCGCCCATAAAGGCGAAGTGGCCCGTTCGTTCGTGTCTGGCCTGGAAAGAGGGGAGAAGGCCCCCACCGTGCGGACGGTCTGGAAGCTCGCGCAGGCGCTCGACTGCAGGCCCTCCGATCTCTGGCTCACGACCGAGCGACTGATGGAGAGCCTGCCGAAGAAGCGCCGTCAGGGCGGGGCAGGCTGAGGCCTGCCGGCGCCGGGCTTGGCATCCTGGGTGAGAAAGTCCGTGATCAGCACCCCGATGATGGTCCTGGCCTTCGCTACGTCCGGCAGTTGCCCGTCATTCAGGATGACGTGATCGCCCAGCATCGTTCCGAGTTCCGAGATGACCTCGTACTCGAAGACGCCAGGGAATCCATAGGCCGAATCTCGCCACGGCGACTCGACCTGCCGCCAGACTTCAGGCAAGTATGAGCAGCACTGCCAGACCAACTCCAGGCAGCCCTGATTCCAAGCCTCCAAAACGCGCCTGGCACGATCAGGCTCACGGCTTGAGACCATGAGCCCTTCGAACAGGAACGCACCCCAGACGGCCGCCAAGTCGGCGGGAACGGGTGTGCCGGCACTGGCCGGCTGTGGGCACCGGTTCATGCCGCCACCTCCAGCGTCTTGCGCACCGACTGACGCCCCTCCGAGAACACTGTGGCCTTCGGATGGACGTAAGCCAGTAGCTGGAACCACCAGGGCTCTTCCGTGAGTTGGCGATGCTGGTCGGCATGCCCGTTGTTGCCGCTGACGTGGACCTCGAGACAGCGCTCACACGCGAGCATCTCGCACACTAGGTTCCGCTCCCACCGGTTGGTCTGGATGGTCAGGATGTGCAGGTGCGAGAGATCCAGCGCATACCGCACGCCGGATTCCAGCAAGGCACGGTACTCGCGCCAGGACGACAGCGCCCAGTAGTCCCCGTGGGTCGGGTAGTGGCCCTCAATTCCCACGGGGACGCCAAACAGGTCTTCCAGTTCGTGGGTGTAGCGGAAGATCCCCTGCAGGCTGGCCGCTTGCCTCCGCCCGGCGTGCGCCGTGTAGGCCGGCGCATCCAGCGCCTGCGACACGCGCGCCAGCTCGCGGAAGTAATCCTTCTCCTGCAGCCAGTCGCAGATGTCGGCCCAGCGATGCACGCCGCGCACGCGGACGTTGGCGTGCAACCGCCAGTGGATGCTTGGGAAGGCCTCGCGTACTTGCTGTGCAGTTTCCACGGTGAACAACCCGTGGTTCTGCGGGCAGATCTGCACGTGATCCGTCGAGAGTCGTCCCAAGAGGGGTTCCTCCGGCGGAGACACAAGCATTTCCGCGATGGCGACCAGGTGCGGGGTGCGGCCGTACGCCCCGAGGGATACGTGAATGGGTGGCCGGCTACATGGCGTGTTCATGGACAGAACTCTCCGTGTAGTAGGCCGTGTGCTCCAGCACGATCTGGTTGTCGGTCACGTTGATGGTCACCGTGCCGCAGGCGCCGTCGTCGTTCTCCCATCCGCCGTGGAGGGAGTCGACCCAGCACATGGCGAAATCGCGAACCGCTTCGTCGAGCGCCACTTCCTTTTCGCGCATGGAACAGGCGCGCTGGCCGTAGCCGAGGTACTGCACATCAACCACGTGTTGTTTGACCTTGATCTCGCCAAGTCCGACCAGAAGCTCCGGCGGCTGCACAGCGAGATCGCAGGTGTCGCCGGAATCGCCGGCACCCGCGTAGTCGACGGTCGCGACAGTGATGCCATGGGTCTTCAGGAATTCGATGAGGATCTCGCGGTTCTTCTCTTGCGCCTGCGTAGCAAGCGCTAGGTAATCGGACATGAGACTTCTCCTGCGCCGGTGAGGGCGCGTCAGGTATCAGGCGTCACAAAGCAAGAAGCCCGGCGGGAGGCCGGGCTTCTATGCCGTGGACGGGTTGTGGTGGATCGGTCAGGCGGCCATGGCCAGAGCCTGGTCGAGAGCCTTCTGCTTCAGGTCTGCACCGGCGCCAAACCACGCTGAGTCGAGCCGGTTGTCGACGTTGCGCGCACGGCGTTCGTGATCGACAAATTGCGTGACGGCATTCAGTAGGCCGAAAGCCGTGCCCTTCGACGAAGCCAGGTCAGCGCCTTTGCCCTTGCCGTCAAACAGCGACAAGGCGTGACCCATAAGGCGTTCACTGGTCTGGATGGCGCCCGGCTTGCTGTCGTCGGAGAAGACGCGCAAGAAGTAGTTTTGCGCTTCCAGCGGCTTCACCTTGCGCTCGCTCAGTGCCTTCAGGCGATACATGAACGCATCCCACGACGACACGCAGATGCCGAGCTGTTTCTTCACGGCTTGCGGATCAAACGTGGTGGAGTGGGGTACTTTCACCGCGCTGGGCCTGCCATCAAGCGCGATGGTCAGCGTGTTGTTGCAGACAACGCGGATGCTGGTGAATTGCGCCGTGGTCGCCAGCGTGCCGTCACAGGCGGTGGCGAGCAGCACGTAGCCGTTGGTGGTGTCGTCACCCTTGAACGTCACCGACTGCCCGGTGCGCGCGAGCGCCCAAACCTTACGACCGCCCTTGAGAACGCCAGCAGTCTCCAGTTCGAAGCCGGAAATTTCGGTGAGGTCGCGGTAGAACTCGAGAATCTCGCGGGGCTGAACAACCTTGTAGCGATTAGAGACGACGGAGAGCGGTTCCTTGCTGTCCGATCGGAACAGGACCTTGTGATCTTCGAACGAGCGAATGCCGCCGAGGTGGCCCGCCTTGCCGGTCATGAAGCAGACCGGGGATTCCTTGATCTCCCAGTCCATGCCGGCCTGTTTGGCCCAGACGTTTAGCGGTTGTTTCGGGGTGAGTTGATTGCCGAGACCATGCCAAGGTGTTTCCCCGACATAGGCCATCGTCTGAACGAGATGTGCCATGGGCTTTCTCCAGAAATGGGCATAAGAGCCCGCACCTGAGAGGTGGGGCCAGATTGATTGGGGTGGGCGACAGCAGGCGTCGCAGGACGCCGGAAACGTCAGAGCAGTCCGCGTTCGGCGAAGCTGACGTACTTGGTGCGGGATACAACGAAGTGATCGAGCACTCGGACATCGATCAGGGCGAGGGCATCAATCAGCCGGCGGGTGATCTGGCGATCTGCCAGCGACGGCTCGCACTCACCCGAGGGGTGGTTGTGGGCAAAGATGACTGCCCCCGCGTTGTACTCGAGCGCCTTCTGGACGACGACGCGGGGGTATACCGAGGCGCCATCCACCGTGCCGGTGAAGAGGGTCTCGAAGCGGATTAGTTGGTGCTGGGTGTTCAGGAACAAGGCGCAGAAATGCTCGTTCTTCTCCTGGGCGAGAGCGAGTTGAACGAAGCGAGCGGCATTGGCCGGGTTGGCCATGACCTCCTTGCCGGCCATGTCGTCGAGCAGGATGTCGGCGGCGACGCGAACCAGATCCTCCGGCCGGAAATAACCGCGCACCCGGTACAGGCCTTGCTCGTTCTTGATAAAGAGTGGCTTGGTCATGTTGGGCTCCAGAAACACGAAAGCCCGCACAAGGCGGGCTGATTCGGCAAAGGGAGAGTTACTCCCGGCGCAGGTTGAAGTTGTGACCGCAGGCCCGGCAGTGGAAATTGTCGAGCAGGCTTTCGTCGACGAATTCACCGGCGGCCGAGCCGGCTTTGCGGCCGGCAGCACCGCCAATAAGGCTCGCAACGAACGCGCCCGCGAGAGTGCCGACTGCGACGCCTGCGGGGCCTGCTGCTGCACCAACGGCTGCACCAATCTGGGCACCTCGGACTACGGCGACCGCGCCGCCTGCAGCACCGACCACGGTGCCAAGGGTGGAGCCGACCTGGCGGCCGGTATCAATCGTGCCGACCTCACCGGATCGGCATTTGGGGCATTGGATGGACATGGGGTTCTCCTGATGTTGGCTGCGAGAGTGCAGATACGCGTCGCCCCTGGACTCGATTGCGCGAAGCCAGGGGCGGCATCAGGAGGGTGTTATGTACTTGAAAAAAACTGGATCGTAGTTTGTGCAACGATGAAGCACGCAGTGCCCGCGAAAGCTGGCCAGCCTGAAGGGCTGGAAGGAGGGCTCCTATACGGCTGAACCGGCCGGACTCAGAATCGCGGTAGTTGTTGGTTCAAGGGAGGCCCGATGGCTCGTAAGACGCTAACAAGACGCATGGAAATGCGAATCAACCGGAGCAGATGGGCGGTATTTAAGCCGGCGGACTTTCTCGCCATGGCTGATCGTGCTCAGGTTTACCGTGCTCTGCGGGACTTGCGATCTGAAGGCATGCTCATCAAATTCGGGCAGGGACTTTATGCGAAGAGCAAGCGCTCCGCTCTCACCGGCAGGATCATTCCGGTGAAGCCGCTGCCTGAACTGGCGATTGAGGCACTCACCCGAAAGCTGAAAGTCACTGTAGTGGCAGACGCTGATCATCAGCGTTACAACGCGCGTCGATCAACGCAGGTGCCTACCGGGCGCGTCATCGCTGTGAAGCAGCGTGTCGCCCGAAAAATGGCGTACAACGGCCAATCAATCACGTTCGAATACGTGCCTTGATTTGGCTGTCGATACGGCGACCGATCGGCTAGGTCCGCGAGACGTCAGCGAGACCGTCGCCGCGTTGTAGGCGGCAAGGAACGGCCTTGTGGGGGCTTGAGTGCGATGTGCCCATGAGAGGCGTCTACGTGACGTCTCCGGGTGCCAGATCAAATCACTCGCCCCCCTGTTCGGCTCACCATCAAGGGTAGGCGCGAGCCGAATAGGGACGTTAATCGGCTCAGGAGTACCGCAGCCCATCTCCACCAGGCCGGAATCACCAGCTAGCCGCCTATGTAGGCGCCCCCAGCGCCTTAGGCGCGTGCCCGGCGTAGGGGTAGCGCGATCGGGCTGGATAAATATCGCCCTACAGTCTAAAATAAACGAGGGTTTTGCTTGTTAATAGCAAATATAAGACATATTAAACGGTTATCGCGCATATGCTGATCGAATTCCGCACTAAGAACTTCCGATCCCTGCGAGACGAGCAGGTCCTGAGCCTAGTCGCGTCCAAAGACCGGACGCTTCAGGACACTCACACCGTGGCGACAGGGCTGAAGGCTGCGCCGGCATTGCTGCGAAGTGCTGTGGTTTACGGTGCAAATGCCAGCGGCAAGTCCAATCTGATTAAGGCGCTGCAATACATGCGTGGCGTGGTCGTTGAATCGGCCACGGTCATACAGCCCGGCCAGGCCTTTGGGGTGCAACCGTTTCGCTTGGACGGGGAATCTGCCAACCAGCCAACTCACTTCGAGATCACTTTCCTATTGGGTGGCGTGCGCTACGAGTACGGCTTTGCCATGACCAGTCAGCGAATCGTCAGCGAGCATCTACTGGTCTACAAAGCGTTCAAGCCACAGCGGTGGTTTGATCGTCGATTTGATGTTGAGACCGGCAAGGACGTATATGAGTTCGGCTCATCCCTAAAAGGTTCCAAGAACGTATGGGAAGGTGCTACGCGCGCCAATTCGTTGTTTCTGTCCATGGCCGTGCAGCTCAATAGCGAGCAATTGCGCCCGGTGTTCGACTGGTTTCTGAACCAACTGGTCGTCATCAACGAAGTATCCCCATTGGCCCCACAGTTTTCCGTGCAGTTGCTTCAGCAGGCGGACAAGCGAAAGGCCATATGCGATTTTCTTATGGCTGCTGATATCAGCATTGCCGATATAGACGTGGTTACGCGCAAGAAGCCAAGCCAGGTGGTTCGCTTCGATGTCGCTGCTGGAAAGACTGAGGTTCGTACCGAGGATGTCGAAGAAAACCAGTTGCGGTTTCATCACGTCACCGAAAACGGAAAGGCCATCTTCGATCTAGCCGACGAGTCCAGCGGCACGAGAAATCTGTTGTTCATCGCAGGCCCGGTTCTCGACATTCTTGGCAAGGGTTTGACGCTGGTTATCGACGAGCTGGATACCAGCTTGCACACCTTGCTAGTACGAGAACTGGTTCGCTTGTTTCATCGGCCGGAAATTAATACCGGTGGTGCACAATTGGTCTTTACCACGCACGATACCGCTCTTCTCGATGCCTACGGACTGTTCCGGCGGGATCAGGTCTGGCTCGTAGAGAAGGACCAGGATCAGGCCTCGAAACTGTTCAGCTTGCTGGATTTCAGTCCTCGCAAGAATGAGGCGCTTGAGCGCGGCTATCTGGATGGTCGCTATGGCGGTATCCCGTTTCTGCGCCAAGACTTGGGGCTGAAACACTGATGGGACGTGATAACCAGCCCCGGGAAAGACAGCTCAACAAGCTGGCTCGCAAGCAGACAAGTCGGGCGGAATACGACCGTATCCTGATTGTGTCCGAAGGCCGAAAAACGGAGCCGTTGTATTTCGGGGACATATGCGCGCACTACCGCCTGCATTCGGCCAACGTGCAAGTGCGCCCCAGTGAGTTTGGCACGGCCCCGATTCAGGTAGTTCAGTATGCGCAGCAGTTGCTCAAGAAGGGGGACAATCACAAGGGTATACGTCCTCTCGCGTTTGAGCGGGTATATGTCGTGTTTGACAGGGATGACCACGAGAGTTATTTCGAGGCACTGAAACTGTCGGAGTCGCTGGACAAGAAAATTCGCAACGATGACAAGAAGCCGGTTCGATTCATTGCCATAGCGTCGGTACCCAGCTTCGAGCTTTGGCTACTGCTGCACTTCGAGGATGTTCTGGCCCCACTGCATCGTGACGATGTCATGCGGCGTTTGAAGACGCATATTCCCGGTTACGGAAAGGGGGTAGACGGGATTTTCGCTTTAACGCGCGGTCAATTGGCGTCGGCCATGCGCAGGGCCGACGCGTTGAGGGCGAAGAAGTTCGATGCGTATACCGCACCGGAGCCATTCACTGGCGTTGCCGATCTGGTGCAGGTGTTGACCTCTCTTCGCAAGGACCCGGAAGGTGACTGAGCGTCAACTCTTCGTTAGGTTTCTCAGGAAGCAACGATGAAGCATTCCTACGCTTCAACCACATACATCGATGCTGCGGATCGGTTTGATTCGGCATGTGATTGGCTGAACGGCCTCGGGATTCGCTATTCAACAACTCGAGTTGGGAAATACCAGCGCATCCTTCGCCACTTGGCATCGTGCCAGTCTAGTGGAGCCCTAGGGGAGTTCTACTCTTCCTACCCTTTTGAAGTGTGGGTTAACGCAGCACTCGAGGCGGCTGAGATTGTCCGCATTCACGATGGCCTAAGCGGCGACAAAAACCTCGGCCTTGTAGAAAAAATCAGGGAAGCCATTAGGGGGCACGAGCTTTACGTACTGGACAATAGCGATCGATCAGGCCGGGACTTCAGTCTGGAGTTGGTGACGGCGGCTAAGTTTGCATCAGCAGGGTATCGGGTTGATCTAACTGGCGACGCAGACGTATCTGTAATGTTCGGCGCCCATCCACTTTACGTTGAGTGCAAACGCATTAAATCGCCGGCCCAAATCAATAAGAGGCTGAAAGAAGGCGTAAAGCAACTCCACAGGAGATACGTCGCGTGCGACATTCCTAGGTCTGCGCGCGGCATATTGGTTGTCTCCATATCGCGGCTGGTGAATGCCGATATGGGGTTGCTTGAGGCCAAAGATGACGTTGAGCTTGGTGATAAGGCCACCTATCACAACATGAAGTTCATCGATGCACACAAGGCCATATGGCAGCATCAGAAAATGGATGGGCGAACCTTGGGTGTTGCAGTACTTCTGGATGTTCCAGGAATTCTACTCAACAAAAACAGACAGTTGGTAACGTGCCACGAAATTTCGTTGAATAATAGCGTTCCGCCATCATCCGAAAATCATGCGCTTCTCATGCAAATTGCGCGCAAAGTATTCGCAGGGGAGCGGCCGGGCGGAAACTGAAAATTCGCGGCAGACGCGACGGCCATGACCGGCCGGGGCCTGAGCGCAAACGTTGCGGCGGACTATATCGATGAAATGGAAAAATCATCGATGATCAGTTTTCATCTCGTCCTTTAACTGCGCGACGGTAACCCCACGCTTCGATGGCGTTGGCGTCGATGCCAAAAAAGCTTCTGCCGCAGCCTTGCGCGGCGAGCCTGAACTAGATTTCGAGCGTGCCTTTTTCGCTGCGGGTGCCTTGGCATCGCCGCTTGCCAGCCGCAGCAACGTCTCCAGAGCCATGCGCTTCTCCGCCGCATAGTCATGCATGTTGTAGTGCTTATGCTGAACCCCGTGCAGACCATGGGACTGCAAGTGGGCGCGAATCTCGCCACTGATGCCTGCGGCAGCAAGTCGCGTTTCCACCGTGCGGCGGAGAACACCGGGCGTAAAGGATTCACGCACTTCCCCCGCATCCACCATCGCCACGACAATTTCCCTCATCGCGTCAGCGAATGAGCCGACAGTGACCGGCGTTTCGCCCATCGACAGCGTCAGGAGGAAGGGGCCCTGGCTTGGGGACGTCATTGCATCCAGCGCAGCCTTGGCCGCCGGAAGTAGCGGAACCAAATGCAGTCTCGCCTCGGTGCGCCGGCCTTTTGCGTCGCTCAGGACCACGGCCTCGCCGTCGAGATCCCGCGTAGTCAAACGGACGAGCTGCTGAATGCGCTGGCACCCAGTCATCAGATGGAAGCGGAGCAGGGCGCCTTTTGGGCCATCTTGGATGGCAATGCGGCGCCAATACGCTTGAAGCTCTGAAAGATCCAGGACGTGCGAGCGTGCCTTGCTTGACCCCTCGATCGTCGGGACGTCCCGCAGGGGGTTATGCCGAATGCCGAACTTCCTCAGGCCAACTGCGGTGCCAGAAGACCGGGCACGGATGGCCGCCGAGAAGGCAGCCCGGAGGTAGGAGCGCACCTTGGCAGCCTCACGAAGCTTGCCGGCCTCGGTAATCAGATCCAGAACGGGCGCGATGGTGTCGTCGTCCACCTTGTCAGCGGGCACCTTCCAAATTTTCGGGAAGGCATCCCGGATGTGGCGATGGAGAGAGGTTTCGACCGCTCTGGCGCTTGGCTTCTTCAGGTTTTTGAGATGGGCGACGTAGGCCTCGAGTAGCGCCCCCAGGGTCTGTTCCGCGGCTCGCTTGGTTGCTTCCGCTTCGCGCTCCTTGCGGCGCTGGGTATCGCGGATGGCTTCTTCCTGCTGTTCCTTGCGCGCAATGATGGCTGCCCGCAGATCTGTCTCGCCAGCCTGGTAGCGGCTACGGAGTTCGTTGGTTTTCTTGCGGGCGCCGGCAAGCGTCAGCTGAAGTTCACCATCGTTGGTCTCGGACCACTCGCCGATGGGCAACTGAACGCGCTTGCCTTGGGGATCGGTGTAGCGGAAGTAGAAAATGACCCGGCCGCTCTGGTTGCGACGGGCATAGAGCTGGCCGGCGCCACGTGGGTCGCCATCGGAGAGCCACTTCAGCGGTTTGGATGTCTCGAGCTGTTTGACCCGTATAGCATTGCCCACTGCCGACACCCTTAGTCCCTCGTAACGGAGACGGAGTCTAGCATTTCCGTCTCCGTTCGGTCTCCGTTCGGCGGTCGCTTCAGGCGTATTTTGGCGGAGGACGGCGGACAGCTAAATTGTTAACCTATTGAAAAATAAAGAACACAAAGAAAGTGGCGGACAAGTGCGGACGGCCGATTTGGGACTTAAAATCCCTCGGGGGCAACCCCATGCCGGTTCGAGTCCGGCCCCGGGCACCATGTTTTTGGGTTTTGCAGATGCGGATTTGCAGACGTACTCCCACCGAAACGCGGTGTACCTGCGCTTCAGGCCTGCGGTTTGTTGCTGACGATGATGCTGCCGTAGATGTCCTTGCCCGACACGCGCCGGATATACATTGCCAGTTCCCGCTCGGCATCGCCCTGCGAATCGAAAGGCCCCTCAAGGGTTCCTTCCCGCGTGGAAAAGTAAAACTTGCCATTCGACACGCTGAAGCGACCGGCGCGGAAGTGTTTGCGGGTTTGCTCGTCAGTAACGCGTTTGTCGGCGGCCATGCGCTCTTCTCCATAAAAGGGCAGGTCATTATGCGGTCAATTTCTGCGCCGGGCGCGCCGGGCGCATAATGCTCACGACGGGCGGCGATGAACGACCACCGAGCCGCTGCTCAGGCGCCCTGATAATCCGGGCCCTGCAACATGAGGTTGTAGAAATAGGTTGCGATACGTTGCTTTTCGGCTATGGAAACGTCGGTGAGCAGCTTGCGCACGGTTGAGTGGGCCAATGAGCGGATGCTCGAATGGCCCAAGGCAACGCCTTTGCGGGCCAGAAAGCCCAAGTCGATAAGGGCGGTTGGCTTGACGAGCAGATATTCCAGTGCGATGTCGATGAACTCGTTGATGACCCTCAGCTGTGCCTCGACGTCGTTTACATTGCCGGACATGAGGGCTTCGTGCATCACCTGGAAGCGGGTGGTGAAATGTTCCGGCAGCGGAAAACTGACGTGCGATACACCATCGAGGTAAATACGCCGGTCTTCAACGTACGACACCAGTCGGGCAAGTTCCTGGTTGTCGAGCCGGGCAATGATCGAGCGGATCAGGCCATGGGCGGTTTTCTCGATCAGCCCGCCCAGTGCATCGACCAGTCGGGTGCGGAAGGCAGTGAGTTCGATTTGGCGGGTTGCCGCAAAAAACACTATCTCCAGCTCCTGATCGACAAACTCCAGTGCGATTTGCGTAAACAGGGCGTTTTGCGGCGTATGAACGCGGCTTTTCATGGCTGCCAGAAAGCTGTTGACGTTGTCTTCCAGGGTTTGCCTGCTGGGCGCGGCGATGTAGATGGAGGGCATCAGATGTACCGTGTGGGATGACTCGAGCGGTGATGTTAAGGCCAAATGAGACCGCCGGGCAGAGGCCGCGCGTCGCTCAAAGCCTGACTCGGTGCCGTGTATTCTGCGCATTGCGCGCAGATGGCAAGGGGCGAATGGTCGGAGTGAAAGGATTCGAACCTTCGACCCCTACGTCCCGAACGTAGTGCTCTACCAAGCTGAGCTACACTCCGACGCCCCGTCCGAGGCCGCGTATTCTACACATCCCTTCCCGCAGTGCAAAACCGCCAGGTGCAGGTAAGGCAAATAAAGTGCCCACACGCTGTCGCAATTTCCCGTAGCTGCTGTGCGCTGTGGCATCAGGCGCTGGTCAGCCTGGCAAGATCGGCGGCGAGATTGTCGCGAATCAGCTTGATCGTCCCTGCGCGACTGCGCCGTTTGGTGGCCGCGAAGATTCGGGGGTTGCAGGTGGCGAGGCGCTCGGCCTGGGCGCAGGCGAAATCGAGCACCGACAGCTCATCGACAACCTCGTCGAGATAGCCCGCATCGACCGCCAGCGAAGGCGCGAAAACTTCGGCATTGATGATCGCGCGGCTGAAATAGCACGAGCTGAGGCGGTCGCGAGCCAGCTCTACGCTGAACTGCGGGAGAGTCATGCCGGCCTGTGCGGCCTCAAGGCCGATCCTGAAAGCACCCTCGGCGCCGGTGCGCCAATCCGCCGTGAGCAGCAGCACGGCACCCATGCCCAGGGCATGGCCACTGCAGGCAATGAGCAATGGTTTTGGAAATTCGTACAGTCGCAGCGCGAGCTGCGCACTGGCATTGAGCAGCTCTTTGGCGGCAACAGGATTGCCCGCCAGTGCCGGCAGCCCAAAACCCGTGGCAAAACATCCCTCGCGGCCGGTAAGAACGAGGGTCTTGATGCTTTCGTCATGTTCGATTGCATCGAGCATGACACCGAGCTGCGCGATCATTGCGGCCGAAAAAATATTGCTCGTGCCGTCGTTGAGGACGGCAAGAGCAAGCGATTTTTCGCGTTGAAGATCAACGAGATTCGTCATGGCGACCTCTTTTGCAGGCCGCGTGATAATAACTGCGGAGGTTCCGCTACGGAAGCCGTCTCAGCTCGCTCTGGTCGATGCCGGCCGCGACTTTAGCCGCGCAAGATAGGAGCCGATGCGTTGCGACAACGTCCGATCTACCTCTGTTTCGGCGTCATCTACGCGCATTTTCGACGGGACCAGTGTGAGGCGCCGGCTGCTGGTGCTGCGCGCTGCCGCCGAGGCAAGCCCTTCGGCGAGGACTTCTGTGTGCACCGGTTTTGGTAGATGCCGGAAAACCTGTGCCTGGTTGATGAGCTTGATCAGGCGCACGGTATCCTGCATGCCGGTCACGACAATGCTCACGATGTCCGGGTACTGCTGCTTCAGTGTGCGCAACAAGTGCGTCATGTCGTCGCCATTGACCACGATCTCCGTGACGATAATCCCGATCGGGCGTGCACCGAGTATATCGACTGCTTCGGAAAGCTTCGTGGCGCGGTGTACGGCTACGGCGGTGTCGGTCAACATGCGCACGGCATTAAATGTTTCCGGTTCGTGATCGATGACCAGGATCTCGGTTGCGCCACAGTTCGGAGGCAGTTCCGAGCGGGTGTCACGCAGGGCCTGTGCGACAAAGATGGCGTCCCGGACGGTGCGCTGGATGCCAGCGGCGGTCCATGGTTTGGTGAGGTAACGCCAGATCTCTCCGTCGTTGAGTGCACTGACGGCAGCATCGGTATCGGAATAGCCCGTCAGCAGGATGCGGACCGAATCGGGCGATATTTCGCGCATGCGTGCCAGCAGTTCTGCACCGGACATTTTCGGCATGCGCTGATCGCTGATCACGACGTGAATATCCTGCTCCGCGGCCCAATCGAGTGCCTGCTGCGGGTCGGGAGTTATGAGCACCCGGCACAGGGGACGGAACTGAATATTCAGCGTGCGCAGGATGCGTTCCTCGTCATCGACGAAGAGTATTGTCGGTTGTTTACTGTGCTGCATGGCGAAACCTCCGATATCAGGCGAGGGCGTTGGCTGCTGTTGAGATACCGGTGAGTGGAAGCGTCACGGTGAAGCAGGCGCCCTCACCGACGTTGGATGCAACCTGAATGGCGCCGCCGTGCTCCTGAACAATGCGGTAGCAAACGGCAAGGCCCAGACCGGTGCCCTGACCCACAGGCTTGGTGGTGAAGAAGGGATCGAAGATGCGTGCCAGGTGCTCGGGAGGAATGCCCTTGCCTGTGTCCTGGACGACGATGTGGATGGCATTCTGCTGCATTCGGGTGCGCACCAGAATTTTGCCGCAATTGTCGATTGCCTGGGCTGCGTTGGTGATCAGATTCAGCAGCACCTGGTTGATCTGGGACGGGACGCAGCTCACCAGTGGCAGATTTCCGCAATCGCGGATCACTTCCGCGCGATCCTTGATGACGTTGCGGGCAATCAGCAAGGCGTTGTTCACGCACTCGTTGATATCAACAAGCTCCGTTTTGATCCGGTCGGGACGCGAGAAGTCTCTGAGGCCAATGACCAGATCGCCGATCTGCACGCAACCGAACAGTGTGTCTTTTATCAGTTGATCGAAGTCGTCCAGGAGCATTGACAGATTATCGACACCGACGACCTGTCTGGCCGCCTGCACCGCTTGGGCAATGTGATCGGGATCGCTGTCAGGGTTTTCGAGGGCAGTGAGCAGATGAACGTTGACGAGCGCCATGGTTCGCAGTGACGCCGAGAATTGTTGCAACATCTCGACGTTATTCTGGACGTACCCCAGTGGCGTGTTTATCTCGTGAGCGACGCCGGCAACCATTTGGCCCAGCGACGCCATTTTTTCCGACTGCAGCAACTGCAACTGCGATTCCTTCAGCTCACGGAGGGTGCCGGCAAGATCCTCATTGCGGCGGGAAACCTGTTGCTCCATGGCTCGCAACAGATCGACCACCATGCCTACGCCGTGATATGCACCCTCGGAGGTGACGATGAAATCTTCCCGGATCGGAAATCCGATGCGGTCGGTGATGTGTCGCGAGGCACGATCCACCGGCGTATTCGCATCGACGAGAATGGGTTGCGCACTCATCACCTCGCGAATCTGCTTGCGCTCGTGCAGATCCCGGCCGAAACGGGACATATAGATCTGTTGCAGCGCATGCCGGGTGATGATGCCTACGGGTTGCAGGCCATCGACGACCGGCAGCGACAGGTATGGGGCGCAGGCGGGATCAAGAAACAGGCCGGCGGCCTCGGCAACACTCGCCGAGGGGGACAGCACCGGAGGGTTGCGGGACAACTCGGCAATGGATGACATGCACGGCTCCTGCAAAGCCGTCTGCAGCATCGTGTCGCGATGCTTACACTCTACGATCCAGTGGACGGCGCGGACATGCTACGCCGTCAATCACGACTGTTTTATGAACGTTGAATGAAGCTCCGATGCTACGGAATCCGGGGCGTGGAGTCCGCCAGATAGGGACGCAGGATGGTGTCACCGCGCACTTCGGCGCGGATCACATGCAGGAACGTGTAGGCTCCGAGCAACTTGCGGGCGAGAAAGATAAATTCCTTGGGCGGCACGTCGAAATGTATCGACAACGTGGCTCTGGATGCCTTGGCCATCACCCGATCGGGCAAGTCGCTTTTGCCCCAGAGGTATTCCTTGCGTTCGTTCAGCACGTAGGCCGGCATCGGGTGGACGTCCGGATCGGCGAGTACCTCCACTGCCATGAAGCAAAGCTCCACAAATTCATCGAGCGTTTTCGCCGGCACGTTCCGGGTCAGGAAATTCAGTCTGTGCATGGCCGTGATCAGGCGATCGGAATCGCGGAAGTAAGCGGCGCGAATCATTTCCCGGCCCGGGCCAAGTACCAGCTCGTCAAAATCGATAAAGGCACCGAAATCAAGTAACACGATGCGATCAGGTACGTCGGGCTGATCGGCAATCCGGATCAGATAATTGCCGAAATTCGGATCAGTCTGCATTTTGTTCCAGACAAAAATTTCCTTGCAGCAGATATCCATGATGGCTTTGCCGATCGCATTGCGGCGTGCTTGCGGCAAGCCGAGTACTGCAGGGCTGGAAATGCCGATGCCATGCTCGAATGAAGTGCACAGGACGGTGCCGGTGGAATATTCGGGAAACACATCTGGCACCCGGTAGCGGGGGTCATCCTTGAGGATCTCGCCGAAATGCCGCGTGGTGTCGAGTTCAAGGTGATAGTTCACCTCGCGCTTGAGCATCGCCCGCACTTCATCCAGCCATAAATTGAAATCTTCGGTGATCGGGACGAGGCGGGTGATCTTGAGCAGTTGCACCAGGGCCTGCATGTCACTGTCGATCGCATCGGCGACACCCGGGTACTGAATCTTCAACGCCAATTCGAGTCCGTCTGATTTGCGCCGGGCTTTGTGCACCTGGCCGAGCGAGGCGGCACCGAGCGGTTCCGGTTCGATATCGAGTTCATCCATGCGCGCGCCGAGCTGAGCGTGCAGGTGCCGCGACATCGCCGACCATTCCAGTGCGGTGGTTTCCGATTCCAGGGTGTGCAGGGCAACCGTCACCTCTTCAGGCAGAAAGTGCTCGCCCAGCAGGGCCATCATCTGGCCAACCTTGACGACACTGCCCTTGAGTTTGCCGAGTTCATGAACGAGGTATTGGGCCTGCTCGGAGAGGATTTCCTTCTGCCGCAGTTGGCGCTCCTCGCCGGAGTTGAGCAGATTGCCGGCAGATTGCAGGGCGAAGCGGGCGCCGGCCAGGAAACCGGCTTTGGCGAGCGTGTAGCGACGCTCCAGGGCACCGGTCTTGATGCGGCTAACCTTTTTGGACATATGGAGCTCCGGATCTGGATGGCGCGCCGATTGTAATCGAACGACACTGGACGTTGTCGGCCACTGTGCGACTGCCGACAGGCGCCGATAATCGCTGTGGACATATTACGAGGGCATCATCATGCAGAAGCAGACGTGGGTGTTGTTGCGGGGCCTGGTCCGCGAGCAGCGGCATTGGGAGGCGTTTCCGCAGGTACTGGCGGCGCGGTTGCCGGACGCGCGGATCGTTATGGTCGATCTGCCCGGCAACGGCGTGCGTTGCCGGGAGCGCAGCCCGCTACGCGTTCGCGACATGGTGGACAGTCTGCGCGCTGACCTCGCGGCACGCGATATTTCAGGACCCTTCTCGGTGCTGGCGCTGTCGCTGGGCGCGATGATTGCCCTGGAGTGGATGAGCCATTATCCGGCCGAGGTTGAACGGGCGGTGCTCGTGAACACCAGCCTCAGTGCGCTGAACCCATTCTGGCAGCGGCTACGCCCGCAAAACTACGGCCGCATCGTGCGCGACGTGGTATTTCACCACGACCCTGAAGCACGTGAGCGCCTGATCCTCGATATCACCGTCAATCGGGTCAGCGACCGCGAGGTTTATGTGCGGCGCTGGGTCAAATATGCCGAGGAACAACCGGTCAGCCTGCGCAATGCCATAGCGCAACTGGTTGCGGCCGGCACCTACCGGCGGCCGGCACACTCGCCGCGCTGCCCGGTGCTGGTGCTGAACGGGCAGGGCGACCGGCTGGTTGACCCGCGCTGCAGTGAACGCGTTGCCGCCGTCTTCGGCCTGCCACTGGAGCGCCACCCGACCGCCGGACACGATGTCGCGCTCGATGCGCCGGATTGGCTGGCAGAACGAACCGCCGCGTTCACGGCGCGCACGGGCTAACAGCTAGCTGGCCGTTTTTGGCAACCCTGTTTTTTGTGCCGCGGCCTGGCGTTGGCGCCACAGCTGGATCTGATCGGCCATCACGCTGCCGGCCTCGATGAGCATGGCCTTGTCGACCGGGCTTTCGGCATTGTCGCCAGCGGCAGCAAGATCCTCGTTGATTTTTTCAAATTCCGCGAAATCCTTGAGCGGCGCCTCACCGCGTGCGGCGCGACGTTTGTTCTCGATATTCAGCGATTGCTGGCGCAATTGATCGCGCTCGCGCCGCCGCGTGTCTTCGTTCAGCGACAGCTGCTTCTGGGCGCGCGATTGCGCCAGCATGGCCAGCTGGTCGCGGACATACTGAAAGTCCGGGTTCGCGCTGGCGCGCTGCTCGCTGCGCTTGCGCAGTTCCGGCAGCATTGATGAGAAATCGCCGATGCGGGTATAGCGCGCGGGCCGGATCGTGTCCCAGGGCATGGCGTTGGGCAGCGCGCTCTCGCCGATTTCCTCGTGATCAACCAGGCCGGGGAAAGTAATATCCGGCATCACGCCCTGCAACTGCGTACTTTCGCCGCTGATGCGATAGAACTTGGCCTGGGTGATCTTGAGCTGACCCTGGTTGAGTGGGCGCAAGGTCTGCACCGTGCCCTTGCCGAAGGTCTGCTCGCCGATGATCAGACCGCGGCCGTAGTCCTGAATGGCGGCCGCGAAAATTTCCGATGCCGACGCAGAAAGCCGATTGACCATCACGGCAAGCGGGCCGTCGTAGTGCACGTCGGGATCGAAATCGCCATCCGGCTCGACTTTGCCATTGGCCCAGCGCACCTGCACCACCGGGCCGGTGCGAATGAACAGCCCAACCAGCGACTGCACTTCTTCCAGCGAGCCGCCGCCATTGTTGCGTAGATCAAGAACAATGCCGTCGATTTTTTCGCTGCGCAATTCGTCGATCAGCCGGGCGACGTCGCGGGTGGTGCTGCGGTAGTCCGGGTCGCCACGGTGCGCGGCTTCGAAATCGATGTAGAACGTCGGCAGGGTAATCACGCCGACCCGGAATTTCTGTCCCTGTGAGGTAACGCCAATGATTTTTTTCCGGGCCGCCTGTTCCTCGAGTTTCACGGCATCGCGGGTGAGCGTGACAATACGGGTTTCCGAACTGTCCTTGGCGGCAGCAGGAATGATTTCGAGGCGAACCTGCGAGCCCTTGGCGCCACGAATCAATTCGACGACCTCGTCGAGCCGCCAGCCGACGATATCCACCAGTTCACCTGCACCCTGGGCGACACTGACAATCCGGTCGGCAGGCTTCACGAGACCTGATCGTTCTGCCGGCCCGCCCGTTACCAGTTTGACAATCTTGGTGTACTCGTCCTCGGATTGCAGCACCGCGCCGATACCCTCAAGCTGCAGGCTCATGTTGATGTTGAAATTCTGGCTGGTCTGCGGCGAGAGGTACTCGGTGTGCGGGTCGTACAGTGCGGTGAGCGCATTCATGTAGGTCGAGAAGGCGTCTTCGGCACGCACCTGCAGCGTGCGGTTGAGCTGGTTGCGGTAGCGCTTGCCAAGTAGTTTCCGGACTTCGGCGTCCGGCTTGCCGGACAACCGCATGTCGAGGATTGCGGTTTTAAGGCGACGGCGCCACAGGTCGTTCATTTCTGCCGTGGTTCCCGGCCAGCGCGCCTCCTTGCGATCAAGCTCTATCGACTCATCTTTGCCGAAGTCGAAGCGTTCAATGCCCTTGTCGAGTTCAGCGATGAGGTACTGCAGGCGCTCGACACTGCGGAGCTGGTAGCGATTGAAGATCTGGAAAGCAGGATCGAGATCGCCAACGCGCAACGCGCGATCGAAGCGTGGCCGCAGTTTTTCGAGTTCGGCGATATCGGCGGAGTAGAAGTACATGCGCTGGTCGTCCAGCGACTTCAGGTACTGGTCGAACAGCCGGCTGGACAGCGTGCTGTCGACCGGTTGCTGGCGGTAATGCGATTGCAGTTGCCGCACCACGTTGACGCCGGCCTTGACCTCTTCCCGATCGGCAGACAGGGCAACCGGTTTTGCGGCCAGTGCCGCTGCGGTGTCTTCGATAAGGAGGCTGGATGCGCCCGCTTCAGCGCTGCCGATTGTCACGCAGGCAAGAGTGAACAGCGCAGCGATTAGCCCCTGCAGGCGGTGGGCGCGCAGGGTAGAGCAGGAGATCAGGCTGGTGAGAGGGGGCATGGGGGAGTCGTTGGGTTACACGCGCGGCGGGGAAATGGTAGGTAAAGACACTCTTGCATGGTAGATAGCAGCGAGACTGCTAGCAACCGCGGTTTCCGGGATATTTGGCGGTCGCCTCTGGGTCCTTGTCTGCGCCTGTGCGCCCCCCGGTGACCAGTCAGTGGGCGATGGCCATAATGGTTGCGTCGCTGCCTTGTGTTGCCGCTTGCCTCTGGCCCGCCCACCTTTGTCACCGGATACTTGCCGTGCTGTATCGCGTCTGGTTTTCACTGTTTCTGATCGGCTTCGTTGCGGCCTGTTGGCAACTGCTTGCGCACGGCAATGCCGCCGTGTTCGATGCGATTGTCGCGGCGTGCTTCACGATGGCAGCGCTGTCGGTGGAAATCGCCATCGGGCTGGTTGGCGTGCTGGCACTGTGGCTTGGGCTGTTTCGCGTGGCCGAGCAGGCTGGCCTCGTGGCGGCGATCGCACGGGCACTCGGCCCGGTTTTTCGCGTGCTGATGCCGGGAGTGCCTGCCGGCCACCCGGCGATTGGCGCGGTCACGATGAATCTCTCGGCAAACATGCTTGGCCTCGATAACGCCGCCACGCCGCTGGGCCTGAAGGCCATGCATGAACTGCAGTCGCTGAACCCGACGCCTGAGCGGGCGACCGATGCGCAGATTCTCTTTTTGGTGCTGAATACTTCCAGCGTCACGCTGCTGCCGGTGTCGATTTTTGTCTACCGTGCCCAGCAGGGCGCCAGCGACCCGGCGCTGGTGTTCCTGCCGATCCTGCTGGCGACCAGCGCCTCGACGCTCACCGGGCTCGCTATCGTGGCAGCTCTGCAACGCCTGCCGCTCTGGCGCCTGCTGCGCCTATGGCCGGTGCTGCTCGGGGTGGCGGCACTCGGTGCCCTGCTGGCGACGCTCATGATGTTGCCACGCGAAGTGATTGCCAGCGTTTCGGCGAGTGTCGGCAATGTGACGCTGTTCGGAATCATCATGCTGTTCCTTGGTGCAGGTTTGTGGCGCGGCCACGATATCTACGCAACCTTCATTGCGGGCGCCGAAGAAGGTTTTCGCACGGCTGTCGGCATCATTCCGTACCTGGTTGCGATGCTGGTTGCCGTTGGCGTGCTGCGGGCCAGCGGTGCACTTGATGCCGCGCTGGAGCTGTTGCGGCACGGCGTCGCTGCGGGCGGCTTTGATGCGCGCTGGGTCGATGCAATGCCCACTGCGCTGGTCAAACCGTTCAGTGGCAGTGGCGCGCGGGCGATGATGATCGAGACCATGAAGACCCAGGGTGTCGATTCGTTTCCGGCGCTGCTGTCGGCGGTGATCCAGGGCAGTACCGAAACGACCTTCTATGTGCTGGCGGTGTATTTCGGCAGCGTCGGGATTCGCTACGCCCGCTATGCATTGTGGTGTGGCCTGCTCGCCGACGCCGCCGGCGTGGTTGCAGCCATTGCCGTCTGTTATGCGTTCTTTGGTTGAATGGCGCCTGCCTGCCTGCCTGCCTGCCTGCCCGGGACGGGCGGATGGTGCGGCTGTCCGGCCCCTGTTACATTTGAGCCTCTATTTTCATTTCACGGTGCGCCCGTAACCCGGTTCTGCTGGTCCGCTGCCGGCAATATTCCGACAATAATGAACGGTCCACGATGGATGATCTGCGCGCCCACCGCCGACTGAGTGTCGATTTCGACGCCTTTGTGACCGCCACAGGGCTGCGCGACGTGCCCTGCAAGGTGCGCGACTTTTGCCTCGGCGGCGCGTTGCTGTCCTTTGACGACCCGCTGCGTCCGACTCCGCCGGGTCTGTCTTTGCTTGAGCGTGGCATGGCGGTCCGGTTGCGGGTGATGACCCGTTCTTCGGGCCGTCAGGAGACCTACACTTTCGTTGCCACCGTGGCGCGCCGCGACGCGCAGACGCTCGGCGTCGCTTTCACCAATCCTGATCCGACCGCGTTGATGGCACTGCAGAGTCTTGCCAACACCAACAGCACGCAACAGCGGCGTGCTGGCCGCCCTGACCTGCGCCGGGCCCGTTTCGATGAGGTGACGGTGCGCAAGGCGGTTGGCGCCCTGCGCGACCAGGTCCGGGAATGCCTTGCCGACCTGCCGGCCGGGTTAATCTCCGAGGCCGAAAAATCGATTAACGGGCTCGCCCGGGAAGCGGCGAATAATGAGGAACACAACCGCCTGATCGAAAGCATTACCACGTTGCGACGTTATGCCGCCAATATCCAGAGCGGCTTCCTCAAGCAGGCGCTCAAGCCACTCGAAGATCTCGGCAACTGGCAACCCGGTGCCTTGCTGCCCGGGGGCAACACATCCTCCTCGAAGCTGTCGCTGATCGACAGACATGCATTCGAAGACTGGTTGGCCGTAAAAGTAATGGTTTCCCGCGCCGAGGCCGACTGCAAGGAGTCCTTGTTTGAATTGCAGATTCGCCTGAATGAAATGTTCGGCCTGCAATTGGGTGTCCAGAACAACCCCGTTGGGCCGGCAGTTTTTTACCACGCGCTCGGCGAGCCGATCCAGAAACTAAAATTGCCCAAGCCGGTGGAACACCTGCTGCTCAAGTTGCTCGAGAACAACATGATCGAGCGACTCGGCCGGATGTATCCACTGCTCAACGAAATACTGATCAAGCATGGCGTGCTGCCTGAGCTCGAAGTGGGCAAGTACGCCAGGGTTGAGCCCTACGGCTCTCCGCGCCCCGCGAAGGCGGCAGAGTCTGCCGCGCCTGCGGCAATTGTAGCCACGGCAGCTGTGACCACTGCTGCCGCCGCAGTCACTGTGCCGCCTGCGGTTGTGTTGCCTGCCACTGCGGCGCAACCCGCTGCGTCGGTTGTCAGCGCGCAGGCGACGGCAACCGGAGGTGATCGCGCTGCGCTTGCGGTCAGGCAGTTTGAGTTACAACAGAAAATCGCGCGCCAGTCCTATGCCACCGTGCAGCGGCTGCTGGCGGCGCGGCAAGCCGCAGCCTCAGCAACATCTGCCGGGATGCCCGGCGCAAACGGTACGGGAGTGTCGGCACCTCGGTGGGAAGAGGCCGTCGTTACCGGCGCGCTGGATAATCTCCAGCGACAACCGGAATCTGCCGCGTCGGCGCCACTCAGGAGTCGATTGCAGCAGGTGCTGGATCCGGCAGGCAGCGCCGGAAAATCGTTGCCGACGAATCAGAGCGTAGCTGCCGATACGGTCGACGAACTGTTCGGCGAAATGCTCGCCACGCCGCTGCTGCGTGATGACACCAAGTCACTGATTCGCCAGCTCGATGTGCCGTTCCTCAAACTGCTGCTGACCGACAACGACTTCTTCGGCAACGAGCAGCACCCGGCGCGGCAGGTGCTGAACAGGCTGGCGGCGCTGGGTGCGCGTGGCGCCATGACCACGCCGCAGCAACAGCAGAAAATGGCGGAGGTGGTCAATACGGTGACTGCCAGTTTCGATCGCGATATCTCGGTGTTTCGTGATGCGCTGCAGGTCCTCGAGCAAATGATCGAGCAGCAACGCAAGGTCTACCAGCACAACCTGCAGCGCGTGCGCCAGGCGAGCGAAGGGCAGCATCGGGTGGCCGCAGCCCAGCGCAAGGTGCGGCAGGAAATCGAGGCGCGGATCAGTGGCCGGCGCGTGCCGCGCGCACTGCTGACGCTGCTGGATTCCGGTTGGCGCGAATCGCTGGTCAGCACGCTGTTGCGGCACGGGCCGGCCAGCGCCGCGTGGCACGAACAGATCGGTGTCATCGACCAAATGGCGCGTGGCATTGAAGATCCCGCTGCGCTCAACATGAAGGCGTTGCTTGCCCTGATCAAGAAGGGTTTGGCCGCCCAGGCCACCGGGCAAATCAACCGCGATGCCGTAGTCGGCGACTTGCGGGAAATGTTCACTGCATTGTCGGGCGGCCGGCCCGAGGCGGTGCCGGCGGTCGATGTGCCGGTCGGTGCGGTCGATCCCGAAGCGCAGATCACCATGGTCGACATCGAAGGGCTCGGTCGCTGGCTCAAACGTTCGCGGGAAATTGCCGTTGGCGACTGGATTGAGTTCGCTGCGGAAGACGGCGAGGAAGTACAGCGGGCGCGGCTTGCCTGGCGCGACGAGGACAGCACCCAGTTTGTGTTTGTGAATCTGCAGGGCATGAAGTTGCTCGACCTTGATGTCGACAGTATTGCGCGGTCCTTGCGCGAAGAAAAAATCCGCCGCATTGAAGATCCCGAAATCCCGCTGGTTGATCGCGGCCTGGAAGCCATGGTGCAGAAGGTCTACGGACAGCTCGCGCATCGCGCCACGCATGATGAGCTCACCGGCCTGTTCAATCGCCGGGAATTCGAGAAGCGTTTGCTCGCGCTGGTTTCGCAACTGAAGTCCGGCGATACCCCGTGGACGATTTGTTGGCTCGACCTTGATCAGTTCAAGATCATCAACAGCACCTGCGGTTTCGAGGCCGGCAACGCGCTGATTGTGCAGGTGGCCGAAGCCATCGCGGCCCACGGCGGGACAGACGCGCGTATCGCGCGCCTGGGTGGTGATGAGTTCGCGATTCTCGCGCGAAGCGAGAGCGAGGAGCCGGGCAAGCGGGTGATCGACCGGATTTTGCTTGCCATCGATGCATTGCGCTTCGCGTGGGAAGGTAAGACTTTTCCCATTGCAGCCAGTGCCGGCGTGGTGTTTATCGAGGCGGGTGTCACCACGGGCGCAGACCTGATGAAGGCTGCCGAGGCCGCCTGCTATGCCGCCAAGGAAGGTGGGCGCAATCGTGTCCATGTGTTTCGTGCCGGCGATGCGCAGCTCACCCGGCGCGACGACATTATCAAATGGGTGTCACGCCTGAATCAGGCCATCGAGAACGATCGCCTGCAATTGCGCTGCCAGCGTATCGAACCGGTCGTGCCGAATTCCGGCCTGCTGCCGCACTATGAGATCCTGATTGCGATCGAAGACGAGAATGGTGAATTCATCCCGCCAAGCTCCTTCATGCAGGCTGCGGAGAGTTACAACCGCATGCACGCGGTCGATCACTGGGTTATCCAAAATACGTTGCAGTGGATGCACAACAATCCACAGCGCATGGCGAATATCAGCGGGTTCTCGATCAATCTCTCCGGGCAATCCATGAACGACGAGAAGTTGACCCGCTATATCCTGCAGCAAGTGCTTGATAGCGATGTCGCGCGCGAGAAAGTGACCTTTGAAGTCACTGAAACCGCAGCCATTGCCAACCTGGCAGATGCTGCCGATTTTATTCGCGAGATGCAGGCGATTGGCTGCAAGTTCTCGCTCGATGATTTTGGCTCCGGATTGTCGTCCTACAGTTACCTGAAAAATCTGCCGGTCGATTTTGTCAAGATCGACGGCGCGTTCGTCCGCGACATGCACCGCAATGCCGCCGATTACATGATGGTGAGATCGATCAACGAAATGGCCCATTTCATGGGCAAACAGACTATCGCCGAATACGTCGAAAATGATGAAATTCTTGCCAAGCTGCGTGAAATCGGCGTCGACTTCGCCCAGGGCTACGGTATCGAGCGCCCGAAACCGCTTGATTCACTGTAGATGGGCAGGCGCTTTTTTCCTGCTGGCGATGGCCGGGTTGGACGAGTCCCCATGTTATCTTTCCACCACCCGTTTTTCTGTTGCTGCGAGTTGAACCCATGCCCATCCGGCCCCTGACGCCGCGCGAGGCGACGCGTACCTGTCGCTCTGCAAGTCTTCCGTTCAAGACCACCGACAATCTCAAGCCGCTGACCGCGTTTCTGGGTCAGGAGCGGGCCCAGACCGCCATCCGCTATGCGCTGGCCATGGAACAGCGCGGCTATAACGTTTACGCCGTCGGCACCGACGGCCTGGGCAAGCGCACGCTGGTGCTGCGTTTTCTGGAAGAACACGCCCGCGCGCTGTCGGCAGTAGACGACTGGTGCTACGTCAATAACTTCGATAACGTCCGTGAGCCGCGCATCCTGCGTTTGCCGGCAGGCACCGGCTGCAAGCTTAAACGCGATATGGAAAAGCTGCTCACCGAGCTGGGCGAGGCGATTCCGCAAGCATTCGACAACGACAAGTACTATCAGCGCGTCGAGGTCCTCAAGGCCGCGCTGATGAAGCAGCAGCAGCAGATCCTCTCGGCGGTTGCCAAGGAGGCCGAGAGTCGCAGCCTGAAAATGGTGCTGAATACGCCTGGTGGATACAGTTTCGTGCCGGTCAATGGCGAGGAAATTCTTGATCCGGAGGGCTTCAAGAAGCTGCCACCGGCCAAACAGAACAAGTACAAGCGTGACCTCGACGAAATGGATGGGCGATTGCGCGCGGCGCTGCGCGAAATCAATCAGCGCGACCAGGTTCACCGCCGCAAGGGGCGGCAGTTGAACGAGGAAACGGCGGAGCTGGTTGTTACCCACCTGGTCGATGAACTGATCGGGCAGTATGAGCATCTGGAATTGGTGGCCGCACATTTGCGGCGCGTCAAACAGGATCTGATCGAGAACTTCAGCATCTTTTTGCCCAATGGCGAAGAGCAGCCGGAAGCCTCCGCTTCCGTCATCGGCAACAATACGCCGCCACGCTACCAGATCAACGTAATGGTCTCGCATGAGACGGCGCAGGGCGCGCCGGTCGTGGTCGATGATCTGCCGGCGCACAACAACCTCGTCGGGCGCATCGAGCAGGTGACCTACATGGGCACCGTTGCCACCGACTTCACCCTGATCCGGCCTGGCTCGTTGCACAAGGCCAACGGCGGCTACCTGGTGGTTGAAGTTGCCAAGCTGCTGGAGCAGCCATTCGTGTGGGAAAGCCTGAAGCGCACGTTGCGCTCCGGGTTGATCCAGGTGGACGCTCTGGAACGCATGCTGACTTTCACCGGTACTATTTCACTGGAGCCCGAACCGATTCCGGCTAATGTCAAGGTGGTGCTGCTCGGCGATCACCACATGCTTTATCTGTTGCGTGAACTCGATCCGGATTTCGACGAGCTGTTCCGGGTCGTTGCCGATTTCGAGGACGACATGGAGCGCACCGGCCCGAACGAATTGCTCTACGCACGATTCATTGCCGGCATGGTGCAGCAGCAGGGTCTGTTGCCGCTGGAGAAATCGGCCGTGAGCCGCACCATCGAACTGGCGGCGCGCTGGGCCGGTGACCAGAATAAGTTATCGCTGCACGCCGCTTCACTGCAGGAGACCCTTCGTGAGGCGACGTTCTGTGCCCGCGAAGCGAAGCGCAAGAAGGTCACCGCCGACGACATCCGGCAGGCACGCGCGCGCCAGCAACATCGCGTCGGGCGCGTTCGCGACCAGTATCTGGAAACGCTGCACAAGAATTTGCTGATGATCGACGTGAAAGGCAGGGAAGTTGGCCAGATCAATGCCCTGACTGTGCTGATGCTGCCGGGTTTCGAGTTCGGCATGCCGTCACGCATCACCGCCACCACCCGGTATGGTGATGGCGAAGTGATCGATATCGAGCGCAGCGTGCAGCTGGGTGGCAAGATCCACTCGAAAGGCGTGATGATCATGTCGGCGTTCATCAGTACCTTGTTTGCGCAGGAGCGGCCGATTCCGCTGTCTGCGCAAATGGTGTTCGAGCAGTCCTACTACGGTGTCGAGGGCGACAGTGCTTCGCTCGCCGAATTGTGCGCCCTGCTGTCGTCGCTTTCGGGCATCCCGATCAGCCAGTCATTCGCCATGACCGGCTCGGTGAACCAGTTCGGCGCGGTACAGGCCATCGGCGGCGTCAACGAGAAAGTCGAGGGTTTTTTCGACGCATGTCGCATGCTTGATACGCATGTGGGCAAGGCGGTGATCGTGCCGAAGTCCAACGTCCAGAATTTGATGCTGCGCGATGATGTGCTGGAGGCGGTAGAGAAGGGTGAGTTCAGAGTCTACGGTGCCGAGCATGTCGACGAGGCCGCCGAATTGTTGATGGATGTGCCGGCCGGCAAGGCGCTGAAGAAGGGTGGTTTTACCCCCGG
>JBMOOP010000009.1:0-35181 GCA_049324495.1 Pseudomonadota bacterium
TCCCCGAGCTTGATGTGCCGCCTTCGTAATTCTGCAACGCGTCGGCGACGTGCCGGCGATAGAAGCCTTCGGTGAAGCCGCGGCTGGCCATTTTTTCAAGGTCTTCCATCAGGGCGATGTCGAGCGGTCGTCCGGCCGCTGCATCGTCGATCGCCCGGCGATACACCTGGGCGGTACGCGCCACGTAGTAGTGGCTCTTGGTGCGGCCCTCGATCTTCAGCGAGTGCACACCCATGTGCGCCAGACGATGCACATGTTGCACGGCGCGCAGATCGCGCGAGTTCATGATGTAGGTGCCGTGCTCGTCTTCATAGGCTGGCATATATTCACCGGGACGCTGTTCCTGCTGCAGCAGAAATACGCGCTGCGCGCGCTCCTGTTCGTCCCAGCGGGCGTCGTTCACTTCCTGCGGGGTCGCATCGGCGGGTGTCCAGCGACCAAGGCCCGTGCCGTTCGCCGCCACGGCGGCGAGTTGCACGTCCGGGTGTACGGCGACGATATCGCCCGTCTCGGTTTCGACGGCGTCATGCACCTGATATGGCCAGCGGCAGGAATTGGTACAGGCGCCCTGGTTGGAATCGCGGTGGTTCATGTAACCCGAAAGCAGGCAGCGACCGGAGTAGGCAATACACAGCGCACCGTGCACGAACACCTCCAATTCCATCTCCGGCACCTTGTCGCGGATGTCGGCGATTTCTTCCAGCGACAGTTCGCGCGACAGGATCACGCGGGCCAGGCCCAGACGCTGCCAGAACCTTACCGTCGCCCAGTTCACCGCGTTGGCCTGCACCGAGAGGTGGATGGGCAGGTCCGGCCAGCGGTCGCGGACCATCATGATCAGACCGGGATCCGACATGATCAGGGCGTCCGGCTTTAGATCGACGATCGGCGCCATGTCGCGCTCGAACGAGCGCAGCTTGTCGTTGTGCGGGGCGAGGTTGACCGCGAGGTAGAACTGCCTGCCCAGCCGGTGTGCCTCGCCGATCGCCTCGGCGAGATGTTCCTCGCGGTTGAACTCGTTATTGCGCACGCGCAGCGAGTAGCGCGGTTGACCGGCATAGACGGCGTCGGCGCCGTAGGCGAAGGCGTAGGCCATGTGCCGGCGGCTGCCGGCCGGGGAGAGCAATTCGGGTTTCATCGGATACGGACCATGTGTGGAGCGCCAAAGGCTCAAGGATTCAATGAGTTGGGTGTGTTTCGATTGTTTTCAGGGGGCCGTGTTGCTATAAAAGCCCTTCATGCCTTGTTGGCGGTACGCCGGTGCGGCATTTCGTGGCGGTCTGCCGTCGCCACGACCTCGAAGGGGAATTGCGTGCGCCCACTTTACCGCAGCCTGAAAGCCTGCGCCCTTGTCGTCCTCCTGGCATTGGGGCCGGGTGGCTGCGCCCTGTCGCGGCTGGCGGACAATCTGCCCTATGGCATCCTCAACAGCGACGATCCGCAACTCGTTCGCGAAGCACTGCCGTCCTACATGGTCACGGTGGATGGCCTGCTGGTGACTTGGCCGCACGATGCCGCGTTGCTGCGCACGGCGGCATCGTTGTCCGGCGCCTACGCCGCGCTGGTGGCCACTGAGCGCGAGCGCGCCAGAAAGTTCGGTACGCGTGCCCTTGATTACGCGCTGCGTGCTGCCTGTGAGGACAACGGCGATGCCTGCCGGCTGCGGACGCTGAGCTTCCCCGAGTTCGAGGCGGTGGTGAAGGATGCGAATGAGGGGGATTTGCCGCTGCTGTTTGCGGTCGGCAGCGCCTGGGCCACCTATATTCAGTTGTACAGCGACGATTGGAGTGCGATTGCAGAGTTGGCGCGTGTTCAGTTGATCTTCGAGAGAATTATCGCCATCGATCCGTATTTCGAAAGCGGCATGCCCCAACTCTATCTCGGCGTGTTGAACAGTCTGCTGTCGCCCTCGCTGGGGGGCAGGCCGGAAGTTGCCCGTGCGTACTACGAGCAGGCGATAGCCTATTCCGGCGGGAAGAACCTCTACGCGAAGATGATGTATGCGAAGCAGTATGCCCGCCTGTTGTACGATCGGGAGCTGCACGACCGGCTGCTCAACGAAGTCGTTGCCGCCGACCCGCAGGAACATGGTCTAACACTGGCAAACGTCTATGCCCAGGAAGAGGCACGCCGGTTGCTGGCCGACGCCGACGACTATTTTTAGTTTTACACATTTTGCTTTTGACCCGCATGCATCGCCCTGTCTGGGAGTGTGGCGATGAGGGTTTATCGACAGGAGTGCGCGCATGTTGTCCAGATTTTACCGTTCCGGGGTGTTTGCCGGAGTGCTGCTCGCTGGCCTGTTCGCCAGCGGTTTCGTCGTTGCCGAGACGATTACCCTCAAGATATCGACGCTGTATCCGGACGGCACGCCCGTGGTCAATCGCATCAAACAGGCCGGGGAGGACATCGGCAAACGCACGGGCGGCCAGGTGAAGCTCAAGGTCTATGCGGGTGGCGTACAGGGCGACGATGCAACCGTGTTGCGCAAAATTCGCACCGGTCAGTTACACGGTGCTCTGACGCAGGCCGGTGCCGTCGCGCAGTTCTACAAGGACATTCAGGTTTATAACGTGCCACTGGCATTTCGCACCTTCGATGAAGTCGATTACGTGCGCAGCAAGATGGATGCGCAATTGAGAAGCGAGCTGGAGAAAGCCGGTTGGGTGTCGTTCGGCGTCGTAGAAGGCGGTTTTGCCTACGTGATGTCAAACGCGCCGGTGGCGACGGTCGCCGACTTGCGGCAGCAGAAACTCTGGGTTCCTGCCAACGACAGCGCCTCCGAGCAGGCCGCGAGAAGTTGGGATATTTCGCCAATCGTATTGCCGATTGGCGATGTGCTTACCTCGCTGCAAACCGGCGCCATCAACGCCTTTGTCGCACCGACCACTGCCGCCATCGCGCTGCAGTGGTACTCGCGTGTTAAGTATCGTACCGAAGTGCCGTTGCTATATACCTACGGCCTGCTCACTGTCAGCGACAAGTATTTCGCCAGGCTTGATGCCGGCCAGCAGAAAATTGTGCGTGAAGCGCTCGGTTTCGCATTCGCTGAGCTTGATGAGAATGCGCGCAAGGACAACATTGCCGCCCTATCGACCCTCGACAAGCAGGGCATCCGGATAGTGAAACTGGATGCGACGCAGTTCGCGCAGTGGGAGCAGCTTGCGCTGAAGGCAACCGACGACGTGGTGGCGCGTGGTGAGTTGTCCGCCGTGGCGCTGGCTCAGTTTCGCAAGCATCTCAGGGAGTTTCGTGCGGGTTCCATGGCGGTTGCGCCGACGATAAAGTCTGCCGCCATGATTCCTGTTATGTCCAACAAGAAGTGATGCGCAGATGAATGCGGTCAAAGCCGGATTACCGCTCAGACCGTTGTGGCGGGTGCTGCGTATCGTTGAGGATGGCACGCTCGTCTGCTTGTTGCTGCTGATGATTTTGCTGGCGGTCGTGCAGATTGTGCTGCGTAATTTCGCCGATCAGAGTCTGCTGTGGGCCGATCCGTTCCTGCGCGTTTCCGTGCTGTGGATCGGTCTGCTCGGTGCAGGCATCGCCGCCCGCGAGAACTCGCATATTGCCATCGATATTGCCACCCGTTATCTGCCGGAGCGCCTCGCGCGCGTATCCGGCGTCGTCTTGTCGCTGTTCGCGGCCGGTGTCTGCGGTGTGTTTGCCTGGGTTGCCTTTGTCTTTGTACGCAGCGAGTACGATTACGGGGCCATGGCTTTTGGCAGTGTGCCGGCCTGGTGGTGTGAGTCGATCATGCCGGCGGCCTTTGCACTGATGGCGGTGCGCTACCTGGGTATTGGCGTGGGTCTCACCCTGGGGCACCGGCCGATACGCAAGGACGGCATATGAACGCCGTCCTCAGCGCCCTGTTGGTTGTCGTTCTGCTGATCGGCGCGCCATTGTTCGCCGTCGTCGCTGCGGCCGCGATGCTGGGGTTTCACAGTAACGGTATCGATTTGCAAACGGTCGCCATCGAGTTGTATCGGCTTACCGATACCTCGGTGTTGCTGGCGCTGCCGCTGTTCACGTTTGCCGGTTATCTGCTGTCGGAGAGCAAAACCTCGCATCGGTTGATGCGGGTGACACAGGCTTTTATGGGGTGGATGCCCGGGGGGCTGGCTCTTGTTGCCCTGCTGACCTGTGCGTTGTTCACTGCGTTCACCGGCGCTTCCGGCGTCACGATCGTTGCCATTGGCGCCATGCTGCTACCGGCTCTGAAAGAGGGGGGTTATGGCGAGCAGTTTTCGCTTGGCCTCGTTACCACGTCCGGTTCGCTCGGACTGTTGCTGCCGCCGGCGCTGCCGCTGATCATCTTCGGTGTCGTCGTTCAGCAGATGGGCATCGCGGGTGTGACGCTGGAGGCGCTCTTCATCGCCGGCCTGCTGCCGGCGGCATTGATGATTGTCGCGTTGTGGGCATACAGCCTCTGGGCCCATCGCGGCAAACGCATTCCGTTGCAGAAATTCAGTTGGCGCGAGGCCGGCGGTGCGCTGCTGGAAGCGAAGTGGGAGTTGCCGTTACCCTTTGTCGTGCTCGGCGGCATCTACAGCGGTACCCTTGTGATTTCCGAGGCGGCAGCCGTCACGGCGTTGTATGCCTTGATCGTCGAAGTGTTCGTCTATCGCGATATTCCGTTACGGAAGCTGCCACTTATCATGCGTGACGCGATGGTGATGGTCGGTGGCGTGCTGATCATCATGGGCATGGCGATGGCCTTCACCAATTTCCTGGTGGATGCGTCGGTGCCGGAGCGCTTGTTCGAGTTGAGCCGTGAGTACATCGACAGCAAGTGGACTTTTCTGCTGTTGCTCAATGTACTGTTGCTGATACTCGGCTGCATGCTGGATATCTTCGCCGCGTTGCTCATCATGATTCCGCTGCTGCTGCCGGTGGCGCTGGGCTACGGGATTGATCCGATCCATCTTGGCATCATTTTTCTCGCCAACATGCAGATCGGTTACTTTACGCCCCCGCTGGGGCTGAACCTGTTCATCGCGTCGATCCGTTTCCGCAAGCCCATCTCGGAGCTCTGGTCGGCCACGGTGCCGTTTTTCTTTGTCCTGTTGATTGTGGTATTGCTCATCACCTACGTGCCCTGGTTGAGCCTCGTCTTCGTGCGTTGAACAGACAGGGGCATGACTCTCAGAAAATGTATCCGAGTCAGCCGTCGAGCAGACGTTCTTCTGCGGCGATAACGGCAGTGTGGCTGCCCGCAAGGATCAGTGTGTCGCCCGGCGCGAGCAACCAGTCTCCGGCAGGCGACTGGTGCGTCACGCCATCGCGCCGCACCGCACGCACTTCCACGGTGCCGGTATCAAATTCGGTGAGTGTCCGACCGATCGCCGTCGCGTGCGGCGGCAAGGGGACGGCATGCAGCACATCGTCGGGTTTGTCGTCCTGCTGCAGTTGCAGGCGATCATAGGTGCCTTCGTAGTAGCCGTGCAGCAATTGGTAGCGCTGGCGCCGCGTCTGTTCCAGCAGACGCTGGATGTCGTGCGGCGCTACGCCAAGCAGCAGGAAGACGTGCGATACCAGCATGAGGCTGGCTTCCAGCGTTTCGGGAATCACTTCCGTGGCCCCGGCTGCCTGCAGTTCAGCAAGCCCATGGTCGTCGCGTGTGCGTACCAGGATCGGCACGTCGGCGCGCAGTTCGCGCGCATGACCGATGATACGCAGCGCGCCGGGTACGTGATCGAAACTGACGATCACCAACGCGGCACGGGCAATACCCGCCGCATGCAGCATGTCGCGCCGCAACGGATCGCCGAAGAACAGGTTGTCGCCGGCGATCGTGGCCTCGCGTACCCGCACGACATCGGTGTCCAGTGCCACGAACGCTATCTGCTGCAGACGCAGAAAGCGGGCAATGGTTTGGCCGACGCGACCGTAACCGAGAATGATCACATGCTGGTTCAGCCCGGTACTGACGGCAATGAGCTGGTTGATCTCGGGCGTCGTGTCGGTCGGTGCTGTGCGGCGGCGCGGCAGGCGTGGCAGCAACCAGTTGGCGATCGCTTCGCTGCGACCGAGCAGCAGCGGAGTAACCGTCATGCTTACCACGGTTATCGCGATCATGAACGAGGCGACATCGGCAGGGACGATCCGTTCACTCGCCGCGAGCGCCAGCAGCGCGAAGAAAAACTCGCCGCCCTGGGCGAGTGCAAGGCCGGTGCGGATCGACGTTTCCCCCGTTTCGCGCAGCGCGCGCGTCATGAGGGCGATCAGCGTGCCTTTTATTGCTACGAGGATGAGGCCGAACACGATGATGCGCGGCCAGTACTCGCGCAGCATCGCCACGTCGATCATCAGGCCGATACTGATGAAGAACAGGCCGAGCAGCAGGTCGCGGAATGGGCGGATGTCGGATTCGATCTGGTGCCGGAAGCGACTTTCGCCCAGCAGCATCCCGGCGAGGAAAGCACCGAGTGCCATGCTCAGGCCCGCCAGTTGCGTCAGCCACGCCGCCACCAGCGCCACCAGCAGCGCCGCCAGCATGAATAACTCCTCGGAGCGGGTGCGCGCGGTTTCCTCCAGCAGGCGCGGCAACAGCCAGCGCCCGGCGGCAATCATCGCGAAGAACAGCAGCGTGCCGCGCAGCAGTGGGCCGGCGATGCTGGTCACAAGGTTGTCGGTATTCGTGCCGGCAAGTACCGGCAACATGATCAACAGGAATACTGCGGCGATATCCTGAAACAGCAGGATCCCGATGCTGACCTGACCATGGCGGGTGTGCAGTTGCCCGGTGGTGACGAGTTCCCGCGAGACGATGGCGGTCGAAGACAAGGCAAGGCCGCCAGCGATCACGATACTGGCGGTGATTTCGAGGCCGGCGAAGCGGAGCGCTGCGAAGAACAGCCCGCCACACAGCAGCACCTGCAGCGAGCCGATACCGAAGACGGTGTTGCGCAGTGCGATCAGGCGCGGCAACGAGAACTCGAGGCCCAGGGTGAAAAGCAGGAACACCACGCCGAACTCGGCGACGGCATGTATGCCTGAGGAAGAGCTGACCAGGGCGAGGCCACCAGGACCGCAGGCGGCGCCGATGACAAGAAAGGCGAGGATCGAAGGAATGCCGAGTCGGTGCAGTAGAACGATCAGGACAACCGAGGCCCCGAGCAGGATCAGCAGTTGGTCGAACAGGCCGGTGTACCCGTTCACTTGCCCGCTTTGAGCTTCTGGATTTCTTCTTGCAACTGTTTCAGATAGGCGTCCTTTTCCAGGACCAGTTGCTTGTGGGTTTCGAGCTGCTTCTTCAGCAATGCAGCACGCTCTTCCATTTCCTTTTTCTCACGCGCCAGTCGATCTTTTTCTTCGGCAGCCATGGTTTTCTGATCGGTGGTCGCGACGGTTTTTTTGGCTGTGGCGGGGCTGCCTGGCTTGTCGGCGGCAGTGACAACACCGACGGCGAGCGAGGCTATGGCAAGCAGGGCGAATGCAGTGCGTTTCATTCTCGTTCGTGACCGTAATGTGGATCTTGGGGTTAAGCACCCGGCACCGGGTTGATGGGTTCCGGGCCATGCCATTCACGGGTGCGCGTCGCTTTGCGGGCCAATGGTAGCATGGCGCCTTGCGCGCGATACCAGAGCGACATCACGTCATTACGCCAATAGAGGGAGCCATGGCTCAGTTGACCTTCATCGGCGCCGCACAGGAAGTCACCGGCTCCTGCTATCTCATCGAAGTTGAGCATATCCGGATACTGCTCGATTGCGGGATGCGCCAGGGCCCCGATGATATTGCCCGTAAGCACAAGGATCGTTTTCCTTTCTCGCCGGCGGCGATCAACGCAGTGGTGTTGTCGCACGCGCACCTGGACCATTCGGGCATGCTGCCGCGATTGGTAAATCAGGGCTTCGGCGGCCCGATTTTCTGTACGCCGGCAACGCGCAGCCTGTTGGCGATCATGCTCGAGGATGCCGCCAACCTGTATCTGCGCGATCTTGAATGGGAGAACAAGCGCCGCCAGCGCGCTGGCAGGAAAACACAGGAGCCGCTCTACGGTATGGAAGATGTGATGCGCGTGCTCGAACTGTGCGAACCGGTTGAGTACCACGAGTGCCATTCGGTAGAAGACAACATCAAAGTGTGCTTCCACGATGCCGGCCATATTTTGGGGTCTTCGATCATTGAGCTGACGCTCAACGGCAACGGCAAGCCCCACACGCTGGTGTTCTCCGGAGATTTGGGTTCGGCTGATGCGGTACTGATGCGCGAGCCGGAGGTGCTGACGAAAGCGGATGTGGTGTTGATGGAGGGAACCTACGGCAACCGCGATCACCGTGGCCGTGAAGAAACGTTCAAGGAGTTCGCCGGTATACTTGCCAATGCCTGGCAGGAAGGCGGCAACGTACTTATTCCGGCCTTTGCCGTTGGCCGCACCCAGGACTTGCTGTTTTATCTTGGCAAGCTTTATCACGAAGGCCGCCTCGACGGCTGGAATGTCTTTCTTGATTCGCCCATGGCGATAGATGTAACGCGACTGTACAACCAGTATTTGGAAACACTCGATGACAAGGATGTCGGCTTGATGGAAAAACATCGTGGCGAGACGCTGGAGACTTTTCTGCCGGTGCTGAAGTTGTCGGCAAAAACCGAAGATTCGATGGCCATCAATCGCATTGCGAAGGGCGCGATCATTATCGCCGGCAGCGGCATGTGTTCCGGTGGCCGCATTCGTCACCATCTCAAGCACCGTATCTGGCAGAAAAATACGCACCTGGTCATTGTCGGATTCCAGGCCCGCGGCACGCTGGGCCGTCAGCTGGTCGACGGCGCCAAGTCGATCAGGATATTCGGCGAAAACATTGCGGTAGCCGGGAGGGTACACACGCTCGGCGGGTTCTCGGCGCATGCCGGGCAGAGCGAGTTACTTGCATGGGCGGCGAATTTCACTACCAATCCGCGTTTTCAGTTGGTACATGGCGAGCCGGAAGCGTTGACCGCGCTGGCTGCGAAACTCTGGAAGGACAAAAAAATCGCTGCCGACATACCTGCGCCGGGCGCATCGATCAGGCTCTGAGGCCAGGGTGATCTGTATGTGGGATTCGGTGCCTGCCTGAGTGAGCGCGCAAAAAAGAAGGGCGGTGCTTCCTGTTCAGGGAAGAACCGCCCCACGTGCTACCCGCACGTCGAACCGTAAATCATCGAGGGGTTACTCCCAGGTCAGCGCGCCTCCGGTCTGGTATTCGGTCACCCGCGTCTCAAAGAAATTCTTTTCTTTGCGTAAGTCCATCACTTCGCTCATCCAGGGAAATGGGTTCTGTGCGCCAGGGAACTGCTCCTTGAGACCAAGCTGCGCGAGGCGGCGGTTGGCGATGAACTGAAGGTATTCCTCCATCATCGCCGCGTTCATACCGAGGACGCCACGCGGCATGGTGTCGCGTGCATACCCGATTTCAAGTTCGGTGCCCTCAAGAATCATCTGCGTCGCCTTGTCCTGCATTTCGGCATCCCACAGATGCGGATTCTCGAGTTTGATCTGATTGATCATGTCGACGCCGAAATTCACATGCATCGATTCGTCGCGCAGGATGTACTGGAACTGTTCAGCAACGCCCGTCATCTTGTTGCGGCGCCCCATCGAAAGAATCTGGGTGAAGCCGCAGTAGAAAAAGATGCCTTCCAGCACGCAATAAAACGCAATCAGGTTTTGCAGCAGTTGTTTGTCGGTTTCCGGCGTACCGGTGGTGAATGTCGGATCGGAGATTTCGCGGGTGTACTGGATGCCCCAGGCGGCTTTTTTCGCCACGGCGGGAATCTCGTGGTACATGTTGAAAATCTCACCCTCATCCATCCCCAGCGATTCGATGCAGTATTGATAGGCGTGGGTATGGATCGCCTCTTCAAATGACTGGCGCAGGATGTACTGGCGACATTCCGGGTTGGTAATCAGTCGGTAGGTGGCCAGTACCAGGTTGTTTGCGACGAGCGAATCGGCCGTGGAAAAGAAACCCAACGAGCGTTTGACAATACGGCGCTCGTCATCGGAGAGACCTTCCGGGGTTTTCCACATACCGATGTCGGCGCTCATGTTCACTTCCTGCGGCATCCAGTGGTTGGCGCAGCCGTCGAGATATTTCTGCCAGGCCCAGTCGTATTTGAACGGCACCAGTTGGTTGAGGTCGGCGCGGCAGTTGATCATGCGCTTGTCATCGACGCGCACGCGGGCGGCCGTGCCGGTCAGCTCCGCTTCGCCTGCGGCGATGTCCATCTGTGCGACGGCGGCGCGGGCGCGCGCAATGGCGCTGCCGCCGGGCTGCGTCCAGGGCTGCTTCGGCACTGCCGGTGCTACCGATGGTTCGGCAGCGCGCTCGAGTCGTGCCGGTTGGGCTGCCGGAACGGCAGCCAGTGGCGGCATTGCTGCTGATTCCAATGCCGGCGGTGGCTGCACCTGCGGCATGGCTTTTTCGTCGGTATTGAAATCGTCCCAGCTGAGCATGGGTGCTTCCTCGTACTTCTTTTCGCTGTTCATTGCCGATCAGGAAACGGTCGTCATTGACACGCTTCGCAATCCGGGTTGTCGATCGAGCAGGCCGGCGGCACATCGGCCGCCTTGCTCATCTCTGCCGGCTGCGCACCTGCCGTGTTTTTTACGCGGTTAAGACGGCTGTCATTGACTGTCGATTTCTCGGTTTGGGTCGCGGCGATGGCGCGCAGGTAATAGGTGGTCTTGAGGCCGGACAGCCACGCCATTTTGTAGGTGATGTCGAGTTTCTTGCCGTTGGCGTCGGCGATATACAGGTTCAGCGACTGTGCCTGGTCGATCCACTTCTGGCGACGGCTCGCGGCCTCCACCAGCCAGCGTGGCTCGACTTCGAAGGCGGTGCGGAACAGTTCCTTGACCTCGTCGGGTACGCGGTCGATCTGCTGGACCGAGCCATCGTAGTACTTGAGGTCGTTGACCATCACGTTGTCCCACAGGCCGCGGCTTTTCAGTTCACGCACGAGGTACGGATTCACCACGGTGAACTCACCGGACAGGTTCGATTTCACATACAGATTCTGGAAGGTCGGCTCGATCGACTGATTGACGCCGGTGATGTTGGAAATCGTTGCGGTCGGCGCGATCGCCATCACGTTCGAGTTACGCATGCCGACGGTCTGCACGCGGTTGCGCAGTTTTGCCCAGTCCAGGGTTTGTGAGCGATCCATCTTCAAGTATTTCTCGCCGCGCTCGCGGGCAAGGATGTCGATCGAGTCGATCGGCAGGATGCCGCGGCTCCACAGCGAGCCTTCGTACGATTGGTAGGTGCCGCGCTCTTCGGCAAGTTCCGTCGAGGCCTGGATCGCGAAGTAGCTGATCGCTTCCATTGAGCGATCGGCGAACTCCACGGCCTGATCGGAGGCATAGGCGATCTTTTGGATGTGCAGCGCGTCCTGGAAGCCCATCAGGCCCAGGCCCACCGGGCGATGGCGCAGGTTCGATTTGCGCGCTTGCGGCACGGCATAGAAGTTGATGTCGATGACGTTGTCGAGCATGCGCACGGCGGTACGGATGGTTTTCTCGAGTTTTTTCAGATCGAGACCACCTTCGGCCGTGACGTGGTTCTCCATCGAGATCGAGCCCAGGTTGCATACCGCGATCTCGTCATCGCTGGTATTGAGCGTGATCTCGGTGCACAGGTTCGAGGAATGCACGACGCCGCAGTGCTGCTGCGGGCTGCGCAGGTTGCACGGATCCTTGAACGTCACCCAGGGGTGGCCGGTTTCAAACAGCATCGAAAGTATTTTGCGCCAGAGGTTTTCGGCCTTTACCACCTTGTGTGGCTTGATCCTGCCTTCACGGGCGAGCTGTTCGTACTCAGTGTATTTCTTCTCGAAGGCGATACCGGTGAGGTCGTGCAATTCAGGCACATTCGACGGCGAGAACAGTGTCCAGTCGCCGCGTTCCATCACGCGCTTCATGAACAGATCCGGGATCCAGTTGGCGGTGTTCATGTCGTGCGTGCGGCGACGGTCATCACCGGTATTCTTGCGCAGTTCGAGGAATTCCTCGATATCGAGATGCCAAGTCTCCATGTACGCACAGACTGCGCCTTTGCGCTTGCCGCCCTGGTTGACTGCCACGGCGGTATCGTTGGCAACCTTGAGGAATGGCACGACACCTTGCGATTTGCCGTTGGTGCCCTTGATGTAGGCGCCCAGCGAGCGCACGCGCGTCCAGTCGTTGCCCAGGCCGCCGGCCCATTTGGAGAGCATTGCGTTGTCGCGGATTGCGCTGTAGATGCCGTGCAGGTCGTCCGGCACCGTCGTCAGGTAACAGGATGACAGTTGCGAAAACAGCGTGCCGGCGTTGAAGAGCGTCGGCGTCGAGGCCATGTAGTCGAAACTCGACAACAGGTTGTAGAACTCGATGGCACGGCCTTCGCGGTCGGATTCGCGCAGGGCAAGACCCATGGCGACGCGCATGAAGAATGTCTGCGGCAACTCAAAACGCACGTCGCTGCTGTGGATGAAATAACGATCGTACAGCGTTTGCAGGCCCAGATAGGTGAACTGCATGTCGCGCTCGGGCCTGAGCGCCCGGGCGAGGCGCTCTAGGTCATACTCGGCCAGCGCCGGGGCGATGAGTTCGAGCTGGATGCCGCGCTCGATGTACAGCGGAAACGATTCGACGTAGTAGCGCGTCATGTCGGCCTGGGTCGCGCGTTGCGCCACCCCGAGGAAAGACAGCGCCTCGCTGCGCAGGCGGTCGAGCAGCAGGCGGGCGGTGACGAAGCTGTAGTTTGGATCCTGTTCGATCAGTGTGCGGGCAGTGATCACCATGGAGGTGTTCAGGTCGGCCTCGGCCACGCCGTCGTACAGGTTTTTGATCGTTTCATTGAGAATTTTTTGTGCATCGACTTCGGAGAGGCCGAAGCACGCCTCGGCAATAACGGTTTCCAGGCGATGCATGTCGACCGGCGTCAGCGAACCATCGGCCAGTTTCACCTTGATGTCGACTTTCCGGTCGGCGCGTGGGCGGTTGGCCTCTGCGCGTGCGCGCTCCTGGGAGCGCGCTTCACGGTACAGAACGTAGGAGCGGGCAACCTTCTGCTCGCCGTTGCGCATCAGCGCCAGCTCAACCTGATCCTGGATTTCCTCAATGTGCACCGTGCCACCGGAGGGCATGCGGCGCCTGAAGATCGCGACGACCTGCCCGGTGAGGCGGGCAACGGTGTCGTGGATCCGGCTTGAGGCTGCTGCATTACCGCCCTCGACGGCGAGGAACGCCTTGGTGATCGCCACGGCGATCTTGTCTTCATCGAAGGGCACGACGGTGCCGTTGCGCTTGATGATGCGCAACTGGCCAGGGGCCGTGGCGCTGATGGTGCTGGCGGCCGTGGCCGGACGCTTTGTCAGCGCCTGGCCGCTGGTGCTGATATCGCTGCTGAGTTCCGTGTGCATGGTTATCCCCGCGAATCACTCTGGAAGTCTGGGTGGCTTGGGTTGCCCGCCTTGCGGGGGGCAGCGTGCGCTTGCCGCCGGACAATGCGTCCAGACGGCAAACGACGGCCGGCGGGCCGTTTGCCGCAGGCTGTCTTTCCGGTCAGGGTCAAGATATTGGGGAGCCAGGGCGCGAGGCACACGGCGAACGATGGCAGCCGGCTTCGTGGCCAAAACACAAGATGTTGTATCAAGCCGATCAAAGCCATGCATGCCCGCTGCGCTCCATGCTCACCCTGCGATCCGTTGGTCGGAGCCTGCCGGGTTGCCTTTCGTTGTTCTGCTGCGCCTGTTCCTGCATCCGCCAATCTTTGTGAATCACCCAATATCTTGGGGGTCGGCGGTACACGAGACACAAGATAGACCCGGCCTGCCGGCAATGCAAGACGCCAACACTGTGCGCCACCTGTGGATACTCTGGGGGAGATATCGGGAGTTTGTGACCACTTACGCTGAAGGTCGCCATGAATCAGCCCCTCCACAACATATAGTGTCTTTTCAAACAATAATCAGGCGGCCGTTACAGAACCCATACTCGCAGTGCGCGCCGGTTATCGGAAAGTTCACTTATGATGTTGCACCTCCTCCTCGTGGTCATTTCCGCCTGATGCAAACCGCCGATACCCGCCCGCGCGTCCTGATCGTCGAAGATGACGAGCGACTGGCCACACTCACCCAGGAATACCTGTCCGCCAACGGTCTTGCTGTCTCGGTGGTCAACGACGGTCTGGCTGCCATCCAGCGTATCCGTGACGAAGTCCCCGACCTCGTTGTGTTGGATCTGATGTTGCCAGGCGCCGATGGCCTGGCGGTGTGCCGGGAAGTCCGCTCGACTTTCAGGAATCCAATCCTGATGCTGACCGCCCGCACCGACGACATGGATCAGGTGCTGGGCCTCGAAATGGGTGCGGATGATTATGTCGCCAAGCCGGTCAAGCCGCGGGTGCTGCTGGCCCGCGTGCGCGCCCTGCTGCGTCGTGCCGATGGCGAGGCAGAAGCGGTGCAGGCCACCTTGCAGCGCCGGCTGGAGTTTGGCGATCTGGTCATTGATGATGCAGCGCGCGCGGTGTTGCTTGATGGTGCGCCGGTTGATCTGACCAGCGCCGAATACGATCTGTTGTGGTTGCTGGCATCGAATGCCGGCAAGATCCTCTCGCGCGAGGAAATTTTTGAGCGCTTGCGTGGTATTCCGTACGATGGGCAGGATCGCTCGATCGATGTGCGTATTTCGCGCATCCGTCCCAAGGTTGGCGACGACCCGGAAAACCCGCGGCGCATCAAGACAGTGCGCAGCAAGGGCTATCTCTTTGTGCGCGATGCGCTGGTTTGATCCGCGCGCATTCTCGTAATGAAATCGATTTTCCTGCGAATTTACGGCGGCATGCTGGTGGCAATGCTGCTGGTATCGGCATTGGTGTACGGCACGTTGCGATTCGTCAACGAGTATCGCGCCGACATCTATCGCGAGGAAATGGCCAAAGGCACGTTCGCGCTGCTGGCGGCAGGTACCGGCCGCTATTACGGCTCTGAACGTGACAAGTGGCTGCAATTGATGTCGGCGTTGCTCGGGGCGAAAGTCGAAGTGCTTGATGAGCGCGGGGTTGCCTTCACAGGCGACGAAAGCGATCGGTTGCGTGCCGGCCGTGTCGTTTTTCGTGTTGCGCCCGACGATGAGGCCGCTGATATCTACATGCGCTTGCCGGCCGAGCCGTTGGTGATCACAACGCGCATGACCAAGGTGAGCGAACAGCAGGCGCGCGCGACCGTGGTGCTGATCCTCGATGCGCTCGGGCAAAACCCGCGAGATGAATGGGACAATGTTTTTGCCGCCATTCAGGCAAAATTCGGGTTCCCGCTGTCGCGTGTGCCGCTGGCCGATATCCGGCTCGACAAGGAGCAGCAGGAACGGTTGCTGCGTCGAGAGGTGGTCATTTCGTTGTCCGAAAGTGCGCCGGCGGCCCAGTCCGGCGTACGTGTTTACGCGAAAATTGGTAATACCGGTGAGGTGTTGGTGCTCGGGCCGCTCAATCTTTTCGAGCGGTTGCCGCGGGCACTGGTGATTCCGCTGGGTGGGATCGCATTGGTGATGATGGGTCTGTCCGCCTACCTGCTGGTGCGGCCGCTTGAGCGGCGCCTGAAAAAACTCGAAAGTGCGGTGCAACAAGTGAGCAAGGGCAATCTGGCTGCGCGCGCGGAAGTGCGTGGTGCCGATGCGGTTGGGCAGTTGGCTGCAAGTTTCAACGGCATGACCGAGCACATCCAGCGCCTGATCCAGTCACAACGTGAAATGACTCGGGCGGTATCGCATGAATTGCGCACGCCGGTGGCACGTATCCGTTTCGGTCTCGAAATGCTGGCGGCTATTGACGATGCCGGCGAGCGCGAGCAGAAGGTCGCGCGCATTGATCAGGACATCGATCAGCTTGATGCGCTGATCGACGAGATACTCACATATGCACGTCTTGAAGAAGGCACGCCGACGCTGCGCTGGGAGCAGGTCGATGTTGCCGAATTGGCGCGCCAGGTGCAGCGTGAATTGCAGCCTATCGCGGGTGCCATCGCAATCGTTGTTGATGCACCGGAGGAATTCGTTGTTGCCGGGGAGGAACGTTACCTGCATCGGGTGCTGCAAAATCTGATCATCAACGCGATCCGTTACGCACGTGCTGCCATTGTCGTGCGGGTCGTCGCCGGTGACACCGAGGTCGAGCTGGTCGTCGAGGACGACGGCCCGGGTATCCCCGAGGCGGATCGTGAGCGTGTTTTCAAGCCATTCGCCCGCCTTGACGACAGCAGACAGCGGGCTTCCGGCGGTTACGGGCTGGGCCTGTCGATTGTGCAGCGCATCGCCGAATGGCACGGTGGCCGGGTCTGGGTTGATCAGGCGCCTGCGGGCGGCGCGGCCTTCCATCTGCGTTGGTCCTGCCAGCGCGCGCTCACGCACGTACTTGCGCGCTGAACCCCGGTCTGTCGCGGCGCTTGCTGCTACACGCGGTAACACGGCGTCGACAGGCCATATACAGACCGCAGGGTGGCAGCGCGGGATACTGGCTGCGTGTGGAGGGCGTGTTGTCACCGGGCAGCCGGTGAAGTTTCAAAGTCTGTGACGAGTGTTTGTTGCGAGCGTTAACGTTTTGAAGGTCATCTCCTGCTACTTTGTTCGTCTTGAACATTCTCCCAAGCCGGCCGCAAGCCGGCTTTTTCTTGGGTGCCGGCCGGTGGCGTGCCTATGATTACGCCCCGGACGCACCCCAGGCAGGCATGCCGATGAACCGTTACCTGCTGGCCATCGACCAGGGCACCACCAGTTCGCGGGCGATCGTGTTCGATGACCATGGCACCCGCATCAGCGCCGCTCAGCAGGAGTTCCGCCAGCACTACCCGGCTGACGGCCAGGTGGAGCACGATCCGGAAGAAATCTGGGCAACGACGCTGGCGGTGTGTCGTGAGGCGATCGCCAGGGTAGGTATTGCCGCGCGCGACATCGTCGGCATGGGCATTGCCAACCAGCGTGAAACAACGGTGGTCTGGGAGCGCGCGACAGGCAAGCCGATCCACCCTGCCATCGTCTGGCAGGATCGCCGGACGGCGGCTCTGTGCGATGAGCTGCGCGCTGCCGGTCATGAAGCCCAGGTGAAGAAAAAAACCGGCCTGCTGCTCGATCCGTATTTTTCCGCGACCAAACTCGCCTGGATCCTCGACCGGGTTCCTGGTGCCCGGCAACGCGCTGAACGCGGCGAGCTTGCCTTTGGCACCATCGACAGTTTCCTGTTGTGGCGGCTCACCGGCGGCGCCAGTCATCTCACCGACGCGACCAATGCGTCGCGCACGATGCTGTTCAATATCCACACCCAGCAATGGGATGACGCGCTGCTGTCCCTGTTGCGGGTGCCAAAAGCCGTGCTGCCGGAGGTACGCGACTGCACCAGCAATTTCGGCCACACCCGGGCAGATTTTTTCGGCACGGCCATCCCGGTACTCGGTATGGCCGGCGATCAGCAGGCAGCGCTGGTCGGGCAGAGTTGCTTCGCGCCGGGTATGGTCAAGAGCACCTACGGCACCGGCTGTTTTCTGGTGATGAATACCGGCGGCAAAGTCGTCGAATCGCAAAACCGCCTGTTGTCGACGATCGGTTACCGCATCGGCGGCAGAACCACCTATGCCCTCGAAGGCTCGATCTTTGTCGCCGGCGCCACCGTGCAGTGGCTGCGCGACGGTCTCAAGTTGATCGAAACAGCCGCCGAAACCGAGACCTTGGCCCGTAATACCGGCGATGCCGATGGTGTTTATCTGGTTCCGGCATTCACCGGCCTCGGTGCGCCCTATTGGGATCCGCATGCCCGTGGCGCGATTTTCGGCCTCACCCGCGATACCGGCATCGGCCAGATCGTGGTCGCAGGGCTGCAGGCCGTCTGCTATCAGACCGCCGATCTGATGGCGGCGATGGTCAGCGACGGCGCCCGGTCGCCGCGTGCCCTGAGAGTGGATGGCGGCATGGTGGCCAACAACTGGCTGGTGCAGTGTCTTGCCGACATGCTCGGTATCGCCGTTGAGCGGCCGGCAGTCACTGAGACCACGGCGCTGGGGGCAGCCTGTCTGGCCGGGTTGCAGGCCGGGGTCTTCGCATCGCTGGATGACATTGCGGGCCTGTGGCAGTGCGAGCGCCAGTTCCTGCCGCAGATGGATGCGGATCGTCGCGCCATGCTGTATCGAGGCTGGCTGGACGCCGTTGATCGGGTCAGGGTTCGCGCCTGATTTTTGTCGTTCTGGGACCGCTTTATCGCCAGGTTCCTGCCTTTCGTCACTGTTGTGATGAGAAACGGGTCACATTATTTTCTTAGCGCTATATATTTGCTCATGCTAAATCATGAGCAAATGCGGTTATCGGGTACCCCGTCCCCTCCTGTCCGGATTGGGTTGGAGCAGATATACCGACACAGGGGTGGTTGCTAATCTATCGCGCCATCGCCGCATGTCCTGAACCTAAGGCACGCGGCGATGCGGAATAAGGGGAGGGCCCCATGGTGGGTCTGGCGGTGACGGGCAAGGACGAGCAGCGCCAGCACATCCGTCGCGTTATCTGGGCGGGTATCGTGGGCAGCATCGCCCATTTGTTGCTGCTTTTTCTTACCCACGAACTCGGCTTCTTTCGTGGCGAAGCGGCAACGCTTGCAGCGCTGCTGTCGTTCCAGGCATCAGGCTACATCGTTTTTTTCATATATATGCGCTCGGGTCGCAACCAGGCGCATGCCGATCCATCGATGACCATGCCATTGCTGGTGTGGGCGACGACCGCCATTCTTGTCTCGGCCTATTTCGTCGATCAGGTGCGTTTGTGCGTGATGATCATGTTCTTTGTATTTATGGTCGAGGGTGTATTCCGGCTGAAATTGGTCGATTTTGTGTTGCTCTCTGTGTATTGCGTCGTCGGTTATCTTGTCATCCTGTTCGTGGTGGCGGAGCAGTATCCGGAGAACATTGATCGTACGGCAGAGCTGATTCAGTGGCTTGCCTTCGCCTTGATCACGGCTGGTTTTGTGGCAACGACAGGCGAAATCAGTTCGATAAGGCACCAGCTTGAGCGGCGCAAAAAGCAGAATCAAACCGCGAAGGCACGCATGGAAGAACTGGCAGTCAAGGATGAACTGACCCAACTCTTCAATCGTCGCCACGCCATGGAGCTGCTGCGCCAACACAAGGCAATGGCTGATCGTGGCGCGTATCAGTTTGCCGTTTGCTATATAGATCTCGATCACTTCAAGCAGGTCAACGACAACTTCGGCCATCACGTTGGTGATCTGGTGCTCAAGCGATTCGCACAGACTGCCATGGCACAGGTATCCGGCATTGACCACGTTGCCCGCCTCGGTGGTGAGGAATTTGTGGTGATCTATGTGAAGACCGACATCAATGTCGCCCGACACGCTGCCGAGTGCTTGCGCGAGGCGGTGGCTGCGATCGATTTTGCCGATGTTGAGCCCCGCCTGCGAGTTTCGGCGTCGCTGGGGCTGACGATGTATCACGCCCCTGAAAAGCCAGAGGCTCTGCTGTCGCGTGCGGACGAAGCGTTGTATGCGTCAAAGCAGGGTGGACGGAACCGCATTACGGTGATTTAGGAAAGAGTCTGCAAGAGAGTCTGGAGGGGGTGTCTTGAACGACGAAACGCTCGCGCGTGCAGAAGAGAGCAGCACATGGTTCCGCCATGCGCTGTTCGTGTCGTTCGGTATTCTGCTGCTGACGGTGATTTGCATTGGCTATCTTGCCGGAGGCTACTTCCGCACGTCTGCATTAGAGTTCACCCTTTTGTTCGGTGTCGCCTGGCTTGGGCAGGGTGCGCTGTTGTGGCTGATTCATACCGGGCGCAGCCGGCGCTTCCGCGATTCCGCGCTCACGGCACCGCTGATGATCTGGGCCACAATATTCATCCTGATCGCTGCGTATTATGTTGATGTGGGTGAGCTGGCTGGCGGCATACGATTGTCGATCATGATGATGTTTTTCGGGGTGTTGTTGCAGGGCTCGTTTCGTCTGCGCACGCATTGGTTCTACACTGTCGCGACGCTGATCAACTTGGGTTACGGCTACGTACTCTATCTTGCCTTCACGGACCCGGAAATTTCCCGTGGCGTTACCGAGTCAGTCGAGCTGGTGCAGATACTGATGTTCGTGTTCTTGACCACGATTTTTGCGCGCACCGGTGCGGCGATTGCCGCTTTGCAGCACCGCCTGCAGCACGAAAACGTGGCGCTGGAAGCCAATACTGCCAGGATCCGCGATCTGGCAATCAAGGACGAGCTGACGCAGTTGTATAACCGGCGCCATGTTATGGATGTGCTGCGCGAACAAAAGCTGCTTGCCGATTCCGGCGGCTACGATTTTGTCCTCGGCTATATCGACCTTGATTACTTCAAGCGGGTCAATGACACCTTCGGGCACGGTGTTGGCGATATCGTGCTGAAACGTTTTGCCGATATCCTGCGGCACAGCTTGCGTGAGGTGGATTACGCAGGCCGCCTCGGCGGTGAGGAATTTGTCGTTATCCTGACGCGCACGAAGCTTGCTGCTGCGCTGGCGGTGACCGAGCGTATCCGCCATGCGCTTGAGAGCGCCGATTTCAGTGACGTGCAACCGGGCCTGAAGGTGACGACATCAATCGGCGTCACGGCCTATGTGCCGCAGGAGACGCTTGAAGATGTACTCGGGCGTGCCGATGGTCTTCTCTACCAGGCCAAGCAGGATGGTCGCAATCGTGTGGTGAGCGGCGAAGTATCGGCAAGCCGTGTCATCTAGATCAGTCTGCGGGTGTATCTACAGCAAAAAACAGAACAACAAAAAAGGCGAACTTTCCGGTTCGCCTTTTTCATTGCCTGGTGGGCAGACGCTCACTGATCAGAGTTTACCGGCATTTTCCGCGAGGTATTTGGCGACGCCTGCTGGCGATGCCTGCATGCCCTTGTCACCTTTCTTCCAGCCAGCCGGGCATACTTCGCCGTGCTCTTCGGTGAACTGCAATGCATCGACGAGGCGGATCAACTCGTCGATGTTGCGGCCCAGCGGCAGGTCGTTGACGATCTGTGAACGCACAACGCCATTCTTGTCGATGATGAATGCACCGCGGAAGGCAACGCCGCCGGCTGCTTCCACATCGTAGGCTCGGCAGATGTCGTGGGTGATGTCGGCGATCATGGTGAACTTGACCGGGCCAATGCCGCCCTTGTCGATCGGAGTGTTACGCCAGGCATTGTGGGTGAAGTGCGAATCAATCGATACGCCGAAAACTTCCACGCCACGGGCCTTGAATTCGGGCATGCGGTGATCGAGCGCGATGATTTCCGACGGGCACACGAAGGTGAAATCAAGCGGCCAGAAGAAGACCAGCGCGTACTTGCCTTTGGCGGTCGTGGAAAACGAGCAGGAATCAACGATCTTGCCGTCACCGAGTACAGCAGCCGCGGTGAAGTCCGGGGCTTTCTTGCCTACGAGTACGCCCATGGCGAGTCTCCTTTGGTTTGAGTTGAGGGAAGCGGTGGTGAATGTGAGCGCAGGCGGGATCATACAACGCACACCCGATGCGGCGTATGCGGTGCGCCCAGGGCCAGCAATGCAGAGCCGGCTCTAGCCCTGGGCGCTCGCCGCCGGCTTGGCCGCGCCCTTGAGGATGCCGTTCAGCTCGCCGGAACGGGCCAATTCCATCACGATGTCGCAGCCGCCAACCAGTTCACCGTTGACCCACAGTTGCGGGAAGGTCGGCCAGTTGGCGTACTTTGGCAAATTGGCGCGTATTTCCGGTGCCTCCAGGATGTTGACATAGGCGAAGGGCTCGCCGACGGTGGTCAGCGCCTGCACCGTTTGCGCGGAGAAACCGCACTGCGGAAATTGCGGTGTTCCTTTCATATAGAGGATCACCGGGTTCTCTTTGATCTGCTGTTCGATGATTTGCATGATGTCCATGGGACATTCCGGTTGTTTGCTGCGGAGGCGGCAATTCTAGCAAGCGCACCCGGCCACGTAACGTAAAACAAGGCCCCAGCGCGGGTGCGGCCATTTGCACCCCCCCGCAGGGCTGGTTATTATCCGGTCCTTACCGGCAGCCTTGGCTGCCGTTTTATTTTCGGTGAGGCGACACTGCTGTTGCCCGGGGCGAGCAAAGAAGATGGTTGGCGAACACCTGATGCCCACCTACGCGCGGCAGGCGGTTGCCTTTGCCCAGGGGGGGGGCGCTTGGTTGACCGATACCGAGGGCAAACGCTACCTCGACGCCACGGCCGGCATTGCGGTCTGTAATCTCGGTCATGCCCATCCGGCGGTAACGCGGGCCATTCAGCAGCAGGCGGCGCGCCTGCTCCACACATCGAACGTTTATCGCATTCCGTTGCAGGAAGAGGCGGCCGATGCTCTGTGTGCGGTATCCGGCATGGAAAAGGTTTTTTTCTGTAATTCCGGTGCCGAGGCAAACGAGGCGGCAATCAAGATTGCACGGTTGCATGGCCACAAGCGCGGCATTGAGTTGCCGACCATCATCGTGATGGAGGGCGCTTTTCACGGCCGGACGCTCGCCACGCTCACCGCCACTGGCAGTCGCAAGGTGCAGGCCGGGTTCGAGCCGCTGGTGAGCGGCTTCGTGCGTGCGCCATACAACGATCTCGACGCTGTGCGCCAGATTGCCAAACACAACCACGAGGTGGTTGCCGTACTGGTCGAGCCGGTGCAGGGCGAGGGTGGCGTCATCGTGCCGGCCGATGACTACCTCGCCGGTTTGCGCGCCATTTGTGACGCGCATGCCTGGTTGTTGATGCTTGATGAGATTCAGACCGGCAACGGTCGTCTGGGTACTTATTTCGCCTACCAACAAACGACGATACTGCCGGATGTGGTAACTACCGCGAAAGGTCTTGGCAACGGGGTGCCTGTTGGCGCTTGCCTGGCGCGCGGTATTGCGGCGGATGTGTTTGCACCGGGCAATCATGGCAGTACTTTCGGCGGCAACCCGCTCGCGTGTGCCGCCGTCGTCGCGGTCATCAAGGCGTTGCAGAACGATGGGACGATCGCCCGTGTGCCGGCATTGTCGGCACGCATCATCAGCGGCCTGCGGCATGCACTGGAGGGTGCCTCGGGTGTGGTTGCGGTGCGCGGCCGTGGGTTGATGATCGGTGTCGAACTCGATCGTGCCTGTGGGTCGCTGGTTGCGCGTGCCCGGGAAGCGGGTTTGCTGATCAATGTCACGGCAGAGAAAGTGATCCGCCTGTTGCCGCCGCTGGTGTTTACCGATGCCGACGCCGACCTGCTGGTGGCCAAACTCTCGGCGCTGGTGCGCGAATTTCTCGCCGAGCCTGTGGCAGCCTGATTTTCCGGAACCGGTTCTGCCACGTTTTCGCGTGGTGGTGTCGGTTTCTTTTCAGAGCCTTATTCTTTTCAGAGAGAGCGTCCATGGCAGTACGCCATTTCCTCACCTTGCTGGACTTGTCGCCGACGGAGTTGCAGGCGCTTATTGCCCGCGCCATTGAGCTCAAGGCCATTCAGCGGCGCGGTGAGCTCTACGAGCCGCTGAAAAACCGCGTGCTGGGCATGATTTTCGAGAAATCCTCGACGCGCACCCGGGTATCGTTCGAGTCGGCGATGATCCAGTTTGGTGGCGGCGCCATATTTCTGTCACCGCGAGATACGCAACTGGGTCGTGGTGAGCCGATCGAGGATTCGGCGCGGGTGCTGTCGCGCATGGTCGATGGCGTAATGATTCGCACCTTCGGGCACGACAAACTCGAAGCATTTGCAAAATACTCGCGGGTGCCGGTGATCAATGCCCTGACCGACGAGCACCACCCTTGTCAGCTGTTGGCAGATATTCAGACCTTCGTTGAGCATCGCGGCGATATTCGCGGCAAAAGGGTGGCCTGGATCGGCGATGGCAACAACATGTGCAATTCGTTTATTCACGCGGCAGTGCAATTCGATTTTCACCTTGCTGTTGCCTGCCCGCCGGGTTACGAACCGGATGCCGGCCTGCTGAGGCAATACCGGGATCGCATCACCTTGGGTCGTGATGTGAAGGCGGCAGTAAAAGGGGCACATCTGGTCGTCACCGACGTGTGGGCGAGCATGGGCCAGGAAGAGCAGGCCGATGATCGCGCGGAAAAATTCCGCGATTTCCAAGTAAATCCAAAGTTGATGGATCTTGCCGCGCAGGACGCATTGTTCATGCATTGTTTGCCGGCGCACCGGGGCGAGGAAGTAAGCGAGGATATGCTTGACGATCCACGTTCGGTGGTGTGGGACGAAGCAGAAAATCGCCTGCACGCGCAGAAGGCGTTGCTCGAATTTTTGCTCGTCGGGCGTTGAGGCGGGTTCTTTTCCCCGCAAAGCGGACTCACTTCAGGTGATAAGACCCCGTACCTGGGCGTGAACTGCCGCTGCCAACGACTTATGGTCGCGACCATCGGTTGCGACGGGGGGCAGGAAGTGCACCCGGACGAAAATCCGCTCCTCGTTGAGCAAGCGCCACAGATGCGTGTGGAATGCATCGTCACCAATGAAAGGAACATGCGGATGCAATGATCCGTCAGCTGTGACGTAGCGGATCGCGACCGGTTGCACGGCGTGGCCATTTGCGGTGGCGGCCATGAACAAGGGCGTGTGGAAGGCGTTCACGTCGCCGCCGTTGGTGGTCGTGCCTTCCGGGAATACCAGCACCGAGCGGCCTGCAGCGATATGTTCACCAATCTGGCGTGTGCGCTGCCGGATTTCGCCTTTCCCGCGCCTGATGTACAGCGTCCCGGCCGCTGTGGCCAGGCGCCCGATCAGCGGCCATTGGGCAACTTCAGCCTTCGACAGGAAATGTATCGGCGCAACACCACCCAGAACGGGAATGTCGAGCCACGACACATGATTCGCCACGAACAACGCCGCTGTTTTGGTCGGCGTGCCGGTGACGGTGATCTCGACGGCAAGAATTTTTGTCAGGCGATGCAGCCACCAGCGGGCGGCGCGCTGCTGCGCCGGCCGATGCTGTACGAACAGCGCACCGGTTGCCAGGGTCAAGGCGAACCCGGCAGCAATATGCACAAGTACGCGTCCGGTGCGCCACACGCGACGGATGCCACGCCATCCGGCCAGCAGTGGTTTCGGCCATACCGGTGTTGCCATAGCCTGCATCAGGCAGGCACCCCTGGGTTATCGGCACGACGCGCCATGAAATGACGAACGTAGCGCAGCGGAATCGTGTTGACATCAACCAGAATGAACAGGTCAGCGCAATTGAAATCCGGATCCCAGCACGGCTGGCCGCACACTTTCGCGCCCATCGCCAGATAGGTGCGCAATAACGGTGGAATTTTCACACGGGTGCTATCTGCCATGGCTGGCGCCAACGGTTGCTGCGGCGGCAGCTTCACTAGCGGAGAAACCCGGAATGTTGCGGCGGTTTCTTCACGAAGGGCCATTGCCTCGAGCATAGCGCCCGCGCCCGCATCGCCCAATGGAATGCTCGCGCAGCCGAACATCCAGGTGAATCCTTCGTCGAGCAGCAACTGCGCGAGGCGTCCCCATAACACACCAATGGTGGCGCCATTGCGATAATCCGGGTGCACGCAGGTGCGGCCTATCTCCAGCACACGGCCATCAAGGCGGCTGACCATGTCGAGATCGAACTCGCCGGCCGAGTACCAGCCGCCAGTCTTGCGCGCGCGCTCATCGGTCAGCACGCGCGTGTAGCCAACAACCTGCCCGGTCAGCGTGTCTTTAACCACGACGTGACGACAATGTTTATCGAAGCGATCGCGATCAATGCCGGAAATACCATCAAAGCGTGCGCCGTATTCTTCAGTGAACACGCGGTAACGCAGGCGTTGCGCCGCAAGAATATCGCGGCGCGCGGTGGTTATGTACGCCATCAGTCGGCTGCTGTCGTTGTCGGCGATCGCCGGCAATGCGGGCACGCGCGTCTCTTCCGCAATCAACTGTTTCAGCAACACGCCACCCGGGAGAAGGCGGTCGCAGGTTTCACGCAGGGCCGTGACAAGGCGCGGGGCCAGGCTTGCCGAAATTTGCGGGGCGATGGTTTTCAGTTTGACGGCGGCATGGGCCAGCATGCTTTGCGCTCTCGTATTGTTAGATGCGCAAAACATAGCGATCGTTAATGTAGCATCTGTGATGATTCCATGACAGAAAAGCGACAGCGACTTTCCCGATCAGGTTTCCTTGCTGATAAACCAGTGCCGCAGCGCATCATTGGCCAGACGCTCGCGCGTGGCGCCGGTGGGCGCCCATCCCTGCCAGCAAGCCGCAGCGCGCACCAGAAAATCGAGAAGTAGAGTGTGTTGCCGCAGCACACGTTTCAGGCGGTGGCGCAGAATCGGGTTGAACATGCCGAACATGCGTATCAGTTGCCATGGGTTTTTCTTCACCCATAGCCATGAGCCAAGTTCCAGCGTGAAAGGCAGAAAAATCCTGTCGTTGTTGTTGCGGCGAGATTCGTCGTAAAGAAAATCCCACAGATCGCCATGAGTCGTGTAATTCACGGACTGCGGTTCAACGGTGTACTCATGGTGGAACGGATGCGTGCGGTCAAACAGCATTTCCAGCGCGTATACCTCGGCGAGGTGGTCGATCGGTCGGTGTGTGCGCGCGTAGGAGAACCACAGGCGGTCGCGTGCGCCGAAACCGGAGTGAACATCGACACTCAGGCTAAACGGCGCACTCATCAACTCCGCGCGTGCCAGGGCGATGAGTGCAAGTGATTCGGGCTCCATCGGGGCGCCCTGACGGCCGCGATACCAGGGTAGCCAAGGCCCGTAACGATGCCCGCCGAGCAGGAACGGCGCCTTGCCCATGGCATCAATAGGCGCATTGCGCATCAGATCGACACCATTCGGATTCGCCCGCGTGTGTCGCCATATTCCGCCGGGATTCACCATCGGCAAAAACACCAGCCGGACGTGCTGCAGTTGTTCGCGGAACAGCGGATCCCAGCGCATGCGTTCGACTGTGGTGCGCAAATAAGACAGCACAATCTGCGCACCCACCCGTTCAACGCCGTGGACTCCACCGAAAAAGCCAATTGCAGGCGCATCCGGTGCGGTGCTGCCAAGGGTAATGCCATGGATTGGCAGCCGTATCTGCGGCATTTCGACCCAATGCAGAATGGACGTCCGCAACAGTCCATCGGCGCGGACGATGATGTTTTCCAGTTCGAGGAGTTCCGGCAGATGTTTGTGCAGAAGCAATGTACGTTCTGGCATGCAGGCGCCACCCACCGGGATTTCGCAGTATTCGCTACAGATATTGCCGTTTTATGACGAGAGAGTTTTTTTGTGAAATGTAAAAGTGGGATGACTGTTTTGTGAAAGCCATGCCACAGTCATGTCATGACTGCTTCAAGTTTCACCCGTAACTTCCTCGCCAACAACGAAAAAATGGGGCGAGCACATGCGGACAGAGCACATGCAGACGGCCGATGGCAGTGCAAACGATGTACTCGCGCCGGCGGCGACCGGTGATTTGGTGCTGTTTTCCGGAAAGGGGTTGATGAGTGCGATGATCCGCCTGTTCACACGCAGTCGTTGGTCGCATGTTGGCCTCGTTATCTGCGACGGCATCACTGGCACGCCATTGCTGCTGGAGGCGACGATTACCGAAGAGTCTGCGGACACCATGCTCGGCCGGCCGGTACGCGGTGTGCAGGTCGTGCGTCTTGCCGACAAGCTGGTGGCATACGACGGCACCGTGGCGCTGCGCCGCCTGGAGATCGACGAGCGTCCTGCGGGTCTTGCTGTCGACATTCGTGAGGGTATGCGCGAGATGGCAGCTCTGTGGCGCTATCGTGGCTATAAGAGTTTTACGATTACATTGATCCTTGATCTGCTGTCGGGTAACCGCCGGCCGCCGCGTGTGCACCGCCTGTTTTGCAGTGAACTGGTCGCTGAAGTGTACAAACGCCACGGTTTGATGACGCGCGCGGTGCGCTCCAGTCGTTACGTGCCTGGCGACTTCGGGCTTGCCGACACGCCGTTCCTTGAGAATGCACGTTTGTCCCCGCCCATTCTGCTCAAAAGTTGAAATCTGCCCGCTTAAGCTCAGCTTAAGCCGCCCAGCGTCTTCCAGCGATTGACTATCGCGCAGAACAGCTCGGCAGTGCGCTCGGCATCGTAGGCGGCACTGTGCGCCGACTCTTCGTCGAAGGCGATGCCGGCCACCGCGCAGGCGCGCGACAACACCGTCTGGCCATAGGCAAGCCCGGCCAGGCTCACGGTGTCGAAACAACTGAACGGGTGAAACGGATCGCGCTTGATCGCGCAGCGTGCGACCGCCGCGCGCAGGAATCCGAGATCAAAAAATGCATTGTGGCCGACCAGGATCGCGCGTTTGCAATGCGCGTCGCGTACCCGTTGCCGCACCTGCGTGAACACCAGTGCCAGCGCATCGGCTTCACGGATTGCGTTGCGGGCCGGATCGTCGGGGTTGATGCCGGTGAAGGCCAGTGAAGAGGGCTCCAGGTTGGCGCCCGGGAACGGTTGCACGGCACAGGCGATGACCGGCTCGGGCACCAGCAGGCCGTTTTCATCCATGAGCAGAGTGACGGCCGCGATTTCCAGCAGGGCATCACGCCGGCTGTCGAAGCCACCGGTTTCGACATCGACGATCACCGGCAGAAAGCCACGGAAACGTTCAGCCAGCGGATGGGTTGGTTCGGTCATGAAGGGGTCTCGGGCAGGGACCGGCATCGTAGCGGAAAAGGGGCCGGAGTGAATTTCCGGAGGAAAGCGAGGAAATTCACTCCGGCCCCTTTGCCCGGCCGGTAGAATACGCGCCGTCCTGAACATCCCGCCTGGAGTCGCCCATGCCCGCCATCAACAAAGTCGTGCTTGCCTACTCGGGCGGCCTCGATACCTCGATCATTCTCAAGTGGCTGCAGGAGCAGTACGGCTGCGAAGTGGTGACTTTCACCGCTGACATCGGCCAGGGCGAGGAACTGGAGCCGGCGCGCGCCAAGGCGCAGGCCATGGGCGTCAAACAGATATACATTGACGATTTGCGCGAAGAATTCGTCCGCGATTTCGTGTATCCGATGTTTCGTGCGAACACTGTTTATGAGGGCGAGTACCTGCTCGGCACTTCGATCGCCCGCCCGCTGATTGCCAAGCGTCTTGTTGAAATCGCCAACGAAGTCGGCGGCGACGCGATTTCGCACGGCGCCACCGGCAAGGGCAACGACCAGGTGCGCTTCGAGCTCGGCGCTTATGCACTGAAGCCTGGCATCAAGGTGATCGCGCCCTGGCGCGAGTGGGATCTCACCTCGCGTGAATCGCTGATGAACTATGCAAAGCAGCACAATATTCCGGTCGATTTCGCCAAGGCGGGTAAAAAATCCCCGTACTCCATGGACGCCAATCTGCTGCATATTTCCTACGAAGGTGGCGGCCTTGAGGACCCATGGTGGGAGCCGGAGGAAGATATGTGGCGCTGGAGTGTGGCACCGGAAAAAGCGCCGGACAAACCGCAGTACATCGAGCTGACCTATCGTCAGGGCGATATCGTGGCTATTGATGGCAGGGATATGACGCCGGCGACGGTGCTGACGAAACTGAACGAGCTGGGCGGCAAGCATGGTATTGGCCGGCTTGATCTCGTGGAAAACCGCTACGTTGGCATGAAGAGCCGTGGTGCGTATGAAACGCCGGGCGGCACCATCATGCTGCGTGCGCACCGGGCGATTGAATCGCTGACCGTGGATCGCGAAGTTGCGCACCTGAAAGACGAACTGATGCCGCGTTATGCGTCGATGATCTACAACGGCTATTGGTGGTCGCCGGAGCGGTTGATGCTGCAAAAGATGATCGATGCATCGCAGGCGTATGTGAACGGGATCGTGCGCGTGAAGTTGTACAAGGGCAATGTCACCGTCGCTGGCCGCAAGTCGGAAGATTCGATCTTCGATGCCACCATCGCCACGTTCGAAGATGATCGCGGTGCGTACAACCAGAAGGATGCGGAAGGCTTCATCCGGTTGAATGCGCTACGGATGCGGATTCAGGCGGGGAAGGGGCGCAAGCTGAAATAGCCATGCGGATTCTTCACACCATGTTGCGTGTCGGCGACCTCGACAGGTCGCTGGATTTCTACACGCGCGTCCTCGGCATAACGCTGCTGCGCCGCAAGGATTACCCGGCCGGTAAGTTCACGCTGGCGTTCGTCGGTTATGGTGATGAGAGCAAGACCGCAGTGATCGAGCTGACCCACAATTGGGGTGTGGAAAAATACGAACTTGGCACCGCCTATGGTCATGTCGCACTTGCCGTTGACGACGTGTTTGCGGCAGTCGAGAAAATCCGCGCGGCCGGCGGCAAGGTGGTGCGAGAACCGGGGGCGATGCAGCATGGCAGCACCGTGCTTGCGTTCGTTGAGGATCCGGATGGTTATCGCATCGAGTTGCTGGGCAATCACTAATGTCGTGAGGTACACGCACGCTCTTGTCGCCGGCCGGATGATTCCCCAAGTTTTGATCCCTTACGGATTCAGGCGCTGGATGTGCCAACGGTCGCCATCGCGCCGGTATTCAAAACGATCATGCAGGCGGTGTTCACCGGCTTGCCAGAATTCAATGCGTTCGGGTACCACACGATAACCACCCCAGTGCGGCGGCCGCGGCACGGCAACGCCGGCATACTGGCGATCGTATCGGGTAAAAGCCTCCGTCAATGCCGTGCGGCTGCCCAGCGGACGACTCTGCTGCGAGGCCCAGGCACCCAACTGGCTTTCGCGCGGGCGCGACGCGAAATAGGTGTCGTCTTCTGCCGACGATGTGTGTTCGACACGGCCCTGCACCTGCACCTGCCGTGTCGGTAACCACAAAAAATGCAGCGCTGCGCGCGCATTGCCCGCCAGTTGCATGCCCTTGTTGCTGTCGCGGTTGGTGAAGAACACAAAGCCCCGTACATCGACATGTTTCAGCAGCAACGTGCGCGCCCAGGGCTGGCCGTTCGTATCCACAGTGGCCAGCACCATGGCATCCGGTTCGGTCGGCTGTGTGGCGCGCCAGGCGTCGAGCCAGGCGGCAAATTGCGCGATTGGATCGGGATCAAGTTGGGGGATGTCGAGGAAAGTCATGGGGCTCTGCGCGATCAGTGGTGACCCGTGCAGCCTAGCCGAAGCAGGCGGATGCGGCCACATAGCCATGTTGTGACCGGGTTCATCCTGTGCGGCGGCGGGTGTAATAACCCTGAGTATGAAACGGTCGGTGGAAGATTCGGACGATGGCGTGCATCATGCCCTGGCGCCTTGTGCGGTGGGCGTGGTTGATGGCATTTGCATCAGTCTCGTCCCCGCAACAACTGTCATCGTTAACACGGTTGATGATGTCGTGGCCGACGACGGCTTCACCCACAAGAACAAGGATTTCCACCATGCCGTTGAGCTGGAACGAGATCAAGGATCGCGCCCTGCGCTTCTCGAAGGAGTGGGCCGACGAAGTTTCGGAAGATGCCGAAGCCAAATCGTTCTGGGACGGCTTTTTCGATGTGTTCGGCGTCAGCCGGCGCCGGGTGGCCTCATTTGAACGGCGGGTCAAGAAAGTTGATGGCAAGGACGGCTACATCGACCTGCTCTGGAAAGGCGTGCTGCTGGTCGAGCACAAATCGAAGGGCAAGGATCTCGATCGCGCCCACCAGCAGGCGCGGGATTATTTTCACGGCCTGACCGACGTCGAACTACCACGCTACATCCTCGTCTCCGATTTTGACCGCTGCCGCCTTTACGATCTCGACAACGATAAAATCCACGAATTCCGCCTGAAGGACCTGCACAAGCAGGTGAAACTGTTCGGCTTCCTTGCCGGCTACAAGACCCACACCTACAAGGAAGAAGACCCGGTCAACATCGCCGCCGCTGAAAGGATGGGCGCGCTGCATGACGCGCTCAAGGACGGCGGTTACGAAGGCCACCCGCTGGAAGTGCTGCTGGTCCGCCTGCTGTTTTGCCTGTTCGCCGATGACACCGGCATCTTCCAGCCGCGGCAGTTTCACGAACTGATCCTGAACCGCACCTCGGCGGACGGTGCCGACCTGGGCGCCCGTCTGACCGATCTTTTCCAGGTGCTCAACACGCCGGGCGAGAAGCGCCAGAAAGCGCTGGACGAACAACTTGCCGAATTTCCCTATGTGAACGGCAAGCTGTTCGCCGAGACGCTGCCGCTGGCGGCGTTCGACAGCGCCATGCGCAAGGCATTGATCGAAGCGGCTGATCTCGACTGGTCGCGGATTTCGCCCGCCATCTTTGGCTCACTGTTCCAGTCGATCATGGACAAGAAGGCGCGTCGCAATCTTGGTGCGCACTACACCAGTGAGAAGAACATTCTCAAGCTGATCGGCCCGCTGTGCATGGACGATCTCAAGGCCGAGTTCGAGCGCATCAAGGGCACGCCGGCCAAACTCAAGTCTTTCCACGTGAAGTTGGCCAATCTGCGTTTTCTTGACCCGGCCTGCGGTTGCGGCAACTTTTTGGTCATCGCCTATCGGGAATTGCGCCTGCTGGAACTGGAGGTGCTGAAGGCACAGTTTGCCAAACAGGATGCGCTGTTTTCGGGTGTGGCCGAGCATGTGAATGTGGACGTAGACCAGTTTTACGGCATCGAGATCGAGGAGTTCCCGGCGCAGATTGCGCAGGTGGCCATGTGGCTGATGGACCACCAGATGAACCTGATGGTGTCGGAGCACTTTGGCGAGTACTTCGTCCGGCTGCCGCTGAAAAAGTCGGCGACGATTGTGCATGGGAATGCATTGCGGGTGGATTGGGCTGAGGTGTGCCCGAAGGAGAGGTTGAGTTACGTTCTAGGAAATCCGCCTTTCGGCGGAAAACAGTATCAGAGCGAACAACAGAAGGCCGACATGGCGCAGGTCTTCAACAAGGTTAAGGGTTACGGAGTCCTAGACTTCGTATCTGCATGGTATTTCAAGGCCGCAGCCCTAATCGCTGACTCATCGATTCGCTGCGCATTCGTCTCCACGAACTCGATATGCCAAGGCGAACAGGTCGGAATTCTGTGGAGTGAGTTGTTTCGACTTGGGGTGAAAATACACTTTGCCCACAGGACCTTTCGCTGGAACAGCGAAGGGCGAGGATCCGCAGCTGTTCACTGCGTAATTATCGGATTTTGGCCTGAGGATGGCGGGCCGCATCGACTATTCGATTACGACGACTCCGCAGGTGAACCCCACGAAATATCCGCTTCAAATATTAACCCGTATCTTGTTGATGCAACAGACATTGTCCTACAAAATCGGAGAACTCCAGTTTGCGCAGTATCTGCGATGGCATTCGGAAGCATGCCGAATGATGGCGGAAATCTTCTTCTGGATGATACGGATAAATCCTCGTTGCTTGCCTCAGAGCCGGAAGCGTCAACCTATATTCGACGCTTCATGGGCTCGGAGGAGTTCATTAATAACGTTCCCCGCTGGTGCCTTTGGCTTTTGAATGTTTCGCCAGACAAACTTGCGAAATTGCCTCAAGTAAGCTCACGAGTCGCAGCGGTACGATTCACCCGCCTAAATAGTGATCGGGATGCGACAAGGAAACTGGCAGCAATTCCGTCTCTATTTGGAGAAATTAGGCAACCAAACTCGAATTATTTGTTGGTTCCGAGCGTAAGTTCAGAACGTAGAACCTACATTCCTGTGGGATTTAACTCACCCAGCGTAATAGCAAGCAATCTCGTAAACATCGTGCCGGATGCGTCGTGCTATGAGTTCGGTGTGATTACCTCATCTATGCATATGGCTTGGGTGCGCTATGTTTGTGGTCGCTTGAAAAGCGATTTCCGCTACTCGGTAGGCATCGTCTATAACAACTTCCCCTGGCCTGACTCTCCCACCGACAAACAAAAGCAAACCGTCGAACGAGCCGCGCAACAGGTGCTCGACGCCCGCGCCAAATTTCCCAACGCCACGCTTGCCGATCTCTACGATCCGGTGACCATGCCACCGGAACTCGCCAAGGCACATCAGCAACTCGACAAGGCCGTCGATGCTGCCTACGGCAAGACCACCTTCAAGTCCGACGCCGAGCGTGTCGCCTTCCTGTTTAGCCTGTACCAGAAGTACACCAGCCTGCTGCCGGCGGATAAACCGAAGAAAGCGGGCCGCAAGCAAGCCAGCGAATAGCAAACGTCAAATGAACCGGCCCGGGCGAACCCGGGCCAGTCATGTCATCCTTTCGAACTTTTCGGATCATCCTTGCGCGGACAGGTTCGCTCTTCCTGATAGCGACCATCCTGCGCCGCTGCCCTGTTTGATCAGACCCGCTCAATCACCGTCGCAATGCCCTGGCCCAAACCGATGCACATGGTGGCAAGGCCGAGCGATCCGCCTTTTTGCTCCATCACATTGAGCAGGGTGCCGGTAATACGCGCGCCCGAGCAGCCGAGCGGGTGGCCGAGGGCGATGGCGCCGCCGTGCAGGTTCACCTTCTGCTCGACCTGGCCCATCAGTTTCAGATCCTTCACGCAGGGCAGTGACTGTGCGGCGAAGGCTTCGTTCAATTCGACGAAATCAATGTCGTTGATGGACAGGCCGGCACGCTTCATCGCCTTCAGCGAGGCGGGTACCGGGCCATAACCCATGATGGCGGCATCGACGCCGGCAACGGCCATGCTGCGGATTTTTGCGCGCGGTTTGAGGCCCAGTGCCCTTGCGCGTTCGAAACTCATCAGCAGCATTGCAGCAGCACCGTCGGAAATTGCCGACGACGATCCGGCGGTTACCGTGCCGCCTTTCGGGTTGAACGCCGGTGGCAGCGCAGCGAGTGCTTCCAGCGAAGCATCCTTGCGGATTACTTCGTCGAAATCGAGCTGAAACAGCGCGCCGTTCGCATCGTGGCCGGCCATCGGCACGAGCTCATTTTTCCAGTCGCCGTTGACGGTCGCAGCCCAGGCCAGTTTGTGCGAGCGCAGCGCGAATTCATCCTGCATCTGCCGCGAAATGCCGTGCATGGTGCCGAGCATTTCCGCAGTGAGGCCCATCATGTTCGAGGCTTTGGCAATGCGCTTGGAGGCTTCGGGGTTGATGTCGACACCTTGCGTCATCTGGACGTGACCCATGTGTTCGACGCCACCGATGACGAACACGTCGCCGTTGTTCGTCTGGATCGCCTGGGTGGCGATATGCAGTGCCTGCATGGAAGAGCCGCACAGACGGTTGATGGTCTGCCCGGCCACTTCCTTCGGCAGGCCGGCGAGCAGACCGATGTTGCGGGCGATGTTCATGCCCT
>JBMOOP010000010.1:0-3823 GCA_049324495.1 Pseudomonadota bacterium
TGGGTTGGCACGCGCCCTTGCCGGACGACATGGTGGTGTTGCTGGATCTGCTGGCCGAGGATGCGAGGATCAACGGCTGATGGCTCCGTGTGCCCGTGAGAACATTTCCCGCGCCTGGTTGGCTCCGGCATGGCCGGCGCCGGCAAACGTGCACACGATCGTCACCACGCGGCGCGGCATTGACGGCCCTGATGGTGATCAGGGCGACGGCAGCGTGCCGCCCTATGATGGCTTCAATCTCGCGCTGCATGTTGGCGATGACGCAACCGCAGTGCGTGCCAATCGTGCGCGATTGCAGCGGGCACTGGGTCTTGCGCGCGAACCGGCCTGGTTGGCGCAGGTGCATGGCATTCGGGTGGTCGATGCGGCAACGGTTGATCCTGCGACGCCGCCACCGCTGGCGGACGCATCCTTCACGCGCGCATCCGGCGTCGCCTGTGTGGTGCTGACGGCCGATTGCCTCCCGGTGGTGCTCGCCGCCCGTGACGGCACGGTGGTCGGCGTCGCCCACGCCGGTTGGCGAGGCCTGTGCGATGGCGTAATCGAAGCGCTGGTTGCGGCGATGGACGTACCGGGCGCTGGCCTCAGTGCCTGGCTTGGACCCTGCATCGGCCCGGCGGCCTACGAGACCGGCGCTGAGGTACGGGCGGCGTTCATTGCCCATTGTCCCCGTGCCGCCGCCGCTTTCGACGCAATCACCCGCGCCGATGGCACGCCCGGTTATCTTTGCAATCTTTACGCGCTCGCCCGGCAGCGACTGGACGCTCTCGGTGTGTGCGCCCCGGCCGGTGGCGAGCATTGCACGGTGGCGGAAAATAACCGCTTTTACTCGTTCCGTCGTGCGCCGGTGACCGGCCGTTTCGCCACGCTTGTTTGGCGCGATTGATTTCCTCCCGGGGGCCGCATTCCTGACCGGTATCAAAGCTGCCGGCCTTGAAACGTCGCTAAGCTGCCTCATCTTCCGGTCATTGGTATCCATTTCCCGTGAGGCATCCCGATGCGTCCTGATCGTATGACGTCCCTTCTGCAGCAGGCGCTGCAGGAATCGCAATCACTGGCCGTGGGCCGCGACCACACCCAGATCGAGCCGACCCACCTGCTGGTCGCCCTGCTTGATCAGCAGGGCGGTTCGCTGAGGTCGTTATTGTCACAGTCCGGCGTCGATCCGGTGCGCGTGCGCCGCGATCTCGAATCGCTGCTGCAGAAGCTGGCGACGGTGCAGACGCCAACGGGTGAAGTTACCCTGTCGCAGGATCTCGGCCGCGTACTGAATCTTGCCGACCGTCTCGCACAGCAACGTAATGATCAGTTCGTTTCCAGCGAAATCGTCCTGCTTGCCATCCTCGATGATCGCGGTGACGCCGGCAAGATGCTGAAAAAGTGTGGCGTTGACAAAGCGAAGCTCGAAGCCGTCATCAACGCCATGCGAGGAGGAGAAGCCGTGCGGGACGCCAATGTCGAGGAAACCAGGGGGGCACTCACCAAATATTGCATTGACCTGACCGCGCGTGCGGCAAGTGGCAAACTCGATCCTGTTATCGGCCGCGATGAAGAAATTCGTCGCACGATCCAGGTATTGCAGCGCCGTACCAAGAACAATCCGGTGCTGATTGGCGACCCGGGTGTTGGTAAAACCGCGATTGTCGAAGGCCTTGCCCAGCGTATCGTCAACGGCGAGGTGCCCGAATGTCTCAAACGCAAGAAAGTGTTATCGCTCGACATGGGCGCGTTGATCGCCGGAGCGAAATTTCGCGGCGAGTTCGAGGAGCGCCTCAAGGCAGTGCTCAACGAGTTGTCGAAACAGGAAGGCAACATCATTTTGTTTATCGATGAAATTCACATCATGGTCGGCGCTGGCAAGGCAGAAGGCTCGATGGATGCCGGTAACATGCTCAAGCCTGCCCTTTCCCGCGGCGAGTTGCATTGCGTCGGAGCAACCACGCTCGACGAATATCGTCAGTACATCGAGAAGGATGCCGCGCTTGAGCGTCGTTTTCAGAAAGTGTTGGTCGACGAACCATCGGTCGAGGACACCATCGCCATTCTGCGCGGGCTTAAGGAGCGCTATGAGGTTCATCATGGCGTGACAATCACCGACTCGGCGATCATCGCTGCCGCGCGTCTGTCACACCGCTATATTTCCGATCGTAAGTTGCCCGACAAGGCGATTGATCTCGTTGACGAGGCCGCGTCGCGCATTCGCATGGAAATCGATTCCAAACCGGAAGAAATGGATCGCCTGGAGCGTCGTCTCATCCAACTGAAAATGGAGCGCGAAGCGCTGAAGAAGGAAACCGATGATGCGACGAAAAAACGCCTTGAAAAACTCCAGGCAGATATCGCCGATTTGGAAAAGGATTATTCCGATCTTGAAGAAATCTGGAAGGTCGAGAAGGCGGAGCTTGCCGGCGCCAACCAGGTAAAGGAGCAGCTCGAGCAGGCAAAAATCGAGATGGAGGCCGCGCGGCGCAAGGGCGATCTTGCGAAGATGTCCGAGCTGCAGTACGGCAAGATACCGGCCTTGCAGAAACAGCTTGAGGCGGCGGAAAAAAATCAGTCGTTACCGGTTGGCAAGCAATTGCTGCGTAACAAGGTAACCGAGGAGGAAGTTGCCGAAGTAATGTCCAAGGCAACCGGCATTCCGGTGGCGAGGATGCTGGAGGGCGAGCGCGAAAAATTGTTGCGCATGGAAGAATCGCTGCACGATCGCGTTGTTGGCCAGAACGAGGCAATCAGGGCAGTGTCTGATGCGATTCGTCGTTCGCGCGCCGGTCTTTCCGATCCGAACCGACCGAATGGCTCGTTTCTGTTTCTGGGACCAACCGGCGTCGGTAAGACCGAGTTGTGCAAGGCGTTGGCCGCGTTCCTGTTCGATTCCGAGCAGGCGTTGATTCGTATCGATATGAGCGAGTTCATGGAGAAACACAGCGTGTCGCGCCTGATTGGCGCGCCACCGGGTTATATAGGCTATGAGGAAGGCGGTTATCTGACCGAGGCTGTGCGGCGTAAACCGTACTCGATCATCCTTCTCGACGAGGTCGAGAAGGCACACCCGGATCTGTTCAACATCCTACTGCAGGTACTCGATGACGGTCGTCTCACCGACGGCCATGGCCGCACCGTGGATTTCAAGAACACCGTGATCGTCATGACCTCGAACCTCGCCTCCGACCTGATCCAGAATCTGGCGCGCGAAGGCGGTACCTACGAAGAAATGAAGACGGCGGTGATGGATGTCGTCGGCCGTCATTTTCGACCGGAGTTCATCAACCGGCTGGACGATGCCGTGGTCTTCCATCCGCTGTCGAGCGCACAGATTCGTGGCATTGCCGATATCCAGCTTGCCGGTCTGCACAAGCGGCTTGCCGAGCGCGATCTCAGGATGGAAATCAGCGACGAGGCGATGGATCGGTTGGCGGCGTCTGGTTTCGATCCGGTTTACGGTGCGCGGCCACTCAAGCGCGTGATCCAGCGGGAAATCGAAAATCCGCTGGCGCAGGCGATCCTGTCGGGCCGCTTCCTGCCCGGCGATCGTATTGTCGCGGCAATTGAGGGCGATGCGCTGGTATTCGAGAAGCGCGTGTGACGCCGGTGTGATGTGGTTCTCGCGGCGGCGAATTTTTGCGACCGCTACGGGAACCGCTGTGCGATCCTCGTGTCACAGAGTCACGCAACGACTTTCCACATTAAATCGGCATCCACACATCAGCGTGTTGCGGCGATAAGGAGTCTCACCATGCAGGTTCAGAAGTTTCTCGTCAGATCTGCGATTTGCCTGTCGATTGCCGGCAGTGGCGCCAGTTTTGCCGATGATCGCGACACC
>JBMOOP010000011.1:0-3719 GCA_049324495.1 Pseudomonadota bacterium
TCGCAGATCGCGATCGCCATGCGTACACCGGCAACCGTAACCACCAACGGGGCGCTGCCGGGCACAAAATAGCGGCGCTCGTCGAACACCCGATAATTCGGCAGCTCCTGTTTGTCGTATTCGCCGACGACAGCACCGTCGACAATCACCAGCGCGCTGTTGTAAAGACCAGCGACACCACTGGCCCGCGGACGCGGCGCACCCACCACCAGCAGCAGGCCCGGCTCTGCGCTTGTAAAGGCACATAGCCGTGCAACGGCAGCAGCCACCCGCGGCACCAGGCTCGGGCGCAGCAGCAGGTCTTCAGGGGGGTAGCCGGTGAGCGTGAGCTCCGGGAAGACCACGACCTGTGCTGCATGCTCGCGCCGGGCCCTGTGCGCCGCCGCAATGACGCGATCGCAGTTGCCGTCGATGTCACCCACCAGGAGGTTCACCTGGGCCATTACGGTACGCAAGATCATGGGTGGTGGTCCGGGTTATTGAACTGGGGCCGTCGATTCTCATAGAAAAGTCGCAGCCCCGAAACCACCGCGATGCATACGGTAGACTGGGCCATCATCCCACACTGGAAGATCCCGCATGTCTCGCTTATTACTGCTCGTCGCGATCGCCGCCGTTGCCTGGTACCTGTTCCGTCGGTTGCGTAATCCGCCCGGCCAGGCCAAGCCGCCGGCAGGGCCGCAGTCCGGGTCGGCGCAATCGCCCATCACCCGTTGCACCGAGTGCGGGGTGCATACGCCGGAAAGCAACGGCGTGCATTACCAGGACCTGTTCTTCTGCTGCCCTGAGCACCTCAACGACTACGTCCGCAAACGCGGCCCGCAATAAACAAATCGCGTGCGCAATAACCCACAAGTACCGCAGGCAATGGACCGCAGCACCCGCACTACCTGGCCAGCCAGTCAGCGCCTGGGGCCGCTGACAATCTACAGTTACTACCGCGTTTTCCTTGCCGCAGCACTGGTGATGCTCTTCATCATGAACCTTGATCGGGCGGAGCGCCTCGGCAGCTACCGACCAGACATTTTCCTGCTGACGAGCATCGGCTACTTCGTCGTGAGTCTGGCGTCATCGCTGCTGGTGCGCATGCTTGATGGGCGCGAACACCTGCAGGGCGCCATCCTCGTCGCCATCGACATCGTCGCGCTGACTGTACTCGCGCACGCCAGCGGCGGGGTGTTGAGCACAGTAGCGCCACTGATTGTTGTCACCGTCGCTGCCGGCGCCATTCTCCTGCCCGGCCGGATTGCGCTGGTCGTGGCTGCCACTGCGACCCTCGCCATGCTTTACGTGCAATTTCATTTCGCTCTGTCGCGCAACCTGCCACTGACGAGCGGGAGCACGCAGGTCGGCTTGCTGGGCTTCGCATTCTTCGGCATTGCCATCGCCGCCAGCCAACTGACCCGACGCCTGCAGGCCAGCGAGGCTCTGGCTACGCAGCGCACCCAGGAACTAAACGAGCTTGAGAATCTCAATTCGCACGTCATCCAGCGCATGCGCACGGGCATCCTCGTGATCGACAACCAGGGCACAATCCGCCTGGCAAACAGTGCTGCCCAGCACATGCTGTCACCGGACGACTGGCAGCCGGCCGTTCAGCTTGATGCCGTCAGCCCGGAACTAACACAGCGCATTGCCGCGTGGCTGGCCGAACCATCCCAACGCCGCCCTCCGTTCCGCAACCACGCCGGAGGCCCCGAGGTGGACGCCAGCATGGCGTCGGTTCGCCTCGGCGACCACCGCGCGACGCTGGTGTTCCTCGAAGACATGACTTCACTTTCCCAACACCTTCAGCAAATGAAGCTGGCCTCGCTCGGCCGCCTCACCGCCAGTATCGCGCACGAAATCCGCAACCCGTTGTCTGCGATCACGCACGCAGCACAATTGCTCGATGAGTTGCCGCAACTGCCGGCTGACGATCGGCGTCTCGCAGAAATCATCCGGCAGCAGGCATTGCGCCTGGACCGCATCGTCGAAAACGTTTTGCGGTTGTCGCGGCGGCAGACGCCGCGCACGGACCTGCTCGATCTGGTGCCGTGGCTGCATCAGTTTCGTACTGACTACCTTGCCACGCACACACCGAACGATGAGATCGATATTCGCGCAGAGGCCCCCTCGGTACAGGTTCGTTTCGACCCGAACCACCTGCAACAAATATTACAAAATCTCTGCGATAACGGCCTGCGCCACGGTCGCGCCCTGCACGGCAAGGGCCGGGTCGTACTCGAAGTCGGCACTGCGGCGGTAACCGAATTGCCGATCCTGCGCATTATCGACAACGGGCCCGGCATCGCGACGGAGAATTTAGCCAACCTGTTCGAGCCGTTCTTCACCACCGACGCCAGAGGCACCGGCCTTGGCCTATACATCGCCAGGGAACTGTGCGAGGCTAATCGCGCGCGTTTGGCTTATATTCCACCAGCGCAAAGCGATGCCGACGGCCGTTTCCAGATAACATTTTCTCACCCCAGGCGAATCGCCAACTGAGCGCGCACGATGACACGAAGTCACGCCCTCGTTGTCGATGACGAACCGGATATCCGGGAACTCATCGCACTCACCCTGTCGCGCATGAATATCCAGGTCACAACGGCTGCATCGCTTGCCGACGCACGCAAAAAACTCGGCGCCACTGAGTTCGATCTTTGCTTCACCGACATGCAGCTTGGCGACGGCAACGGACTGGAACTCGTCCGTTACGTCCAGCAGCATTGCCCCGGCACACCGATCGCCATGATCACCGCCTTCGGCAGCATGGAAACGGCCATCGCGGCACTGAAGGAAGGCGCATTCGATTTCGTTTCCAAGCCGGTCGATCTGCAACGTTTACGGGATCTCGTTGCAAGCGCACTGAAACTGCGCCAGCGCGGCAACGGGCGTGTCGGCCGTGGCGATTCTGCCGACGATGCCCGGAACGAGATCGTCGGCAACAGCGCGCCGATGCAACGACTACGCGCCCAGGTAAGCAAACTGGCACGCAGCCAGGCCCCGGTATTCATCAGTGGCGAGTCAGGATCCGGCAAGGAAATGGTGGCCCGCCTGATCCACCGTCTCGGCGCGCGTGCCGAGCATCCGTTCGTGGCGGTCAACTGCGGCGCGATCCCGTCTGAACTCATGGAGAGCGAATTCTTCGGCCATCGCAAGGGCAGCTTCACCGGCGCGACAGCTGACCGTGAGGGCCTGTTCCAGGCGGCCAATCACGGCACCTTGTTCCTCGACGAAATCGCCGACCTGCCGCTCAGCATGCAAGTGAAGTTGCTGCGGGCAATTCAGGAAAAATCGGTTCGCCCGATCGGTTCGGAAAAAGAGGTAAAAGTTGATGTACGCATACTCAGCGCCACGCATAAAGACTTGCATAAGGAGGTGGAAGCCGGACGCTTCCGCCAGGATCTCTTCTACCGGATCAACGTGATTCAACTTGACGTACCCGCCTTGCGCGAGCGCGGCGGCGACATCCTCATGCTCGCCGAGCATTTTCTCGCCCAGCTTGCCGGCGAATGGCATGTCGAGACGCCGCAACTGTCGCCGGAAGCGCGCGCTACCCTCAGCCAATACCGGTTTCCCGGCAACGTGCGTGAACTCGAGAATATTCTGGAGCGCGCGGTCACGCTGGCGGACGACAACCACATCGGCGTTGAACACCTGCGTTTGGGCGAGGCGCCGGCCGAAGCCAGGCTCCCGCCGGCGCATGAACGCCCTGCGCAGCAACCCGACGAGGC
>JBMOOP010000012.1:0-33955 GCA_049324495.1 Pseudomonadota bacterium
GCCCCGTCAACCAAACGCGCCTGACGCGCATAGCGATAGACCCAGTCAACCAGAGTGTCTTTCGAGTAGCCGCGGGCACCCATCAATTGCAGTGCGGTGTCCGCTGCCTTGTGCAGGGTGTCGGCCACCTGAATTTTCGCCATCGATATTTCCGTTTTTGCGTGCTCGCCACGATCGAGCTTCCACGCCGCATGCATGGTCAGCAACCGGCCGACATGAATATCCCTCGCAACATCGCCAAGCATCCACTGCACGCCTTCGTGCTGCGCCAGCGTCATGCCAAAGCTGATGCGGTTTTCAACATGGTCGGCAGCAATTTCCATACAACGCCTGGCAAGGCCCAACCAACGCATGCAATGCGTCAGGCGCGCGGTACCCAGACGAATCTGCGTGACTTTGAGCCCATCGCCTACTTCCAGCAGGCGATTTTCATCGGGGATTACCAACCCGTCGAATTCCAGCTCGCAATGGCCACCATGCTCTTCCGGACCCATGACCGGAATACGCCGAACGATGCGCCAGCCCGGCTGGCTGGCGTGGAAAAGAAAAGCGGTGAGGCCCCTGCGCGTATCGGCGCCGGTTTTCGCAATGAGGATGAAGTGCTGCGCACCCTCGGCGCCGGTTATGAACCACTTGCGGCCCTTGATCACCCAGTTAGCGCCGACTTTCGTTGCCGTGGTGTAAGTGAGCGACGGATCGGAACCACAGCCGCCGTCCGGCTCGCTCATGGCGAAGGTCGATCGCACCGCACCGTCAATAATCGGCTGCAGCCACTTGTCCTTGAGTGCTTCTGTGTTCAAAACCTTGTTCAGTACCATCATGTTGCCGTCATCAGGTGGCGCGACATTGAACATCGCCGGGCCAAACGGCGAACGTGCTGCCTCTTCGTAACAGGCCGCCATGCCCACCACACCCAGTTCGGCACCACCACGCGACTGCGGCATCTGCAAAGCCCACAGGCCTTCTGCCTTCGCACGTTGCCGAACGCGCGCAACCACTTCTTCGCGGATATTTTCGTGGCCGTCGAAATTCGTTTGCTCCTGCTCCAGCGGGAACACATGTTGTTCGACAAAATTGCGCACCCGCAGGCGGTATTCTTCGATACGCGGAGGCAGAGTGAAATCCATGACCGCGCTCCTTACAGAGTGCACTGCGTATGCGCGCCATCGACGACGACGCACGAACCGCTCATGTAACTGGATGCATCCGACGCGAGCAGCAGCAGCGGCCCGTCGAGTTCCGGCAAGTTGCCCAGCCGCCGGAATGGCACACGCTTGATCATCTTCTGCCCGCCTTCGGTACTGAACCAGTCGCGATTGATGTCGGTCTCAAAATAACCCGGGCAGATCGTATTGACGCGAATATTGTGCCGCGCATAATCGATGGCGAGCGAGCGGGTAAGCTGAATCGCCGCTGCTTTTGAGGCGGTGTACGCCGCCAGCTGACTCTGCACGCGCATGCCAAGAATCGAGGCGATGTTGATGATGTTGCCGGGGCGCTTCTCATTGATCCACAAGCGAATCGCCTCGCGCGACACCATCCACATGCCCTTGACGTTGGTATCAACTACCCGGTCCCACTCGTCACCGGTCAGATCCAGGGTCGAGGCTTCAATGTTGATGCCCGCGTTGTTGATGACGACATCCGGTGCGGGCATCGCATCGAATGCGGCTTTCACGCTGGCCTCACTCGATACGTCAAGCTTTACCGTTTCTGCCTTGCCGCCGGCGGCACGAACGCGCGCAGCAGTTTCTTCCAGCTTCCCGGCCCGGCGGGCGCCCAGCACGACTGTTGCCCCGGCCGCCGCCAACACGACGGCGAAGTGAGCACCGAAACCGCTGGAGGCGCCGGTAATGAAGACGCGCTTGCCGTCAAGGCGAAAGATGTCAGTGCAGCTCATGCGTCGTATCCCGTTGATGCGAAAGGTTGGACCAAGCCTGTCAGTATAGGCCGCGATCCCGCACCGGCAATGCTCCGGGGAATCGACCCCTGTGTCGCCCGGCACAACACAGTAGAATCCCCGGCCCGTTCCGCCCATGTCGATCGAGCCGATGTCTGACCTGAATCCCCGCCAGCGTGAGGCCGTCTGCTACATCGACGGGCCCCTGCTCGTGCTTGCCGGCGCCGGCTCCGGCAAGACCAGCGTGATTACCGGGAAAATTGCCTGGCTGATCGCAACCGCGCATTACGACCCGGCGAAAATCATTGCCGTTACTTTTACCAACAAGGCCGCCCGCGAAATGCGCGCGCGCGCCGGCAAGCTGGTCGGCGGCGATCTGAAGGGCCTTGGCATCAGCACCTTTCACACGCTGGGACTCAATATCATTCGCAGCGCCCACAAGGCGCTGGATCTGCGCAGCGGCTTCACAATTTTCGATGCGGAAGATGCCCGCACGCTGATCCGCGAACTGATGCAGCGTGATGCCACCACTGACCCAAAGCTCGCCGACAGCGTCCAGCACGCGATTTCCAGCCTGAAGAACGAAATGCTGACGCCAGAAGATGCGCTCGCTCTGGCAAAAAGCCCGCGCGAAATGTTGATCGCGCAGGTCTACGAAGGCTATGAGCGCAACCTGCGCGCCTACAACGCCGTCGATTTCGACGACCTGATTCTGAAACCCGTGCAACTGTTCAATACCCATGGCGACGTGCTCGAAAAGTGGCAGAACCGCACCCGCTATCTGTTGGTCGATGAGTACCAGGACACCAACCTTTCGCAATACCGGCTGGTGAAGCAACTGGTCGGCGTGCGCAGTGCCCTGACCGTCGTCGGCGACGACGACCAGTCCATTTACGCCTGGCGCGGCGCCCGCCCGGAAAATCTTGTCCAGCTGCAGGCAGACTATCCGCAGCTCAAGGTAGTGGCACTCGAACAGAATTACCGCTCCACCGGCCGAATCCTGCGCGCCGCCAATGCGGTGATCGGCAACAACCCGCACGTGTTCGAAAAGAAACTCTGGAGCGCACATGGCCAGGGCGACCCGATTCGCATCATTCTGTGCAAGGACGATCAGCACGAAGCGGAGCGTATCGCCGGCGAAATTGTCGGCCATCATGCACGGATGAATGCAAAATGGCGGGACTATGCCGTGCTTTATCGCGGCAACTTTCAATCGCGGCTGATCGAAGAAAAGCTGCGTGAAAAGCAGGTTCCCTACAAGGTTTCCGGCGGCACATCATTCTTCGCCCGGGCCGAGATCAAGGACTTCATGTCATATCTGCGCCTCGTCGCCAACCCGGATGACGACAGTGCGTTTTTGCGGGTAATCAATGTGCCACGTCGCGAAATCGGACCGTCGACGCTGGAAAAACTCGCGCAGTACGCCGGCGCCCGCAACGTCTCACTTTCGCGCGCTGCCCAGGAGATGGGTTTGGCCGAATACCTGGGCAGCCAGCATCGCGAAAAACTCACCCGCTTCGTTGGCTGGATCGATGACGTGCGCCGACGGCTGCACCAGTTGCCGGCCAAACAGGCGCTTACCGAAATGCTTGCGGAACTCGGTTACGAACAGTGGCTGCGGGCGCAGTCGAGCTCACCGCAGACAGCAGCCAAACGCCATGAGAATGTCATGTCGCTCGTCGACTCGATCCACACCATGAGCGAGAAGGAAGACCAGGGCCAGCGGCCCGACATCGCCGAGGTGATCGCGAAGCTCGTGCTGCTCGACATGCTCGATCAGCAGGAAGGCGAGGACGACACCGATCGCGTGCAACTGATGACGCTGCATGCCGCCAAGGGCCTCGAATTCCCATACGTCTACGTAATGGCATTCGAGGACGGCACCCTGCCGCACCGAGTCAGTCTTGAGCAGAATCAAATCGAGGAAGAGCGGCGTCTGCTATATGTCGGCATCACCCGCGCCCGCCACCTGCTCACCTTCACCCACGCCCAGAAACGCAAGCAGTTCGGCGAGATGGTTGCCTGCACGCCGAGCCGGTTCCAGGCCGAATTGCCGGCCGACGACCTTGTCCGCGAGGGTGAGGGCACCCAGGCCAGCGCCGAGCAGAAGGCGGTTTCCCGTGACAATGCCCTGGCTGCCCTTGATGCGCTGTTCAAAAAGCAGAGCGCCAAATAAGAGTCGTTTGCATATAAGAACGGTTCCTGATAACTTGCGTTTACTTTAGCCGTCAGGAGTCATTCTCATGATCCGTCCTACCGTTCTGCCGCCCATCGCCATAACCCTCGCCCTGCTGGGTCTCGCACCCCAAGCCGCCATCGCGACACCCAGCCTCGAATCACTGCAACAGCAGATCGCGGCGCTCACAGCCGAGGTTGAGGCCCAAAGAGCCGCTTCATCAGGCACCGCCGCCGATACCGGCAAAACGACCCTGGGCGGCTACGGCGAACACCACTACAACAATCTCGACAGCAAAAACGAGGTGGATGCGCACCGTTTCGTGCTGTTTGTCGGGCACCGCTTCGATGAAGACATCCGTTTCTTCTCCGAACTTGAGGTCGAGCACGGCCTGGTCAAGGATACGGACGACGGCAGTGGCCCGGGTGAAGTCGAACTGGAACAGGCGTTTGTCGAAGTACGCATCAACGACGCGCTGCGTGTCACCGCCGGTCAATTTCTGGTGCCGGTGGGTTTTCTCAACGAAACACACGAGCCGGACACCTTCTATGGCGTCGAGCGCAACCCGGTCGAAAGCGCCATATTTCCGACCACCTGGTGGGAAACCGGCGCCATGGTCTCCGGCGCCTTCGGTGATGCATTGGGCTACGATCTCGCCCTGCACAGCGGCCTGAACAACAGCACCGGCAACGTGCGCAGCGGCCGGCAAAAATCCGCCAAGGCCAAGGCCAACGAATGGGCGGCCACAGCGCGCATCAAGTATCACCCGCGCAACGATCTGGAGCTGGCGATCGCCGTCCAGCAGCAGGCCGACATGGCGCAACGCGCTGCTGCCGCGCCCCAGGAGGCCACACTGCTCAACGCACAATTCGTCTGGCAGCCCCTGGCAAAACTGCAGGTGCGCGGCCTGTATGGCCAGTGGGATATCGACAATCTGGCGCCTGCCGATGCCGCCCGCGCGGAACAGAACGGTTTTTATGTCGAAACCGCTTACAGGATCACGCCGGAAATCGGCCTGTTCGCACGCTACAACCAATGGGACAACAAAGCTGCCGACAGTGTCGATTCAGAAGCGGCGCAAACCGATGTTGGCGTCAACTGGTGGCTGCACCCCCAGGTGGTGGTAAAGGCTGATTATCAGCAGCAATCGAAAACGGTCGATGTCGACGGTTTCAATCTCGGTCTGGGCTGGAGTTTCTGAGGCGAATCATGATGCGGCCATGGCGGACACTGACGCTTTTCGGCGCGCTGCTGTGTTCGTCGGCCACACTCGCCGCCAATGAGATCGACACCTTTGTCGTCCAGACATTTGCCTCGCAAACTGCGCAGGCAAATGTACTGTGGCTGACGCCGGCAATAAAAAGTGCTGCGCAAGCCGAGACGGGAATCGCACCTGCCGGTGCCCGTCTTCGTTACTGGCGGGCCGGTGCGCGCACCGCCTGGGTGTTGGATCGCATCGGCAAGGAAGAACCGATCACCTTCGGCGTGGTGGTGGAAAACAATGCCATCGTCGCGATGCGGGTGATCACTTATCGTGAAAGCCGCGGCCACGAAATTCGCTCGCCACGCTGGCTGGCGCAATTTGCCGGTGCGCGCTCCGGTGACAGAGGACTCGACCGCCGCGTCGACAACATCACCGGTGCAACACTGTCAGTGCGCGCCAGTGTAGCCGTGGCACGCCTCGCCCTGTTCTATCATCAGCAGGCATTGGCCGATGCACGCTAAACGTCGCGCCCGTCGGCTGCACCGCCGCATCGCCACCCTCGCTGTCGTCATTGTGCTGTGGTTCGCGTTGAGTGGGTTGATACTCAACCACGCTGCCGATATCGAGTTGCACGAGCGCATGCTGCCTGCATCGCTGGCGAACTTTTTCTACGGCACGACGTTGCCGGATGTGCTTGATGGCCATGTGCTGGACGGACGCTGGGTCACAGTCTTCGATGGCATGCTTTACTACGATGCACATGCCGTGACGCCATGCAACAAGCTAGTCGGCGTCGCCCCGTTTGGTGAACTGCGCGCGGTAGCCTGCCAGGATGCCGTACACCTACTGGGCAACACCGGCGTCCTGACAGAGCGCATGGATGCCGCCTGGGGATTGCACGGTGATATTCACGCGTTGGCCGTGGAGACGCTGGGCGTACAGGGCGCGTCATTGGTGATTGCGACCGGTGAAAATACCTGGTGCAGCGACAGCGCCCTGATCGGCATTGCGCCATGCGCAGTCAGCATTGACGCCACACCAACACAACGCCTTGATGCCACGGCCCGCGCGCAACTGGCGCAGGCATTGGCATCACCCGCCGTGGATGTTGAGCGGTTCGTGAACGATCTGCACAGCGGCCGCCTGTTCGGCACCAACGCCCGCTGGGTGTGGGATTTGTTTGCGCTGCTGTTGCTGGCACTGGCCGCAACCGGCCTGCGCATGCTGCGGAAACACTAGTTGCCAAAAGCAGGGTTTGCCAAGGCGTTCGGTCACGGCAGCCACCGTGATTTGGCGCTTTCGGGGGCCGCTGCCTATACTGGCACCCCCCTTTGCCCCGCCGAGGCGCTCAATACGTGCTTCAGCCAGGCGATCCCTACTATATGGTGGTTAACAGGTTCTTACGGCCGTGAATCATCCGGACAGTTTCGACGTAATCGTGATCGGTGGTGGCCATGCCGGCACCGAGGCGGCGATGGCGGCTGCCCGCATGGGCGCCAACACCCTGCTGCTCAGCCACAACATCGAAACCCTGGGGCAGATGTCCTGCAACCCGGCCATCGGCGGGATCGGCAAAAGTCACCTGGTCAAAGAGATTGATGCACTGGGCGGCATCATGGCCCGCGCCACCGACCGCGCCGGCATCCAGTTCCGTGTCCTCAACCGCTCCAAGGGCCCGGCAGTGCGTGCCACCCGTGCCCAGGCCGATCGCGTGCTGTACCGGCAGGCGGTGCGCGCGATACTTGAGAACCAACCGAACCTGACGATTTTCCAGCAGGCTGTCGACGACGTGCTGATGGACGGCGATGCCGTCTGCGGCGTCATCACCCAGACCGGCATCGGATTCCGCAGCAAAACCGTCGTACTCACTGCCGGCACCTTTCTTGGCGGCGTGATCCATATCGGCATGCAGAACCATTCGGGTGGCCGCGCCGGCGATCCGCCGTCGATCGCGTTGGCGCAACGGTTGCGCGAATTGCCACTGCGGGTTGGTCGCCTGAAAACCGGCACGCCGCCGCGCATCGACGGCAAAACCGTCGACTTCAGCGTCATGGAAATGCAGTCAGGCGACGAGCCGTTGCCGGTGATGAGCTATCTTGGCAAGGCAAGCGAGCACCCGCGGCAAGTGCCTTGCTACATCACGCATACCACCGCGCGCACCAAGGAAGTCATTCTGAAAAATCTCGACCGCTCTCCGATGTACGCTGGCGTGATCGAGGGCGTCGGCCCGCGCTATTGCCCGTCGATCGAAGACAAGATGGTGCGCTTCGCCGACAAGGCGACACACCAGGTATTTATCGAGCCCGAGGGGCTCACCACCCACGAGCTTTATCCGAACGGGGTGTCCACGTCACTGCCATATGATGTGCAGATCGAGATCATCCACTCGATACGCGGGATGGAAAACGCACACATCGTGCGGCCTGGTTATGCCATTGAGTATGACTATTTCAATCCGCAGGATCTGCATCACACGCTGGAGACCAGATACGTTCCCAATTTGTATTTCGCCGGCCAGATTAACGGCACCACCGGCTACGAGGAGGCGGGCGCCCAGGGGCTGCTCGCCGGCATCAACGCAGCGTTGCGCGCGCAGGAGCGCGAGCCCTGGTATCCGACGCGTGATACTGCCTACCTTGGTGTGCTGGTCGATGATCTGATCACGCACGGCACCAAAGAGCCGTACCGCATGTTCACCTCACGCGCCGAATATCGCCTGCAATTGCGCGAGGACAACGCCGATTTGCGCCTGACCGAACAAGGTCGGGCGCTCGGCCTGGTTGATGACGAGCGCTGGGCGGCCTTCTGCGAGAAACGTGAACAGATTGCGAAACTTGACGCCCGCCTGGCCGGCACCTGGGTGCAACCAGACAGCCAGATGGGTCAGCGTGTTGTTGCGCGTGGCGAGCCTCTTGCCCGCGAAGCAACGCTCAAGGATCTGCTCAAGCGCCCGGGATTCGATTTCGCCGCGATTGCCGAAATCGCGCAACTGGAAACCGTCAACGATGACGTTGCTGCACAAGTGGAAGTACAGACAAAATATGCCGGTTACATTGATCGCCAGCAGGATGATGTCGAGCGTCTGAAGCGCGCCGAGGCGATCCTGATTCCGGCCACCTTCGACTATGCTGCGGTGAAGGGTTTGTCCAACGAAGTGCGTATGAAGCTGTTGGCGAACAAGCCGCAAACACTCGGTCATGCCGCACGCGTATCCGGCGTGACCCCGGCGGCCGTATCGTTGCTGCTGATCTACCTGAAGAAGCACGGCCTTGACCGCAAATCGGCCTGACCGGATCGTCGCCGGCGCGCAGGCGCTTGGTGTCGAACTGGATGAAGCACAGATCGTGTTGTTGAGGCGCTATCTCGATTTGCTGGAAAAGTGGAATGTGGCGTACAACCTCACGGCAGTGCGCAGCCGCAAGGCGATGGAAGTCGAGCATATTCTCGATAGCCTCGCCGTCGTGCCGCATATCGGTGCCGGGCCAGTATTGGATGTGGGTAGCGGCGGTGGCCTGCCGGGCCTGGTGTTGGCAGTCGCCCGCCCGCAATGGCAGCACCTGCTGATCGACAGCAACGGCAAGAAAACGCGTTTTCTGAAGCAGGCGGTACATGATTTGGGATTGCGCAATGTCGTGGTGCAACAGGCCCGCATCGAGGCGGTGCAGGTTGCCGTGCCGATAGCAACGGTGGTGAGCCGCGCCTTCGCCGCGCTGCCGGACATGGCGCACAGTTGTCGTGTACTGCTTGACGGCGGCGCCCGGTTGGTGGCGATGAAGGGTGTGTGTCCAGACGACGAGATTGCGGCACTGCCGGCCGATGTGATGGTTGCGCAGGTGATCCGGTTGGTCGTGCCGGGGCTCGACAAGGAACGGCATTTGGTGTGTATCGTTCGTCGGCACGATGAAATGGCAATACCGTAATCAGCAACGCGAAACACGCCAGCAACAGCACCAGAAAGCGGAGTAACGACGTGTCCCGGATCATCGCGGTTGCGAACCAGAAAGGCGGCGTTGGCAAGACGACCACCAGCGTCAATCTTGCGGCATCGCTTGCGGCAGCGAAGCGGCGTGTGCTGTTGGTCGATCTTGACCCGCAGGGCAATGCCACCATGGGTTCCGGCATCGACAAGCACGCGTGCGAGCATACGGTTCTTGAGCTGCTTATGGGCGAGACGCAATTTTCAGCCGTTGTTGCGCGTTCTGCCGCCAGTTTTGATGTGATTCCCTCGAATGACGATCTCACTGCGGCAGAAGTCGGGCTGCTGGGCATCGAGCGCAAGGAATTCCGACTGCGCGACATCCTTGCTGCGGTGCGCATGAAATATGATTTTATCGTTATCGATAGTCCGCCATCTTTGAATATGCTCACGGTCAATGCGTTGGCAGCAGCGGACGAAGTAATTATTCCGATGCAGTGCGAGTACTATGCCCTTGAAGGCCTGACCGCGCTGATGAACACAATAGAAAAAATACGCAGCGTGTTGAATCCGAAGCTCGAGATCGGCGGATTGCTGCGCACCATGTTCGATCCGCGCAACAGCCTTGCCAACGATGTCTCAGCCCAGCTTGAGGCCCATTTTGGTGACAAGGTGTTCCGCACCATGATTCCGCGCAACGTGCGTTTGGCCGAGGCGCCCAGCCATGGCCAGCCGGTGATCACCTATGACGAGAAGTCACGCGGCGCCCTGGCCTATTTGACGCTTGCCGGCGAGATTCTGCGGCGCGTGGATACAGCCGCCAGCCGCGGCGCCAAATAAACTTCGCCGCGCAATAACACACACCACGAAACGCATCATCAGCCGGAACGCCGCCATGTCGACCAGAAAAAAAGGATTGGGCAAAGGACTCGATGCACTGCTCGGTGCAGCCTCGAAAAAAGCACAGCTGGCATCTGTTGCGGCTACCGATGCAGGGCTGGCAGCCGATGCAGCAACTGCGGTGTCCCCCGAAGGCTCGTTGCGCGAGTTGCCGGTGGAATTTCTGCAGCGTGGTCGCTATCAACCACGACGCGACTTCGCCGAAGACAAGCTTGCGGAGCTTGCCGAATCGATCAAAGCGCAAGGGATGATGCAGCCGATCGTCGTCCGGCCGATCAGTGAAAAGCGCTATGAAATCATTGCCGGCGAACGCCGTTGGCGTGCCGCGCAACTGGCTGGTATGGAGAAAGTGCCGTGCGTGGTGAAGGACGTTGGCGACGAAGCCGCACTGGCGATGTCGTTGATCGAAAACATCCAGCGCGAAGACCTCACGACGATGGAAGAGGCGGTAGCGCTCAACCGTCTGCAGGAAGAATTCTCGCTTACTCACCAGGAGGTGGCCGACGCGGTCGGCAAGTCACGCGCGACGGTTACCAACCTGTTGCGTCTGCTGTCGCTGTCGCCGGAGGCAAAGACGTTGCTGGAGCGGGGCGATCTTGAAATGGGCCATGCCCGTGCAATTCTTGCGCTGGAGCAGAGCGATCAGGGCGATCTCGCCCGCCAGGTTGTCGCGCGCGGCTTGTCGGTGCGCCAGACCGAGGCGCTGATCCGCAAGATCCAGTCCGAACAGCAAACCCAGGGCAGGCCGGCCCCCGGGCGACTCGATCCGGATATCCGCCGTCTGCAGGACGAAATTTCCGAGAAGACCGGGGCGCCAGTGCAGGTGCAGCACACGGCGCGTGGCAAGGGCAAGCTGGTGATCAGCTACAACAGCCTTGACGAGCTTGATGGCCTTCTGCGTTTCTTTCGCTAACAGCGCCCAACCCCCTCGAACGGGTCCGGCTCTCGCTTGAGTTTCCGGCCTCTTGAGGGCCGGGAAAATTCTTCGAATCGTTGCTTGCCCGGGCGGGGGGGGCTGCCTATAATGCGCCGCCTTTTGTGCCCCGGATGACGATGGAAAAGCCGCAGGGAGAAAAGCCGCAAGGCCAGGGCCTGCTGCTGATCGGTGTTGGCACCATTCTTTCGTCAATGGCGATTGCCGGGTTCGCACTGGGTTATGTGCTTGATGTCTGGGCAGATACCCGGCCGCTGTTCATGTTGTTGATGGGGGCGCTGGGTGTTCTGGGCGGCTTCATCAGGGTTTTCAGGCTGCTCACTCGTCCGGACCAGTCGTGAACGCAACGGCTATGGAGATCAGCGGGCAAGCGCGGCGTGTCATTACCGCCCAACTTGTAGCGGCCACGGTACTGGGCCTCGGAATGTTCCTGGCTTTTGGGCTGAGCCATGGCCTGTCAGCTGTTTTTGGTTGTCTGGTTGGTCTTGTGCTGACCTTGTTGCTCAGCCGCAGCGTGCGGCGGGCGGCGGAGATTGCCCAGGCCGACCCGAAGCGCGGCATGACCATGCTTTATGTCGGCGCCGTGCAGCGTTTCGTTTTTGTCATTGCAGCATTTGCGCTGGGTTATGCAGTTTTCGGGTTGAACCCGCTGGCGGGCTTCGTGGGATTCGCCGCTGCACAGCTTGCCCAGCTGGTGAATATGCGCGGCACGACCCGCACCAATGAGAACGAGGGGCGCAAATGAGTGAAGCAGCCAATGGCGGCGGTGGAACCGTTGCCTACATCCAGCATCACCTTACCAACCTCTGCGTCGGCAGTGGCTGTGAGACCGGTGGTTTCTGGTCGTGGCACCTCGACACCATCACGGTCAGCTCCCTGCTCGCCCTGCTGATCGTTTTGGTCGGTTGGCGTCTGACCAGCCGCATGGAAACCGGCACCCCCGGCAAATTCCAGAACTTCGTTGAAACCATCCTCGATTTCGTCAGCCAGCAGGTGAAGGACACCTTCCCCGGCCACAACCCGCTGATTGCCCCGCTCGCCCTCACCATTTTCGTGTGGGTGTGGCTGATGAACTTCATGGACCTGATCCCGGTGGATCTGCTGGCCTGGATTCTCACTGCCCTCGGCCACGAGCACGCGAAGTTCAAGCTGGTGCCCACCACCGACCTGAACACCACGATGGCGATCGCGCTGACCGTCTTCGCACTGATCATCTTCTACAACTTCAAGGTCAAGGGCCCGCTCGGCTACCTGAAGCAGTTCCTGTTCCACCCCTTCGGCAAGTTCTTCGTGCCTGTCAACATCGCGATGACCGCGATTGAGGAACTCGCCAAACCGCTCAGCCTCGGCCTGCGTCTGTTCGGCAACATGTTCGCCGGCGAACTGGTCTTCCTGCTGATCGCCTTGATGAGTGGCGCCGCCACCATCGGCCTCGGTCTGCTTATCTGGTTCCCGATGCAGGTTGCCCTCGATTTCGGATGGCTGATCTTCCACATCCTGGTGATCACGCTGCAGGCTTTCATTTTCATGGTGCTGACCATTGTCTATCTGGGCATGGCGCACACCGAGGCCGACGATCATTGAACTGATTGCCGGTTGTTTGCGCCACCGCTCGTGTTTTTCAACTTCCGACGTTTTGTATAGGAGACCCACGATGAACGCTGAACTGCTTGCTCAGATCTACGCCGCCACCGCCATTGGCGTGGGCGTGATCCTTGCCGCTGCCGGTCTTGGCTCGGCTATTGGCTGGGGCCTGATCTGCGCCAAGACCCTGGAAGGCATTACCCGCCAGCCGGAAATGCGCCCGATGCTGATGACCAACATGTTTATCTTCGCCGGCCTGATGGAATCCTTCCCGTTCATCATTCTCGCGTTCGCCATGTGGTTCCTGTTCGCCAACCCGTTCGTTGGTGCCCTGGAAGCTGCGATCAAGACGCTGGGCGCCTAAGCAAACATTTGCCGGCCCGGTTCGGATCTCGACGATTAGAAGAGTACGAGCATGAACATCACCGTCACCCTGATCGCCCAGATGGCGGCCTTCATTTTGTTGATCTGGTTTGTCAACAAAGTGCTCTGGGGCCCGCTGTCGAAAATGATGGAAGAGCGCCAGAAGCGTATCGCCGATGGCCTCTCGGCCGCCGACCGCGCTGCGAAGGACCTCGAGCTGGCGCAGGAAAAGGCCGTGGCTGAAATCCGTGCTGCCCGCGAGCAGGGCGCGCAGATCGTGGCGATGGCCAACAAGCGTGCCTCGGAAATCGTCGAGGAAGCGAAAGGCCAGGCGCGTGCCGAAGGCGATCGCATTCTCGTTGCCGCCAAAGCCGAGGTTGACCAGGAAGCGCACCGTGCACGCGAGCAACTGCGCAAGCAGGTTGCCGTGCTCGCGGTCGCCGGCGCCGAGAAGGTGCTGTCGAAGTCGATCGACGCGAAAGCGCATAGCGAGCTACTCGACAAACTGGCTGCTGAACTCTGATCGCGGACGATAAAACCCATGGCAGAGATCACCACCATTGCCCGACCGTACGCGAAAGCGGCGTTCGCCTATGCGCAGGAGAAGAAAGCTCTCCCGCGCTGGAGCGAGATGCTCGCTCTCGCGGCGGCCGTGGTTGCTGACCCGAAGATGGCGGCCCTGCTGTCGCGCCCGCAGTTGACCGCGGCGAAGCAGGCAGAAGCCGTTGCCATCGCCTGCGGCGACAAGTTGGACAGCGACGGCAAGAACTTCGTTCGCCAGCTTTGTGGCAATCGCCGGATCACGGCCTTGCCGGCGATCCGCGAGCAGTTCGAGCAGATGGTTGCCGAGTTGCAGAAACTTGGCGAAGTTACCGTTACCTCCGCGTTCCCGATGAACGACGCGGAGACTGCGAAACTCGCCGTCTCGCTGAAGCGCCGCTTCGCGCAGGACGTGCGTGTTTCCGTCGAGGTCGATCCGGCGCTAATGGGCGGCGTTGTCGTCCGTTTCGGCGATCTGGTCATCGACGCCTCCGTGCGCGGCCGGCTGAACAAGCTGGCAAGCACCCTGAATTCCTGAGGACATCCCCATGCAACAGCTGAACCCTGCTGAAATCAGCGAGATCATCAAACAGCGTATCGCCAGCCTCGATACGTCGTCCGAAGCGCGCAACGAAGGAACGGTGGTTTCCGTATCCGACGGTATCGTGCGCATCCACGGTCTTGCCGACGTCATGTACGGCGAGATGATCGACTTCGGCAACGGCCTGTTCGGCATGGCGCTGAACCTTGAGCGCGATTCGGTCGGCGCGGTGGTGCTGGGCGCCTACCAAAGCCTGGCTGAGGGCGCGAAAGCCCGCTGCACCGGCCGCATTCTCGAAGTGCCGGTGGGTCCGGAACTGCTCGGCCGCGTCGTCGACGCGCTGGGCGCGCCGATCGACGGCAAGGGCCCGATCAACGCCAAGGCGTCCGACGCGGTTGAAAAAGTTGCACCGGGCGTGATCTGGCGGAAGTCGGTCGACCAGCCGGTGCAGACCGGCTATAAGGCCGTCGACGCGATGGTGCCGGTAGGCCGCGGTCAGCGCGAGCTGATCATCGGCGACCGTCAGACCGGCAAGACCGCGCTGGCGATCGACACCATCATTGCCCAGAAGGCATCCGGCATTAAGTGTGTTTACGTGGCGATCGGTCAGAAGCAGTCGACCATCGCCAACGTCGTGCGCAAGCTGGAAGAGCACGGTGCCATGGCCTACACCACGGTGGTTGCCGCTGCCGCTGCCGAATCGCCGGCGCTGCAATTCCTCGCGCCGTACTCCGGCTGCACCATGGGCGAGTACTTCCGCGATCGCGGCGAAGACGCGCTGATCATTTATGACGATCTGTCGAAGCAGGCCGTGGCCTACCGCCAGATCTCGCTGCTGCTGAAGCGCCCGCCGGGCCGCGAAGCCTACCCGGGCGACGTCTTCTATCTGCACTCCCGTCTGCTTGAGCGCGCCGCCCGCGTTTCCGAGGAGTACGTCGAGAAATTCACCAACGGCGCCGTCAAGGGCAGGACCGGCTCGCTGACCGCGCTGCCGATCATCGAGACGCAGGCCGGTGACGTATCCGCCTTCGTACCGACCAACGTGATCTCGATCACCGACGGCCAGATCTTCCTGGAAACCAGCCTGTTTAACGCCGGCGTACGCCCGGCGATGAACGCCGGTATCTCGGTGTCCCGCGTCGGCGGCGCCGCCCAGACCAAGATCATCAAGAAATTGTCCGGAGGTATCCGTACCTCGCTGGCACAGTATCGTGAACTGGCCGCGTTCGCGCAGTTCGCTTCCGACCTCGACGAAGCGACCCGCAAGCAGCTGGAGCACGGTCAGCGCGTTACCGAGCTGATGAAGCAGAAGCAGTACGCCCCGCTGTCCATCGCCGAGCTCGGCCTGTCGGTATACGCCGCCAACGAAGGCTTCCTCAGCGATGTCGACGTGAAAAAGGTTGGCGCCTTCGAAGCGGCCCTGCACTCGTTCTTCAAGAGCCAGCACAAGGACCTCTACACCAAGATCAACGCCAGCGGTGATTTCGACAAAGACATCGAGGCCGGCATCAAGGACGTCATCACGAAGTTCAAGGCTACCCAGACCTGGTAATCGAGCCGGTTATCACGGGACCTGAACGGAGAACGATATGGCCAACCTGAAAGAGATCCGTGTAAAGATCGCGAGTGTGAAGAGCACTCAGAAGATCACGAAAGCGATGGAACTCGTGGCCGCGAGCAAGATGCGCAAGGCGCAGGCCAACATGGCGGCGTCGCGTCCGTACGCGCGCAAGATCCGCGCGATGATCGGTCATCTCGCCAACGCCTCGGCGGAGTACAAGCACCCGTACTTCCGTGAGCGCGATGTGAAACGGGTCGGCTACATCATCGTGTCCACCGATCGCGGCCTGTGCGGCGGCCTGAACATCAACCTGTTCAAGCGCGCGCTGCAGGAATCGAAAACCTGGCGCGACCAGGGCGTGGAAGTCGACTTCTGTCTGCTTGGGCTGAAGGCGCAGAGTTTCTTCCGTTCGGTCGGCGGCAAGGTGGTGGCGACGGCGTCGCATCTCGGTGAGAAGCCGGCGATCAACGACCTGATCGGCACCGTGCAGGCGATGCTGCAGTCGTACGAGAAAGGCGAGATTGATCGTCTGTACCTCGTGCACAACGAGTTCGTGAACACCATGACGCAGAAGCCCGAAGTGCATCAGGTACTGCCGCTGCTTCGCGACGAGGCCCAGCAGTACAAGCACCACTGGGATTACATCTACGAGCCGGAAGCCAAGGAGCTGCTGGACCTCGTGATGATTCGCTTCATCGAATCCCAGGTGTACCAGTCAGTCGTAGAAAACAATGCCTGCGAGCAGGCGGCGCGGATGGTGGCGATGAAAGCCGCCACCGATAACGCCGGCAGCCTGATCAAAGACCTGCAGCTCGTCTACAACAAGGCGCGCCAGGCAGCGATCACGCAGGAAATCGCAGAAATCGTGGGTGGTGCCGCGGCGGTTTAACCGCCCGGTCATAGGTTCCAGGAGAAACGAAGATGAGCAGCGGTCGCATTGTCCAGATCATCGGCGCGGTAATCGACGTCGAGTTCCCCCGCGAATCCGTTCCGAACGTCTATGACGCGCTGAACGTAAAAGGTACCGAGACGACTCTCGAAGTCCAGCAGCAGCTGGGCGACGGTGTCGTGCGGACCATCGCCATGGGTTCGACCGAAGGCCTGAAGCGCGGCCTCGACGTTACCAACACAGGCGCGGCAATTTCCGTACCGGTAGGCGTCAAGACCCTCGGCCGCATCATGGACGTTCTCGGGCGCCCGATCGACGAGGCCGGGCCGATCGGCGAGAAGGAAAAGTGGGGCATCCACCGCAAGGCGCCGAGCTACGCCGAGCAATCCTCCGCGACCGAGCTGCTGGAAACCGGCATCAAGGTTATTGACCTGCTGTGTCCGTTCGCCAAGGGCGGCAAGGTCGGCCTGTTCGGCGGCGCCGGCGTCGGCAAGACCGTGAACATGATGGAACTGATCAACAATATCGCGAAGGCGCACTCGGGTTTGTCCGTGTTTGCCGGCGTCGGTGAGCGTACTCGTGAAGGCAACGACTTCTATCACGAGATGAAAGACTCGAACGTACTCGACAAGGTCGCGATGGTGTACGGCCAGATGAACGAGCCGCCGGGCAACCGTCTGCGCGTGGCGCTGACCGGCCTGACCATGGCCGAGTACTTCCGCGACGAGAAAGACGCGTCGGGCAAAGGCCGTGACGTGCTGCTGTTCGTCGACAACATCTACCGCTACACGCTGGCCGGTACCGAAGTATCCGCACTGCTCGGCCGTATGCCGTCGGCAGTGGGTTACCAGCCAACACTGGCTGAAGAGATGGGTGTTCTCCAGGAGCGCATCACTTCGACCAAGAACGGTTCGATCACCTCGATCCAGGCTGTTTACGTTCCTGCCGATGACCTGACCGACCCATCGCCGGCAACGACCTTCGCGCACCTTGATGCGACCGTCGTACTGTCGCGTGACATCGCCTCGCTCGGTATCTACCCGGCCGTTGACCCGCTCGACTCCACCAGCCGCCAGCTCGACCCGCTGGTAATCGGCCAGGAGCACTACGACGTCGCCCGCGGCGTGCAGACTGTGCTGCAGCGCTACAAGGAACTGAAGGACATCATCGCCATCCTCGGCATGGACGAGCTCTCGGAAGACGACAAGCGCGTTGTGTACCGCGCCCGGAAAATCCAGCGCTTCCTGTCGCAGCCGTTCCACGTCGCGGAAGTGTTCACCGGTTCGCCGGGTAAATACGTTACCCTCAAGGAAACGATCCGCGGCTTCAAGGGCATCCTCTCCGGCGAATTCGACAGCATGCCGGAACAGGCTTTCTACATGGTCGGCACGATCGAAGAAGCGACCGAAAAAGCCAAGAAGATGGCCGCGAAGTAATTCTCCGGAATTACCCGCGCAGCCCCTGGAGAAACCGCCATGGCAATGACCACCACCTGCGACATCGTGAGCGCCGAAGAAGCCATCTTCTCCGGCACCGTCACGATGGTCGTGGCAACGGGTGTGATGGGCGAACTCGGCATCCTGCCGGGCCACACTGCCCTGCTCACCCAGCTGCGGCCCGGCCCGATTCGCCTGGTCAAGGAAGACGGCGAAGAAGATATCTTCTACTGCTCCGGCGGCATCCTCGAGGTCCAGCCGAACGTGGTGACGATCCTCGCTGACACGGTTGAGCGTGCGGCCACGCTGGATCTGGCCGCCGCGGAAGATGCGCGCAAGGCCGCGGAACTGGCGCTGGCCAACCAGAAGGACGAAGTCGACTATGCCAACGCGGCCGCGCAACTGGCGGAAGCCGTTGCCCGTCTGCGCACGCTCGACGCAATCCGCAAGAAGATGGGCAGGCCGGGCTGAGTAGCCAGCTCAACCTGAAGACAGGGGACGGCATCTGCCGTCCTTTTTCGTTTGTGCAACCGGCTCGCGTATTATCTGCGCCATGGTTTGTCGCCTTGGAACACACCGCATGAAACCACTTGATGTCGTGATCCTCGCTGCCGGCAAGGGCACGCGCATGCAGTCCATGCTGCCCAAGGTGTTGCACCCGGTGGGCGGTCGGCCGATGCTCGAGCACGTGATTCGCACCGGACAGACACTGTCGCCACGCCGGGTGATCGTTGTGCTTGGTCACGGCATGGACCAGGTGGCGCCCTGTGTCGAAGCGCTCGGCGCGAGCATCGTTGAACAGCACGAGCAGTGCGGCACGGGCCACGCAGTCCGGCACGCCCTGCCGCAATTGCCGGCCGACGCTGCCCGCACGCTGATTCTGTTCGGTGACGTGCCGCTCACGCGTACGGCTTCGCTGCAGCGCCTGCTTGCAGCAGCATCACCCGATCAGCTCGCGCTGCTCACCACGCGACCGGCCAACCCGTTTGGTTACGGGCGCATCGTGCGTGATGCCGCCGGCAATGTCCTGAAGATCGTCGAGGAAAAGGATGCAACCGATGCCGAGCGCGCGCTCGGCGAAGTCAATACCGGCATCATGCTGGTGCCGAACCGCTTTTTGCACGAGGCCCTGCTGCGGCTGCGCAACGACAACAGCCAGGGTGAGTATTACCTCACGGATCTGGTCGCCATGGCCGGTGCCGCCGGGCACGCAGTGATTGCGGTTGATTGCCCGGCAGATGAAACACAGGGAATCAATGATCGCGTGCAGCTCGCCCAGCTCGAGCGGGTTTACCAGCGGCGCATCGCCGACGAGTTGATGCGCGCCGGTGTGACGATTGCCGATCCCGGGCGTATTGATGTACGCGGTGATTTCATTTGCGGCACGGATACGTTTATCGACGTGAACCTCGTGATCGAAGGCACGGTGCGCGTCGGCAGCAACTGCCGTATCGGTGCCAATGCCGTGCTGAAGGACTGCACCATTGCCGACAATGTCGAGATCCGCGCTTTTACACATATTGACGGCGCGACGGTTGCCAGCGACGGTTGCATAGGTCCGTTCGCGCGGTTGCGGCCAGGCACTCGGCTCGCACCTGGCGTGCATGTCGGTAATTTCGTCGAGATCAAAAAAGCCGATATCGGTGAAGGCACGAAGATCAATCACCTGAGTTATATCGGCGATGCGGAAATTGGTCGCAACGTGAACGTCGGCGCCGGCACCATCACCTGCAATTACGACGGCGTGAACAAGTTCGAGACGCGCATTGCCGACGGTGCTTTCATCGGCAGCAACAGCTCGCTGGTTGCGCCGATTTCGGTCGGCCCGGGAGCCACCATCGGTGCCGGATCGGTGATCACCAACGATGTGCCCGACAGTCAGTTGGCGATTGCCCGTAGCAAGCAAAAAAACATCGACGGCTGGCAGCGGCCACAGAAAAAGAAGGACTAAGCATGTGTGGGATCGTTGGCGCCATCGCCCGGCGTGATGTCACCCCGATTCTGATCGAAGGCCTGACGCGCCTTGAATATCGCGGCTACGATTCTGCCGGCGTTGCCGTGCTGGTCGGCGACGATGGCGATGGCAGCGGTGGCGAGATCCGTCGCGTGCGGCGCGTTGGCCGGGTCAGCCAAACGGCGCATGCCGCTGATGTCGAAGGTGTGCACGGCCCGCTGGGCATCGGGCACACGCGCTGGGCCACGCACGGCGGCGTGACGGAGCCGAATGCGCACCCGCACGTTTCCGGCGAACTGATTGCCCTGGTGCACAACGGCATCATCGAGAATCACGAGGCGAAGCGTGCCGAACTGAAAGCCCTCGGCTATGAATTCACCTCGCAAACCGACACCGAAGTCATCGCGCACCTCGTGCATCACCACTACAAGGCATCCGCAGATCTGTGCGGTGCGGTGCGGGCGACGATGCAGGAGCTGGTCGGCGCCTACGCAATCGCCGTGATCGCGAAAAATCGGCCCGACCAGCTCGTCTGCGCGCGCCATGGTTGCCCATTGCTGGTTGGCCTTGGTGAGGGCGAATACTTTATCGCCTCCGACGTGTCGGCGATCCTCGCCGAAACACGCCGCGTGATCTTCCTCGAAGAGGGCGATGTCGTCGATTTGCGTCGCGACGGCATGACGCTGATCAACAAGGAAGGCAAGCCCGCGGAACGCCGGGTGCATGTCAGTGACGTGTCGCTCGAGTCGCTGGAGTTGGGTCCGTATGCGCATTTCATGCAGAAGGAAATCCACGAACAGCCGCGAGCACTGTCGGACAGCATCGAGCCGGTGCTTGAAGACGGCTTTTCGCCCGTGCTGTTTGGTGATAATGCCAAAGCAATTCTGCGAGGCGTAAAAGGCGTGCAGATCCTTGCCTGCGGCACCTCGTACTACGCAGGTTCTGTGGCGCGTTACTGGCTCGAATCGATCGCGAAAATTCCCTGCCAGGTGGAAGTGGCCAGCGAGTACCGCTACCGTGATGTCGTCACGCACCCTGACTGGCTGGTGGTGACGATCTCGCAGTCCGGCGAAACGCTCGATACCATGGAAGCGTTGAAGTACGCGCGCGCCAACGGACAGAAACACGCGCTGGCGATCTGCAACGTACGCGAAAGCGCAATACCGCGCGCGTCGGACCTGGTGTTCTACACCCGCGCTGGCGCCGAAATCGGCGTGGCATCGACCAAGGCATTCACCACGCAACTGGTCGCTCTGTTTGCCCTCATTGTCACGCTGGCGAAGTTACAAGGTAGGGTAAGTGCCGCGCAGGAACGCGAATACCTTGAAGCGTTGCGTCAGTTGCCGCTGTCGATGCAACATGCGCTCAACCTTGAACCGCAAATCAAGGTTTGGGCCGAACGGTTCGCGCAGAAAAACAATGCCCTGTTTCTCGGCCGCGGCGTGCATTACCCGATTGCGCTGGAGGGTGCACTGAAGCTCAAGGAAATCACCTACATTCACGCCGAGGCCTATCCGGCCGGCGAGCTCAAGCACGGTCCGCTGGCGCTGGTCGACGAAAAGATGCCGGTGGTGGTGATTGCCCCCAACGACGTGTTGCTGGAAAAGTTGAAGTCGAATATGCAGGAAGTGAGCGCGCGCGGCGGCGAAATTTTCGTGTTCGCCGACCTCGATAGCCATTTCACGGAAAGTGCTGGCGTACATGTAATCCGCACGCCACGCCACGCCGGCATCCTCTCACCGATCGTGCACTCGGTACCGGTGCAGTTGCTGGCGTATCAGGTCGCACTGGCGCGCGGCACGGATGTGGACAAGCCGAGGAATCTGGCGAAATCCGTCACAGTGGAATAATTCAGCACAGAAGGAACAAATATGGCGTTAAAAATCATCGGCGCCGGCTACGGCCGAACCGGCACGCTGTCCGTATATACGGCACTCAATCAGCTGGGATTTCCGTGCTATCACATGTTCGAAGTGCTAAAGAACAAGGACAACAAGACCCATCTGGATTTCTGGCGCAAGGTGGCGAACGCGCCAGCCGGAGTTCAACACGACTGGGAACAGGTATTTGCCAAATACACCGCTGCGGTCGACAACCCCGCAGCCTGTGTATGGCGTGAGCTCTTGACAGCCTATCCCGAGGCCAAGGTTTTGCTTACCGTTCATCCTCGTGGGGCTGAGGTATGGTACGAAAGCACCATCGAAACCATCTATTTCACCGAAATCATGTGGCAGTTCAAGGTACTGAAATTTGCCACGCCCTTTGGAAGGAAAATGGGCGATATGTGCCATAAGCTGATTTGGCAGCGTATGCACAAAGGAACGATGAGCGATCGTGACAAGGCCATTGCGCACTATCAGCAGCACATCGCCGATGTGAAAGCTGCTGTTCCGCCAGAGCGGCTGCTGGTGTATTCCGTAGATCAGGGTTGGAAGCCGCTCTGCGCGTTCCTTGGTGTGCCGGAACCCGCATCGGCATTTCCCAACGTGAATGATCGGGCAGCCATCAAGCAAACAATAAGCGGCATTACCCGAGGCGCGTATGTCATTTTGGGCGTTGGCGTGTTGGCACTTGCCGGATTGATTTACGGAATGTTTGCCGTGCTTTCATAGCCGTTTTATTGCAGGCTTGATCACGCGGGCGGGCTGCGGCGTGCGCCAACCCGCCAGTTACCATGGAAGTAATCCACCAAAGGAGAGAGCACCGATGAAATATGCCACTGCAATGCTGTTCACCTGCCTGTCTGCGGCTGCCTGGGCAGATACCGCCGTCACCATGAATCTTGTCGACGAAAAAGGCGTTGGCGCAGAGATCGGAAAGATTTCCATCTCCGAGACGAAATACGGCCTGGTGTTTACGCCCGCGCTGCAAAACCTTCCGCCGGGCCTTCATGGCTTCCATGTTCATCAGAACCCCGGTTGTGAACCGAAAGAGAAGGAAGGGAAAATGGTGGCCGCCCTGGCGGCAGGTGGTCATCTTGATCCGGCCGGAGCAAACCGGCACGGTGAGCCATGGGGTGAAGGGCATCTGGGAGATTTGCCGCCGCTTTTCGCTGATGCGAGCGGTGCCGCTACGCAGCCGGTGCTGGCACCCAGACTCAAGGCGTCTGATGTTGTCGGCCGCGCAATCATGATTCACGCCGGCGGCGACAACCATGCGGATCATCCGGCGGCCCTGGGCGGTGGCGGGCCACGCGTTGCCTGCGGGATCGTGAAGTAGCGATGGCGGGGCAGCGACATCATGAAAAAAATTCTTGGTGTCTATACCAATAACCATCGCCACTGGGTGGGCGATGGTTTCCCCGTGCGCTCGTTGTTCGCTTACAACACCGTCGGTCGGCAGTTGAATCCCTTTCTGCTGCTGGATTACGCCGGCCCCCAGGTTTTCGCGCCCACCATCAACAAGCGCGGTGTGGGCGAACATCCACACCGTGGTTTTGAAACGGTGACCATCGTTTATCAGGGCGAGGTAGCGCATCGCGATTCCACCGGCAGCGGTGGCGTCATTGGCCCGGGCGACGTGCAGTGGATGACCGCCGGCGCCGGCATTCTCCACGAAGAATTTCATTCGCCGGCCTTCACCAGAAACGGCGGTGAACTGGAAATGGTGCAGTTGTGGGTGAATCTGCCGGCAAAAAACAAAATGGTTGCGCCGGGTTACCAGGGCATTCTTGATCGCGAGATTCCGTCCGTGTCGTTGCCTGATGCTGCCGGTCGTGTACGGGTGATTGCCGGCAGTTACGCCGGTCATACCGGCCCGGCACACACGTTTTCGCCAATTGATGTATGGGATGTGCGCCTGAATGCCGGCAAGCGTGCCGCATTCAGTCTGCCGGCAGGCTACGTGCTCGCCGTGGTGGTATTGCACGGGGTGGTGCAGGTGAATAACCACAGCGAGGTAGTCCGCGAGGCGCAGTTTGCCGTGCTCGATCAGGCCGGCAGTGATTTCACCCTCACCGCCAACAGCGATGCGACCTTGCTGGTGCTGGCCGGCGCGCCGCTGAATGAGCCCATCGAAGGTCGGGGTCCGTTCGTGATGAACACGGCACGGCAGATTCGAGAGGCGATCGAAGACTTCAATAACGGCCGGTTCGGGAAAATGCCATCGTAGCGACTAACCTGCATGCGACGTGCGCAGCGCGCGCAATCAGGCTGCCAATACCGTCGCGACGCGGATTTCACCGGTCAATATTTTGTGCAGCGGGCAGGCATCGGCAATCTGCATCAGGCGCTCGCGCTGCTCGGTGCTCAATACCCCGGCCAGCTTGATACTGCGCGTGATGTCGGTGCCATTTTTGGGTTTGCCCTGCGGGTTTAACTGCAACTCGATATCGATGCCCGTCAGCGGCCACTGTTTGCGTTGCGCGTACATCTGCAGGGTGATCGCGGTGCAGGCGCCAAGGCTGGACAGCAACAACTGTTTTGGTGACGGCCCGATGTCGCCGCCGCCGTCCGCAGCCGGCTCATCACCGATCCACTCGTGGCCGTCATTGTCGATAAAACGGACGACCCATGGCACATCGCCGTTCACGGCGCGGACGGTCGGAATGGTTTCCGGGGTAGTCATCGCGGCATCTCCTTCCAGAATGCGCCGAACCGGATGCGGCGCGATGGTGTTTTGGGCGTTCGTGCTTCAGGCGCTCGTCTGTGGCGGTATTGTCACGGCTGTTTTCCCGCGCGAATAAATTGGGCGAAACCCTGAAGAAAGTTGCCCGGTTGCTGGCGCACGGCATCGCCAAGCATAACGCCGTTTTCGTCGAATGCCTTGTCAGCCTTTATTGATCGTGCCGATCGGCACTGCCGCGACCCTGCACGAGCGCCTTGCCGGGCGCACCGTCGCGATGAGTGACTGGCTGCACGCGGCCGCCAGCTGGCAACCGGCGGCGGCGCGACGGATGCCAATGCCCGGGACGTGGCGCGACTGGTGATCGGCAATATCGTGCGCGGCCGCCAGCGCAACCGTGGCGTGCTGCGGGCGGTGGCCATCGTTCGTTCCGCGACCCGCAGTTCACGGCGCGGGCCCTGCACGTCAGCGCGGCACTGCGCGATGCTGCCTGTGCGGCGTTGCGGTCTTTTCGCGGCAGCCGTACGCCGGAGCAGTTCGACGAGGCCGTTGCCTTCGCGCTGCGCATGGTGCTGGCTACGCTCGACCAACAACTGTTCGTGCCGCCAGGCGCGCCGGAACAACTTGCCAGCGATGACGCCACGCTCGGAGCGAAGCTCGCCGACGCCTTCATTCGTTATCTACAACTGGCGCCTTCCGCGCCATCATGATTTGGTATGCCAGCCTGGCTACTTGCGCTGATACCACCAACAGCATGACGATCACTGTCCTGTGATTCGGATTTTAAAGGAGAAATGCCGCATGAGTGCCCGACCCGCGCCGTATCCGCCGGCCGCCTACAGCCTGGGCGAAGAGATCGCCAATGCGGTCACGCACGGCCTCGGTACCGCCGCCGCCATCGTCGGGCTTACGCTGCTGTTGGTGAAGGGCATTCCGGTGTTGTCCGGCTGGGATCTGGCGGGCCTCGTTGTCTATGGCAGCAGTCTGGTTGTGCTGTTCCTCTTTTCGACGCTCTACCACGCCATCCCGGATCCGCGCGCCAAGGACATTCTCAAACGCATCGACCACGGCGCGATCTACGTGCTGATCGCCGGCACCTATACGCCGTTCATGTCAATCACGCTGCATTCAACCGCTTCATATGTATTGCTCGGAGTGGTGTGGTCGTTGGCGCTGGCCGGCATCGTTTTCAAGGTGTTTTTCGTCCACCACTTTCGTTGGTTGTCGCTTGCCACCTATCTGCTGATGGGTTGGTTGGCGATGTTCGTGGTGTACGAGCTGTGGCACGCACTGTCGCGCGCAGGATTTGCGCTGCTGCTGGCCGGCGGGCTGTGCTACACGGTGGGCGCGGCATTTTATGCGATGAAATCCATACGCTATACGCACGCCATCTGGCACCTGTGGGTGGTGGCAGGCGCTGCCTCCCACAGCGTGGCGATCGGGCTCTACGTCATTCCGTGATCACCCAGGTCGCACCCGCGCCCGCGCCGGTCGACAGGGTCTGGTTCGTCTACCTGCTGCGTTGCGCCGACGGCACCCTCTATGCCGGCATCACCACAAATCTCGATCGCCGCCTCGCCGAGCACAACGCCGGCAAGGCGGGCGCCAAATACACGCGCACGCGCCGACCCGTCGTGCTTGCCTGGCACGAGGTGGCGGACGATCGCGCAGCGGCCAGTCGGCGCGAGTATCAACTGCGGAAGCTGACGCGGGCGCAGAAAGAGGGGCTGATCCGCCCGGGTTGATTGCCCTTATTGCCGGGTAAACCCAGTGGTTCCATCTGTCGGTATTAAGCGCTAGTATTGGTCGCATGACCAATAAGCAGCCCGGCCCTTCCGCTATCCCCGATCCCTCCTTCCCGCCGACTGTTGGCGCACCGCGCCGGCGCGGCCGGCCCAGTCGCGACGCCGAAGCCATGTCGCGCGAGGAAATTTTGCGCCGCGCGTTCGCCGCCTTTGCGCGCGAGGGTTATGACAGCGTGTCGCTGCGCAGTCTCGCGGCTGCATGTGGCGTCAGCGACAGCCTGTTGACACATCACTTCGGTACCAAGCAGCAGCTCTGGTACGAAGCAACCGACAGCGTTTATGCGCCGCTCAACGCGCGCCTGATGGCGCTGCTCGACGCGTTGGCTGGTGTCGGCGATGCCGTGACAATTCTGCAATCGAACCTGCCACAGGCAGTGAAGTTGATGGCCAGTGAACCGGTGGCCCTGCAGTTCTTGTTTCGTGAAGGTGAAGGCAATGACGAGCGCGGCGAGTACATCCGCCGGCAGTATGTGCATCCCTATCAGGCCCGTCTCGACACGTTGTTCGATCATGCGCAGGAGCAGGGACTCTACCGTCGCCTGTCGCCCGCCAGTCGCTACACGCTGCTTTTCGGTTTGATGCGCTCACTGGTCATGCCCGGCTTGATGCGCAACGAGCTTGCCGTGCATTTGGTCGATGCCAAATGCATGGACAGCTACATCGATGAATCGGTGGCCATCCTCCATCGCGGATTTGCTCTCACGCCGCGGGCGTCCGACATCGAGACAACAGATGCCGCCCCATCAAAAGGAGATGCGTCATGATATTTTCGGCGCGACGTCGGCTGACGTTTTCGCTGCTCGCCACGGCGGTGGTCGGTGGCGCGCTGTCATTGTTTGCCTGCAACGGCCAACTGGAACCGCCAGCGCCACTGCGCCCAGTGAAACTTGTCACCCTCGGCGGTACGGCGGTTTCGCCATCGATGGAACTCGCCGGTGATGTACGCGCGCGCGTCGAATCCCGGCTCGGTTTTCGCACCGCGGGCAAAATCATTTCGCGACGTGTCGAGGCCGGTCAGCGCGTGAAGCGCGGCGATGAGTTGGCGCGTATCGATCCGCGCGACTACCAATTGTCGCGTACCGCTGCCGATTCTCAAGTCACCGCCCGACGTGCCGATGTGGAGATCGCCCAGTCCGAATACCGGCGCTTTCAGGATTTACGTAAGCAGGGCTATGTTTCCGAACAAGAGCTCGACCGCAAGCGCGTAACGCTTGCCGTTGCCGAATCCCTGCTCAGGCAGGCAGAGAGCGGCGCGTCACTGGAAGGCAACCGACTCGGCGATACCGTGTTGCGCGCCATCGCCGACGGCGTCATTACCGGAATCGATGCCGATGTTGGCGAGGTCGTGGTGCCTGGGGCATCGGTGATTCGTCTTGCTCAGGATGGTCCACGCGAAATCGCAGTCGAATTTCCAGAGGACCGCATGGCACTGGCGCATGTTGCGCAGGCTGAGGTTTGGCTGTGGGCGCAACCCGACATCAAATATTCGGCGCAACTGCGCGAGCTTGCCGCCAGTGCCGATTCGGTGACGCGTACCTTTCATGCCCGTTACAGCGTGAAGGCGCCGGCCAATGCGTTGGTTCTCGGACAATCCGCCACGCTGAGGCTGGTGCTGCCGGCACAGTCAGGAGGGATGCGGCTGCCGACCACCGCATTCATCGGCGACTCTCTGCACGGAGCTTCCGTTTCCGGCGCCGCCCCACCCGGCGGCAGTGATAGTGCCACGCGGGTCTGGATCTATGATCCGGAGACATCAAGAGTGCGGCGTGTACCAGTTCAAATTGTCGGGCTTGATGGCAATGATTTTGTCGTTGCCGGACTTGTTCCGGGAACGCAGGTGGTAGTCGCCGGCGTGCATGTATTGACGGAAGGCCAGAAGGTTCGCCCGCTGGGGGCTGGTGTGCCGGATGCAACGGCCGCGCTCGCCGTCCCGGCAAGTGGAGCGCGCACACCGTGACCGAGTCTGCAAAAGACCGTTTCAACCTTTCCCGAATCGCCATCGAAAATCCGGCGATCACGGTTTATCTGCTGGCGGCGCTGCTGCTCGCCGGTATCGTCGCTTATTTCCAGCTCGGTCAGGATGAGGATCCGCCGTTTACGATTCGCGTGATGTTGATCCAGGCATTCTGGCCTGGCGCTACCGCCATGCAAATGAGCGAACAGGTCACCGACAAACTGGAGCGTACGCTGCAGGAGGCGCCGCACGTCGAAGAGATCCGCAGTTACTCCAAGCCGGGCGAGACCACTATTTTCTTCAAGTTACGCGATTCCGGGCCACCCGACGACATCCCCAAACTCTGGTACACGGTGCGCAAGAAAATCGGCGATATGAAGGCTGAGTTGCCGCCAGGAGTACGCGGCCCATTCTTCAACGATGAATTCGGCGATGTCTATGGTGTGGTGTATGCCCTGTCTTCCGACGGCTACTCACGGGCAGAGCTGAAGCACTACGCGGACGCGGTGCGTCAGGAATTGCTGCGGGTACCGAATGTTGCCAAGGTCGAACTGGTCGGCGTGCAGGACGAAAAGATTTACGTCGAAATTTCGCAGAAGAAACTTGCCCGCATGGGCATGGACATATTTCAGGTAATTGATGCCATCAACACCCAGAACGGTGTCGCTTATGCCGGCATTCTGCACGCCCCGGACGACGATATTCAGGTGCGTATCAGTGGTCAGATGGACGCCATCGAAGACCTCAAGGCATTGCCACTGCGCTTCGCCGGTCGTAATTTCCGTCTGGGCGACATCGCGAAAATCGAACGCGGTTATGCCGATCCGCCCTCGCCGAAAGTTCGTTACAACGGCAAAGAAGTAATTGCTCTGGGCATCTCCATGGCCAAGGGCGGCGACATCATTGCCCTGGGTAAGGCGCTGCGCGGTACCGCCACGCGTCTGCGGGCATCGTTGCCGGTGGGCATCGAGATGGAACAGGTGCAGGATCAACCGGCAGCGGTGTCGCTGTCGGTGCGGGAATTTCTGCGTACGCTGGCGGAGGCGCTGGTCATCGTGTTGCTGGTCAGCTTCCTTGCCCTGGGCATGCATCGCGACGACTCGCGCCGCTTCGGCTGGCGGATGGACACACGACCCGGGCTGGTCGTCGCGCTGTCCATTCCGACCGTGCTCGCAGTCACTTTTCTGGTCATGGAACGCTGGGGTATCGGCCTAAACAAAGTCTCGCTCGGCTCGCTGATCATCGCTCTGGGTCTGCTGATTGACGATGCGATCATCATTGTTGAAATGACGGTGCGCAAACTCGAGGAGGGCTACGATCGGTTGCGCGCCAGCACCTATGCCTACACCGCTACGGCCATGCCGATGCTCACCGGTACGCTGATTACCGCGACCGGCTTTCTGCCGATTGGTCTTGCAGATTCATCGGTCGGCGAATACACCTTTCCCATCTTCGCCGTGACCATGTCGGCGCTGCTGATCTCCTGGGTTGTATCCGTCTACTTTGTACCCTATCTGGGCAACAGGCTGTTGCACGAACACCTGCAGGCTGACGATGGCGGTCAAGGCGCGGTACTGCGCAAGGTCTACGATTCACCGTTTTATACGCGCGTGCGCACCAGCGTCGACTGGTGCGTTGAGCATCGATGGCAGACGATCGGTGCCACCATCTTTGCATTGGTGCTCGGCGTTGTCGGCCTGCAGGTGGTCGATAAACAGTTCTTTGGCGATTCCAGTCGCCCGGAAATCATGGTCGAACTATGGCTGCCGGAGGGCTCGTCCATTACCAACACCGAGGATGTCGCAAGGCGCTTCGAGGCGCGCATGCTAAAGGAAGCAGGAGTCGAATCGGTAACGACGTTCATTGGCAATGGCGCAATCCATTTTTATTTACCAATGGATCAGATATTGCCGCAAAACAATGTTGCGCAAGTAATCGTGTTGCCCACGAGCATGGAAAGTCGTGAACATGTACGCCTCGCGCTGCCGCGTCTTCTCGAGCAGGAATTTCCGGAAGCGCGTACGCGCGTGGTGTTGCTGCCGAACGGCCCCCCAGTTCCGTATCCGGTGATGTTCCGGGTGATGGGCCCGGATCCGCAGGTGGTACGCATGCTGGCCGATCAGGTGAAGGCGAAATTCAACGCGGACCCCGACATGGTCGGCGTCAACGACAACTGGAACGAACAGGTCAAGACGCTGCGGCTTGATGTCGATCAGAGTCGGGCGCGTGCGCTGGGCGTCACCACACAGAGTCTCGCCACTGCCAGCGCGATGTTTCTCTCCGGCCAGGCAATCGACCAGTATCGCGAAGGCGACAAGCTGATAGACATCGTATTGCGTCAGCCGGCCAATGAGCGCGATAACATGGCGGCGCTCACCGGCGCTTACCTGCCAACCGCATCAGGTGTTTCGATTCCGGTAACCCAGGTTGCGCGCATGCAGTTCGGCTGGGAACCCGGAGTGCTCTGGCGGCATAACCGTAATTTTGCCATTACCGTACAGGGTGATGTTGCCGAGGGGGCGCAGGGCGCTACCGTTGCAGCGCGCCTGCAAAAGCAACTCAATGCCCTGCAGGCAACGCTGGAGCCGGGCTATCGGATCGAAATCTCCGGCGCGCTTGCCGAATCGCAAAAGGGTACCGCGTCGATCGTTGCCAAGGTGCCGCTGATGCTGTTCATTATTTTTACGTTGCTGATGTTGCAGCTACGCAGCTTCTCGCGCGCGGTGCTGGTGTTCCTCACCGGCCCGCTCGGCATCATCGGCGCGGTGATGACGCTACTTGTTCTCGATAAGCCGATGGGTTTCGTTGCCACGCTCGGCATCGTTGCGCTCAATGGGATGATCATCCGCAACTCGGTGATTCTGATCGATCAGATCGAGCAGGACATCGCCAACGGAGTTGATGTCTGGACCGCGATAGTCGAAGCCGCAGTGCGCCGCTTCCGGCCGATTATGCTCACGGCAGCGGCCGCTGTGCTGGCGATGATCCCGCTGATGCACAGCACATTCTGGGGGCCAATGGCGGTGGCAATCATGGGCGGCTTGATAGTGGCGACCCTGCTGACGCTGCTGTCGCTGCCGGCAATGTACGCAGCCTGGTTCAGGGTGACGCGGCCGGCGGCGCAAGCAACGCAGAGTTAAAATCGGAGCATGGCTGGGGCATGGATTGTGCAGAAATCCTTTAATGAAAACCGAGCATCAGTTGGACGGTACCGGCCAGCAAACCAGTCACGGCGCCCAGCACGAGGAAGATCCACTCATCTTCCTGGAAGGCAGGACGAAGCATGTCCTGAAATTCAGCGGATGAGAGCGCTTTCATCCGTTCGGACAGGATTCTCTCCAGCACCCGGCCACGCTCCTTGTTGAAGGCCGGTTCACTGAGCGGCCCTATCGACATATGCGCTGCTTTTTCGGCAATGGTGTTGCGCAGTTGCGCATAGCCGCTCGGACCCATGGTCATCTGCGCAGCAGTGCGCACAGGTACGGAGTCGATCAGCGGACTCATCGCTTTCTTGATCAACAGATGCGTACGATGTGCGCGGTCTCCGGTGAGAATTTCTTTCATGATGTTGCCGACGGTGAGCATTTCCGTTGTGGTCAGCATGGCGTAATGATCGGCCACTTGCGCCTGGCGCTTGAGGAATACGCCGTGCAGCTTCCAGGGCCCAATCTTCACCGGATTCAGTGGGCGGAAGACCATGTTGAGTGCAATCCAGTTGGTTGCAAGTCCGAGTACCGCAGCGTAAAGCGGTAACCCCATGTGCCATGGAATGAAATACCACATCACCATCTGCACAAAACCAAAGCCAAGGCCGATCCAGAAACTGACATTGATGATGAAGCGGATCTCGTTTTCACCCACTTCCTTGAACATCCGCACCATCAGCGCCTTATCCTGATCGAGCAGCTTGATGACAAGCGATTTGATATCGACGAGATCGTTGATGTTTGTGTGCATCTGGCGCATCAGGGTTTCCATTACAACCGGAATCTGTTTGCGCACACGCGAGTAGACCCGCTGCTTGAGAATCGACGGCAAGTTTTCCCAGAGAACGGGATTGCGTTCGGCCATGATTTCGTCGGTGAATTCCTCGACGCGGCTACCCACCGCCACAGCCATATGCGAGGCAATTTTTTCGGGTTCCATTTCGGTAAAAAATTCGTCAAGCGACCCGAGCTTGGCAAGCGACTTGTCGACAACGATGCCTGCCATTTTGCGCGCTTTGCGCGGGATAATGCCCTGCCAGCCAAGGAATGGCGGGATGCCAATGAATTCCAGTGGCCAGAAGACCATCTGCATCGCCATCCATACGTGCACCCAGGTGACAACCGCCGCGACAAGAGGGATCGAGATGAAACCCCAGAAGTCGGGGCGGGACGTAAGTTCGATCCAGAACTGGGTAAAATCCATGGGCTGCTGTCGTCAATGCTTGCTGGGCGGGGGGGCGGACGGGAAGCGTAACCATATGACGGCGGCAGGTTTTCGGGAAGAGCCAGGATGACTTTCCTCTTGCCTCTGATCCCGCCGGTGCCGGGCATATCGTCAGATGGCTTGTTCAGATGGTATTTGGCGGGGCCAGGTCGGGGACGCCAGGAGCGCGGTTAGGCGCTCAGCGGCGTGCAAGCACGTCAAGGCGATCGAGCGGGCTGAGTACGCCGCGCCCGCCGATACGCCCGACGACATGCGTGTAGATCATGGTCGTACTGATATCCGAATGTCCAAGTAATTCCTGGATCGTGCGGATATCGGTCCCACGCTCGAGCAGATGTGTTGCAAATGAATGCCGCAAGGTGTGTGGCGTAACGTGTTTCTCGATACCGGCTTCCTTTGCCGCGCGTTTTACGGAACGCTGCACGCGCTTTTCGTCAATATGGTGGCGTCTGATGGCGCCACCGCGCGGATCCTTCGCCAATTTTCCCGACGGGAAAACATATTGCCATGCCAACTCTCTACGAGCATGCGGAAATTTGCGCGATAAACCATGCGGCAAATAAACGTTTGCTACGCCGGCCGCCATATCCAGATTATGTTGCTCGCGAACGCGAGCAATCTGTGCACGAAGGGCATTGACCAGGGAATCAGGCAATACTGTGTTTCGATCCTTGTCGCCCTTGCCGGAATGAATGGTGATGGCATGCCGTTCAAGATCAATATCTTTTACGCGCAGCCGTAATGCTTCCAGCAGGCGCAGGCCGCCACCATAGAGAACGCTCGCCACCAGCCACATATCGCCGTCGAGCCTGGACAGGAGACGGCGGACTTCGTCCTCGGTAAGAACGGTCGGCAAGCGCTTGGGTCGGCGCGCCCTGATGACCTCGTCAAGCCATGGCATGTCGACACCCATAACGACACGATACAAAAAGAGCAGAGCGGATAATGCCTGCGCCTGGGTTGCGGAGGCGACGTCATCCTCCACCGCGAGGTTGCTCAGAAAAGCTTCGACCTCGTTTGGCCCGAGATCCCTGGGATGGCGGAACTGATGAAAGCGGATAAAGCGGCGCATCCAACCGAGGTATGCTTTCTCCGTCCGGATACTGTAGTGACGCAGGCGGATCTGTTCGCGTGCACGATCCAGCAACTTCGGGCTGGCTTCCATGTCGTTTTTCATCTCCAGAAAAGCGGGGTGTTATGCCCCTTTTTCCGTAGACTAAACAAGCAGTTGCAATGATGTCCCGAGGTTAGGCACTATTCTTGATGTAATCTAAAGCCCCAGATTTGGGGTCGAAGAAACGTTA
>JBMOOP010000013.1:0-5144 GCA_049324495.1 Pseudomonadota bacterium
TATTCACACCCGGTGGTGAATGCGTCGGTCAGTGGCGACACCAGTGCCGGCGGCCTGTCCCGGCTGCCGTCTCTGCTGCGCCAGCACCGGCCGGCGATTGTTGTTCTTGAGCTCGGTGGCAATGACGGTTTGCGCGGCATGCCGGTGAAAGTCACGCGGCAGAACCTGACGCAGATGGTGCGGATGGCGAAGCGCAGCGGTGCGCAGGTCTTGCTGCTCGGTATCGACGTGCCGCCCAACTACGGGCCGAAGTACGCAAAGGAGTTTCGCGATGTTTATCCTGGTGTCGCGAGAAACACCGGCGCGAAACTGTTGCCGGCGTTCCTTGCCGCCGTGGGCACCGACCCTGATCTGATGCAGGCCGACGGCATCCACCCGAACTCGCTGGCGCAGCCGTTACTGGTCGATGCGCTTTGGCCGGTGCTGGAGCCCATGCTCAAGGCGGCTCGTTAACCGGCCGTTGTGGCGGCAACGCCGTTGTGTGTGGATCTGAGCGCCGGTAATACGCGTGCCAACAACGCGGCGTGAGCACTGCCGGGCAGAGGACCACTTGCCAGCCAGGCATCAAGCAAGGCGCGGCGATCATCGTTTTCCGCTGCGTCGTGTCGTGAGATCCCGCGCAACGAGGCATTGAGCCGCGCGATTTTGCGGGCCATGCGGGCGGCGGCAAATTCGGGTGCTGACGGCAGCTCGAACAGGATTTCGATGTCGAGCGTCAGCTCGGCGAGTTTGGCGGTGTTGCCAGCCAGCTCGTTTGCTTCTGGCAGGGCACCGTTGGCGATGCGTGCGCTGCGCGTGCGCAGGGCGGCAACCAGCGGCGTTTTGCCGGTCAGACCGGCGAGCATGCCGTCGAGTGTTGCCTGCTCCGGCGTCGCGCCCTCCAGCCAGCGTGCCTCAGCGAGCGCGAGGGCGAGCGCGGCGTCGATTTCCGCCTGCCGGGCAGCCAGCATGGCCTGTGCGCGTTCGGTGCGGCGTGCGGCTTCAGCGGCCTGGCGAGCGGCGGCTTCGGCAGCGGCTGCCTCACGGGCAGCGCGTTCGGCCTGGCGGGCACTATCTCGGCGGGCAAACACGGCATCAACGGCGGCGCGAAACTCATGCCACAGCGCGCGGTCTTCGCGCGGGTCCGTGTAGCCGATGCGTTTCCAGTCGTCCTGCAGTTTTTTTGCTTCGCCGAGCGCGCTCTCCAGCGGCTCTCGCGTCAGCAGGGTGTGTGCCTGCTCGATCAGCACCCGTTTGCGCCCGGCGTTGGCGCGGCGCTCGCCGTCAAGGCGGGCACGGATGTCGCCAATCAGCATACTGAAGCGATCCTGCCCGGTCCGGGCCTCAGGCCAGCGCACCGGTTCGTACGTCTTCCATTCGGCGCGCGCATCACGCTCGCGCTGCTCCAGCGACTTCCAGTTGATGGCAGTGGCATCGAGTGCGGCAATTTCTGCGCTCAGGCGTTCGCACAGTGCGAGCCGTTTGGCGAGGTTGTCATCCTGGATACGATTCTGCTCGGCATACCATGTGGCGCAGGGCGCGTAGGCGAGCCGGGCAGCGCGGTCGAAACGGGTGCGCAGTTCCGGATCGGCGTCGGGATCGGCGGCGCACAGCGTGTTCCACTGTTCGCGCAACTCGCGGACCTGCTCGGCGCGCGCCGCGATGTCCGGCGCGTTGAGGGTCAGCGCTTCCATGCGTTCGCACAGCGCGGTTTTTTTCGGCACGGATGCAAACTCGTACCAGTCGTGCAGGTTTTTGAGTGCTTCGGTCACGCCGGCGAGCGCGGCGCGCTCGGCCTCGGCGTCGCGCGCCGGCAGTTCGGCGATGCGTTTCTCCAGCCACAGATGGGTGCGTGTTGCCGCGCGCAACTGGCCCTCGTCGATCATCCGCTTGAGCGCATGCCGGCGTTTGCGCAGCTGTGTCAGTTGCTGCTCGCGGTCAGCCTGCTGTGCCTTGCGCAGTGATTTCAATTGCCGGTGCGCTTGCTCGAGTTCGGCAAAAATGCCGGGCTGGTGCAGGCCCTCGGGCCAGTCGAGGCGATGCCGCAGCGCGGCAAGTGTTTCGTGCCAGCCATCGAGCGTGTCGGCGTCCGGTGCAGGTTGGGCGGCGATGCTGCCCAGCAGTGCGGAAGCATCGTGGATCACGCGCGGCAATTCGGCAGCGGCATTCAGCCAGCGGCCGAGCACAGCCGCTGCCGCCGTGTAACGGCGGGCGAGTGGCGTATCAACTGCCGTAAGGGACGCTGCTTCCTCCCAGCGGATGCGTTGTGTGGACAGCAAGGCAGACACCGCCGAAAGCTCACTGACGAGATCTTCGCTGGCGAGCCGGCTGACAGCGCACTCCAATTCGGTGCAGGCAGCAATCAGTTCCTGCTTTGCAGCAATGGCTGCGCTGCGGCTGGCCAGTTCTGCGCTGTGGCGCAGGACGGTGTCGCGGGCAAGCGCGGCAAGTTCAGCAAAGCGTTCCTGCTCGGCGGCACTGGCCTGGGCTGCGAACGGCAGCCATGCCGATGCCAGCGAATCAAGCTTGGCCTCGTAGAGCGGCTCGAAGGCGCGCGCGGCGTGGTGGGTGATGCCAGCCAGCAGGTGGTCGATGCGGGCCCGCGCATCCCTGGCGGCCTGTTCTTGCTCACGAAAAACTTTCAGCGCATCGCGCACATGACGCTGTACTGCCTTGTCGGTGCTGTCCCGGCGCAGCAGCTCAAGATCGTCGGCCGCAGTGAGGCGCTCTGCCGCTGCCAGACGCACGCGGGCAACTTTGTCGCCGAGTGCTATCGTGCGCAGTGCGCCGGTATCGCTGAGCAGGGTGAGGGCACGGCAGCGCAGCTCGGCAGGAAAGTCTCCCTGGGCGATGCGCAGAGCGGTGGCGCCGGACGGCTGGTTGTCGAGTTCGCAGCTGGCAACGGCAAGTTGTTCGGCGCGGGCCGCCTCGATGGCCGGATCAACCACCGGCGCAGCCGGCGGTAGCGATGTTTTTATCACCGCAGGCTTTGCTGCGTCGGCGCGCCGGAAGAGTGCATTGAGCCTGTCAAACATAGCTGTCATCGTTTCCTGTTGGACGGGGTTTGGTTGCCGGCAAGGATCCGGCACAGCAGTTCTCTGCGGTCAAAAATATTCAGGGGAGGGCGTTCTGGCCGGCCAGGAGGCGCTCAATCATCGCATCCTTCTCGCTCCACAGCCCGGTGACCCAGTGCTGGAAACGTTCCCGATACGCCGGGTCGTTCTCGTAGTCGCCACCGAGCAGATCATGCGGGATCGGTAACTCGCGCACGAACACCCGCACAGTGCGCAGCCGACCGGAGAGCATATCAATGAAGGTTGGTCGACCGTCCGGATAAACGATGGTGACATCGATGATCGACTGGAGGATATCGCCCATTGCATTCAACACGAAGGCGACGCCGCCGGCCTTCGGTCGCAGCAGGTGGATAAACGGCGACTGTTGCTGGTCGCGCTTGGTTTCATTGAAACGCGTGCCTTCGACGAAATTCATTACTGAAACCGGCACATGACGGAACTTCTCGCAGGCAATCCGCGTGGTTTCGAGATCCTTGCCTTTGAACTCGGGGTGCTTCTCAAGGAATGCTTTTGCGTGGCGTTTCATGAACGGAAAGTCGAGCGCCCACCAGGCCAGTCCCAGCAGCGGTACCCAGATCAGTTGCTGTTTGAGGAAAAATTTCAGGAACGGAATGCGCTTGTTGAAAGTTTTCTGCAGCACCGGGATATCGACCCAGCTCTGGTGATTGCTGAGCACCAGGTACCAGCCCTCGTAGCGCAGCGCCTTGGCGCCTTCCACCTGCCAATCGATTTTGGTCAGCAGCCAGAATGTGACGCCATTCACTGTGATCCAGCTTTCGGCGATCAGGATCAGGATGCGCGACAGTCCGGTGCGCAGCGCATGCACCGGTAGCAGGAACTTCAGTAGCGCGAACGCGAATAACACACTGCAATGCAGGACGGTATTGGTTGCCAGGGCAAGCAGGCCGAGCGGCACGCGGATAAAGGCGGGCAGGAAGTCGAGCATGGGGCCTCGGTCGTTCGGTGTTGTCGTGGGCGAAGATTGCGGGCAGTTGTCTGGTGCGCGGGCCGGCCTGTGCATTGTGCCGGCCGCCATGCCGGGCCAGCAACCGACGCGGACGTCACTGGTGGGCAAATTGGTGGGCAAATTGAGCGGGGCGGTCATGGGCGCGCCAGGGTGGGCTGCCTACAGTAGCGGCCGGTTCCCGTTGACCCTTGTTTCCGCAGGCATCCGTTCAGGAGATTCCCATGGCTGGTCCGTTGTCCTCGCTCAAGATCCTCGATTTCAGCGGGCTTTTGCCCGGCCCGTTCGGCACCATGGTGCTGGCCGACCTGGGTGCCGACATCGTGCGCCTGGAGGCGCCGGGCCGCCCGGACATGGTTCGCGCCATGCCACCGATGGATGACGGCGTGTCGGCCTGCCATGGCTATCTGAACCGCTCGAAGAAATCACTCGCCGTCGATCTCAAAAAGCCCGAGGGTGTCGAGATCGTCAAAAAACTGGTGCAGCAGTACGACATCATCGTCGAGCAATTCCGGCCGGGTGTAATGGCTCGCCTGGGCGTGGGTTACGAGGCGCTGAAGGCGGTGAACCCAGGGCTGATTTATTGCTCGATCACCGGCTATGGCCAGGACGGCCCCTACAAGGATCGGGCCGGCCACGACATGAATTATCTGTCCATCGCCGGGGTTACGGCGGGCTACAACAGCCGTAAGGCGAGCGGCCCGGGGCCGATCAACGTGCAGATTGCCGATGTTGCCGGCGGCTCCTATCACGCGGTGATGGGAATTCTTGCCGCAGTGATCCATCGGCAGCAAACCGGTGAGGGCCAGTGCATCGATATTTCCATGACCGATGCTGCATTTTCGATGCACGCGCTCACCGCACCGCCGGCGCTGGTGGCTAAACAACCACCGGAGGCGCCGTCGCAGCTCAATGGCGGCAGCTTCTACGATTGCTACGAAACCAGCGATGGCCGCTGGTTTTCGGTCGGCGGCCTTGAGCCACAGTTTTTTACGCAGTTCTGCGCGGCGATCGGCAAGCCGGAATTGACGCCCAAAGGCCTGGTGATGGCGCCTGAGGTGGTGGCGGAAGTGAAGCGTGAGATTGCCGCGGCGATGAAGCAGAAGACGTTTACCGAATGGGCG
>JBMOOP010000013.1:5244-8158 GCA_049324495.1 Pseudomonadota bacterium
GTTCTGCGCGGCGATCGGCAAGCCGGAATTGACGCCCAAAGGCCTGGTGATGGCGCCTGAGGTGGTGGCGGAAGTGAAGCGTGAGATTGCCGCGGCGATGAAGCAGAAGACGTTTACCGAATGGGCGCGTATTTTTATCGCCATCGACGCCTGCGCTGAGCCGGTGCTCACCTTTGCCGAAGCCTGCGAGCATCCGCAAATCAAGGCGCGCGGCATGCTGGTCGATGTGCCGAAACCCAATGGCGGCACGCAGAAGCAGATCGCCAGCGCCATCAAATTTTCGAAAACCAAGCCGCGCTATGACTACATCGGCGCGCAGCTTGGCATGCATACCGATGTGGTGCTCGGCCAGGCGGGCTTCTCTGCCGAACAGGTTGAGGCACTGCGCAAGGCGGGTGTGGTTGCCTGAGCGGGGGTTTCCCGGCCATCCTTGCGGTTGTCGTGTTCGATGTTGTATCCCGCGTGAAGAAACTGTGGCGCTGTCCCTTTCGGGGTGGCGTCATTTTCTTTTAGGCTGCAAGGATGCCCTGCCCGCCCGCCATGTCACCGCTGTCCGTTGCCTTGCTTCCCCTTGCCTTGTTGCTGTGGTTGACGCTCGGCACGGTTGCGCGCGCTGACGGTCTGCTGATTGCAGTTGATCCGGATGCTGCACCGGCAGAGGTTGTACCGGCAGAGGAGGTGGTGCCCGATAGTGCGACGGATAACGCCCCCTTGAGCGTACCGGAGGCCTGTCGTGGCGAGCAAATGGCGGACCCGCGCTGGTTCGACCGGGCCCAGGGCTATTTCTCGCAACGCGCCTGCACGCCGGCAGTCTGGTTTGATCGTTTTTTTGGTGATGCGCGTGCGGAGGAAGTGGCCAGTGCGCTGGTGAGGGTCATCCCGTCGATCCAGTACAGTGACCGCGACTTTACTGACGCCGGTGTGCGCTTCAAGGCACATGTCACCCTGCCCAATCTCAAACATCGCTTCAATCTGGTCGTCAACGACGACACCGACGAGCACGCCGGCCTGCTGCCCGGCGAAGTGGTGCGTCCTGCCCAGGCCAATGCGCCAGCGCGGGGAGACGCCTCGGCGGCATTACGCTATCTGGTGAGCAAGACCGGGCAGGCCGGCCTTGATGCCGACATCGGTTTGCGTTCGCAACTGAAAGTTTTTGCCCGGCTTCGCTACTACCATACCTGGACGCACACGCCGGTTTTGCAGACACGGTTTACCCAATCGATCTTCTTTCGCGACGGGGAAGGTTTTGGTGAGAGTTCATTGTACGAGGTTGAGCGCATGCTCACCGACAATCGCATGCTGCGCTGGAGCAACCAGCTGACTGCAACCGAGGATCTCGGTGGGGCCCAGTGGCGCAATGGCCTGATGTTGTTGCACCAACTCGATCGCGACCGGGCAATTTCCTGGAATGCGGCAATGACTGCCGATTCCGAGCCGGCGTGGAAAGACAGCGGTTATTTCTTCAGCGTCCGTTATCGCCAGCGCGTGTTCCGTTCGTGGCTTTTCTTCGAGATTGAGCCGTTCGTCGACGGCCTCCGCGAGGACGGGTTCAATACCAATCCGGGTATCGCCTTCCGTGTTGAAGTGTGGCTGGGCGACTCGCGCGACGCTAATGCGGCAATGGCGACTCCCCCGGCAACGGAGCCGGTCGACAAGCCCGCAGATACCGGTGCGGCCCCCGATCCTACCAGCCCGTCGACCGCCGTCCCGACTGCCGTGCCATAAGCCAGCCGACCAGCATCCCTCCGAACACCACCAGGCCACCGTAGAAGAAAAAACTCGCTTTCTGGTCGTGATTGAGGCGCTCGACTTCCGCGCGCAACCGCTCGTTGTCGATGGCCATTGCCGCTGCTTTGGCACTGAGTGTCTGGTTCGAGGCGGCGAGTTTTTGCGGGCCTGCTGCCGTGAGCTTCAGCTCGCCGAGTTGCTGCAGCGCGGTATCGCGCTCGGTCTGTGCCTGTTGCAGGCTGGCGCGCAACGACTGCACCTCGACCTCCATTTCCCTGCTCTGACTGCTACTGGTTTTCTGTTCGCGATCAATTGCCTCAAAGCGCGCCTGTAGTTCCAGCAGGCGGTCACGTGCTGCCTGTTCCTTTTGCAGGAAGGTGGTCGGCAACCAGCCTTCAAGCTGCTGGAAACGCACGCGCGCCCACTTGCCGTCCGGCGAACGTTGCAAGACATCGACCGGATTGCCTGACGTGAGGGGGTTGCCCACCGGCTTGGCGTCATTCACGGGGCTGCTGCGCAGTGGTGTGCTAAGGGTATCGGTGATGTATTGGGTTTCCGCCACTGCTGGTGTGGTGATGCAGACAATTGTGAGGAAGAGAAAAATGCGCGACGCGACGGCATCTGTCTTTATGAGAACAACAATCTTCATGAAAGCAATAATTTTCAGCAGGGCAATGTTCTTCATCAGGGTAGTACCTTGCGAAACGGTTTGACGTTAATGGCGCGGAATACACCGGCGGCAACGTACGGGTCGGCATCGGCCCACGCTTGGGCTGCGCTCAATGAGTCGAACTCGGCAACAATCAGGCTGCCGGTGAAACCTGCCGGCCCGGGGTTTTCGCTGTCGATTGCCGGGTGCGGGCCGGCCAGCAGCAACCGGCCACGCGCCTGTAGTTCTGCAAGGCGGGCCAGATGGGCAGGGCGCACCGCAAGACGCGCAGTCAGGCTATTGGGGTGGTCTTCACCGAAAATGGCGTAAAACATGGTGTTCAGGCCGACGGCGGATGGTTGCTGGAGTTATCAGTGGATTCAACATTATCGTCGGCGTGGTCGCGAATATGGCGCGACAGCCAGGCGATCAGCACGATCATGAACAGGAAGTTGAGTCCGGTGAGGCCGAACACCTTGAAATTCACCCAGGTGTCGTTGTCGAAATTGTAGGCAACGTAGAGGTTCAGGGCGCCAC
>JBMOOP010000013.1:8258-33219 GCA_049324495.1 Pseudomonadota bacterium
TGGCGCGACAGCCAGGCGATCAGCACGATCATGAACAGGAAGTTGAGTCCGGTGAGGCCGAACACCTTGAAATTCACCCAGGTGTCGTTGTCGAAATTGTAGGCAACGTAGAGGTTCAGGGCGCCACAGCCGAGGAAGAACAGGATCGCGGCGGCATTCACCGCCGTCCAGGTCGATGGCGGCGCCGTGATGACGGAGGTTGGCGCGGCGCGTTTCATGATGCCCTCGACAATGCGTTCCAGCAGGTTGCGCCTGCCGATGAACTGGCCGACGAACAGTGTTCCGGCAAAGATCAGGTCGATGATTGACGGCTTCCATTTGATGAAGGTCTCGTCGTGCAGCACAATCGTCAGGCCACCGAACACGGCGAGCACGCCGAGGGTCACCAGGTGCATCCGGTCGATCTTCCGCCACAGCAGCCAGCCAAGGACGACTTGCGCAACGCTGGCGATGAGGATGGCCACTGTGGCGAGGTAGATATCCTTGCCGTAACCGAAATAGGCCACGACAAACACAATGACCGGGAACAGGTCGAACAACTGCTTCATGAAGGGGCTGCGACGCGGGGCGGGGAAGGGGATGGTGTCGCGATGATAGCCGACCTCCACTGTCACTCCCACTGCTCGGACGGCGCGCTGTCACCTGCCGATGTGGTCGCGCGCGCTGTCCAGCGTGGCGTCAACCTGCTGGCACTCACCGACCATGATTCGATCGACGGCATTGCCGAGGCGCAGGCAGCAGCGTCCGCCGCTGGTATCGATTTTGTCGCTGGCGTCGAACTCAGTTGCCGGTGGGAGGGCCACGACATCCACATTGTCGGGCTGCGTATTGACACGGCCAGCCCGGTGTTGGCCGAGGGGCTGGCTCGCCAGCATGCCGCGCGGTGCGATCGGGGCCGTGAAATCGGTGTGCGGCTGGCGCGCGCCGGGGTGCCGGGTTGTTGGGAGCGGGCCTGCGAATTGGCCGGTACGAATCGGCCGGGGCGCCCGCATTTTGCCCGCGTAATTGTCGAGTCCGGCAATGCCCGGGATATCGAGCATGCCTTCAACCGTTATCTGAAACAGGGTCAGGTGGCCTATGTGCCCACGGCCTGGGCAAGTATCGAGGATGCCGTCGGCTGGATTTGCGGTGCCGGTGGTGTTGCGGTGGTCGCGCATCCGTCGCGCTACAAACTGACGCGCTCAAAGTTGAAGCGATTGTTGATGCAGTTCGCGGCCGCTGGCGGGCAGGCCCTTGAGGTGCAGTTGCCCGGGCAGCAACTCAACCAGACGCAGTCGATGATGTTATTGGGCCACCCGTTGGGGCTGGCAGGCTCCATTGCCAGCGATTTTCACGGTGGCCACGCGCCCTGGGCGGACCTCGGTGCGGCCGGGGTGCTCGCTGCCGGCATCCGTCCGGTGTGGGAGTTGTTCTAACGGCGGCGGCACTTCTTGCGTTTGCCGCCCGCGTGTTTTGCGTTATCGTGCACGCGCCGTGAGCCAATACTTCCGCATTCATCCCGACAACCCGCAGGCGCGGCTGATCAAGCATGCGGTGGAGATCGCGCGCGCCGGCGGCGTGATTGTGTACCCGACGGACACCGCCTACGCCATTGGCTGTCATATTGCCGACAAGACTGCGCTTGATCGCATCATCCGCATCCGTCGTCTCGACGACAAACACCTGTTCACGTTGTTGTGTCGCGATCTGTCCGATATCGCCACCTATGCGAAAGTCGACAACAGTCAGTATCGCCTGCTGAAGGCGCACACGCCCGGCCCCTATACGTTCGTGCTGCAGGGCACCGGCGAAGTACCGCGCCGGCTGTTGAACGAGAAGCGCAAAACCATCGGCATTCGTGTTCCGGACAACAGGATTTGCCAGGCGTTGTTAGGCGAGCTTGGTGAGCCCTTGATCACCACCACGCTGCTGCTGCCGGGCGAAGAGTATGCGCGCAGCGATCCCGACGAATTTCGTCAGGCGCTCGAGCGCCTGGTCGACCTCATCATCGATGGTGGTTTGGGTTCGCTCGAAGAAACCACGGTGGTGAGTCTGGTCGATGGCGCGCCGCAGGTGCTGCGTGAAGGTGTGGGATCGGTCGATGGCTTCCGGTAGGCGCGCACCGAATTGGCGACGCCACGCGACGCGTTCCGGTTGCCGTCGCCCGCGCGCCTTCCTCTGGCGCTGGTTGAAGCGACTCGCCATTTTTGGCATCGTCGTGTTGCTGGTGCTGCCCTTGCTGTTTTTTGCGATCTTCCGTTTTGTGCCGGTGCCGGCGAGCAGTTTCATGCTATTGGGCAGTCTTGATGGTCTGCGTGACGACAAGCCCTACAGCCTGCATCGTGACTGGGTGCCGCTGGCAGAAATATCGCCGCGCCTGCAGCGCGCAGTTATCGCCAGTGAAGATCAGAAATTCATCGAGCACTATGGGCTCGACATTGCGGCAATGGGAAAAGCGCTCCAGCACAACAAACGCAGCAAGCGTGTTCGTGGCGGCAGTACTATTTCGCAGCAGACAACCAAAAACCTTTTTCTGTGGCCCGGCCGCAGCTATTTGCGCAAGGGCCTTGAGGTTTACCTGACGCTGCTGATGGAAACTCTCTGGAGCAAGGAGCGCATCCTCGAGGTTTACCTGAACAGCGCCGAGTTTGGCCGCGGTATTTATGGCGCCGAGGCGGCCGCACAGATTTACTTCCATAAGCCGGCAGCGAAACTCTCATCCCGAGAGGCCGCCTTGCTGGCAGCGGTGCTGCCGGCACCGCGCAAGCGCAACCCGGCCCGGCCTTCAGGCTATGTGCAGGCGCGTGCGGTATGGATCCAAAGCCAGATGGCCAGGCTCGGCCCGGTCGAGCAGGCATTTACCGCCGATTGATTGCGACAACCTCCCACGCGTGTGTGCTGGATATTCCACTGCATTGTTGGTGTTGCCATGGGCAATCTTTCCCCCCGCTGCTGTTGTGCATCCTTACCGGTGCGCGCCCCAGCAGCACACAGGGAAAATCCACGGAAAAATAGGGAGATCACCATGAAACATCTCATCGTGAAGAAAGTCGTCATGAATCGGTTCGGCCCGCAGCGGATCGTCGCAACGCTGATGGTTGTCTGCGCACTTCTCGTTGGCGTTGCCGCCGGGGCTTTTGCCGCGCCGGTCAATATCAACAAGGCCGGCGCCGAGGAAATTGCCGTCGCGCTCAAGGGCATTGGTATCAAGAAGGCGCAGAATGTCGTCGCGTTCCGCGAAAAGCACGGCCCGTTCAAGTCGGTCGAACAGTTGCGCGATGTGAAAGGCTTTGGCGCGAAAACAATCGAGAAGAACCGCCAGGACATTCGCTTGCAGTGACGCTTAGCGCCGATCGTTGCCCTGCAGGATGTCGCCGAGGCGGTCACGCAGGGCGACGATTCTTTGTGTGCGCACGAGGGGATCGTAAGCCAAGGGGGTGCCGCGCCCCCAGACAGGTGCCGGCCATTCACTGTCGCCGGTGTAGCGGGCAATGTGGTGGACGTGCAATTGCGGCACGAGGTTACCGATCGCCGCGACATTGAGTTTGTCGGGCGCAAACGCATTGCGTAGCGCGCGCTGCAACGCCAGCGATTCGTGGAACAGCGTCTCTGCGTCGGCAGGCGCCAGGTCGATGATGTCGCGCATGCCGGTGCGGCGCGGTACCAAAACGCACCAGGGGAAGCGTGCATCGTTCATCAGCAGTAATTCGCATAGCGGCAGGCTGCCGATAAGTATGGTGTCGGCGGCGAGCCGCTCGTGCAGCGAGAAGGTCATAGCGAATTCCCGTCTTTGCTGGTGAATGGCCGCGAGTTTTGCAGGCGTTCGATCGTGCCGCGCAAGAGACCGCAGAACAGCCCGGGATGCGGGGAGCGGCAGAGCCGGCAGCGGGAGCCTGCGAGCGAGGTATAGAACGATCATAGCCCTGCTGCTGGCGGTATAACAAAAAGGCCGCCCGGAGGCGGCCTTTCGTGGTGGGGCTGTGTAGCGCTTGCAGGTCTGCTGCAAGCCTGCCCGTACCGGTTCAACCCTTGCGATACATGGTTACGACGCAGGCACCGCCGATACCGATGTTGTGTTGCAGCGCGACTTTCGCACCAGCAACCTGCCGCTTGTCAGCGGAGCCGCGAATCTGGTGCACCAGCTCGTAGCACTGCGCGAGGCCGGTGGCGCCCAGCGGGTGGCCTTTGGAGAGCAGACCGCCCGACGGATTGACCACGACGCGGCCGCCGTAGGTGTTGTCGCCGTCGTTGATGAATTTTTCGGCGGTGCCCTCGCCGGTCAGGCCGAGCGCTTCATATACGAGCAGTTCATTGGCGGTGAAGCAATCGTGCAGCTCGACGACGTTCACATCCTTAGGGCCGATGCCGGCCTTCTCGTAAACTGCTTTTGAGGCACGCTTGGCCATGCCGTAGCCGATCATGTCTATCATGCTGTCCTTGAAGCTGTCCGGGCTGTCGGTTTCCATGTGCTGGGCAGCGATGTACACGGCTTTGCTCACGTCGATGCCGTTCTTGCGGCAGAAGTCTTCGCTGGCCAGGATGGCAGCACCGGCGCCGCAAGTTGGCGGGCAGCACTGCAGGCGGGTCAGCGGGCCGTACTGGTGCGGGGAAGCGAGCACTTCCTCAACGGTTACCTGTTCGGTGAACAGCGCCTTTGGATTGTTGGCAGCGTGTTTGCGAGCCTTCACCTGGATTTTGGCGAACGTCTCGTTTTTGGTGCCGTGTTTCTTCTGGTATTCAAGGCCGGCACCACCAAACATTTGCGCAGCGGGCGGCGAAGGCGTGAACTCCTGCAGGCGCATCATGGTCATGGCGTGCAGTTCCATCGGATTCATCCGATCGTTCCACTTGCTCATCAACATGCCTTTTTCCATCTTCTCGAAGCCGAGTGCGAGCGCGCACTCGACTGCGCCGGACTCAACAGCCTGACGGGCGCCAAACAGCGCGGAGGAACCGGTCGAGCAGTTGGAGTTGACGTTAAAGATAGGAATGCCGGTCTGGCCGACTTCGTAAATGGCGCGCATGCCGCAGCAGCTGTCGCCGTACACGTAGCCGGTCCAGGCTTGCTGGACCTTGTTGTAGCCGATGCCGGCGTCACCCAGTGCTTCCAGGACGGCTTCTTTGCCGGCGATGTGATATTCGGGGGCCGTAGGATCGCCTGGCTTGGTGAACTTCGTCATGCCGACGCCGATCACATAGACTTTCTTGCTCATTGTCGTTTCCTCGTAAGTTATGGGACCACTCGCAGGTGGACGTGAGCTCCGGCCAAAGCTGGAGCCTCAGGACAGCAATTACTTGTTCTGCAGGTTCTGCATGGGTTGAGCGAGCGCTTCCTGAACATTGGTCGGGAAGGTCGATTTCGAGAAGTCGGTGACGGCAGCCCACTGGCTGTTGATCTGTTCCGGGGTGATTTCCTTGTTGATCGGGAAGCCCTGGCCCACGGTGCGGTTCCAGCGCAGTTTACCGATCCAGCCCGCACCCACCTCAAACAGACCGCCGGTTTCGGCGTTGTTCTCGGCGGCGAGTTTCAGTACCAGCGGCGATACAAATTCGGGTTTCAGCTGCTCCAGAATTTGCGCCGGCATGACGGTGGCCGTCATGCGTGAACCGGCAATCGGCGCAATCGAGTTGCACAGGATGTTGTATTTCTTGCCCTCGATCGCCAGCGTCTGGCACAGACCGTGTACCGCCAGTTTGGCCATTGAGTAGTTGGCCTGGCCGAAGTTGCCGTAGATGCCGGCGGCGGAAGCCGTGAATACCACGCGGCCATAGGCCTTGTCGCGCATGTGCGGCCAGGCAGCGTGAGTCACTTTGTAGGCGCCCTTGACGTGGACGTTGTAAATGATGTCCCAGTCGCCATCCGTCATTTTGTGGAACGACACGTCGCGCAGAATGCCGGCATTGTTGATGACCACGTCGATCTTGCCGAAGTTGTCGAGGGCGCACTGGACGATCTTCTCGCCGTCAGTGACCGAGTCATAGTTGGCGACGGCCTCGCCACCCAGGGCGCGGATTTCATCGACCACGATATCGGCTGCGGATTTTGAAGCCCCTTCGCCATGGGCAGAACCGCCGAGGTCGTTGACTACAACCTTGGCACCACGCTTGGCAAATTGCAGGGCGTGGCTCTTACCGAGGCCGTTTCCTGCGCCGGTGACGATGACGACACGGTCGTCGAAGCGAATCTCTGACATTGCTGTTTTCTCCTTGGCTTGCGGTGGTTAATCAATCGGTCACAGGCCCATACCGCGGCCGATCATCTCTTTCATGATTTCGTTGGTACCGGCGAAAATCGTTGTGATGCGTGCGTCAACATAGGCGCGGGCAATCGGGTATTCCATCATGTAGCCGTAACCGCCGTGCAATTGCACGCAATCGTAGACAACCTTGTTGAGCAGGTCGGTAGACCAGTATTTGGCCATGAATGCCTCTTCCGGCGTGATGGTATTGTTCACGCACTTCATCACCAGATTGTCTATAAAGACCCTGCCAATGGTGATTTCGGTTTTCATCTCGGCCATTTTGAAGCGGTTGGCCTGGAAGCTGCCGATTGGCTTACCGAACGCCTTGCGCTCTTTGACGTAGTTCAGGGTGTGTTCCAGTGCATATTCGGCGCCGGCGATCGCGCCGATGGCGCAGACGATGCGCTCCTGCGCCAGTTTCTGCATCAGGTACATAAAGCCCATGCCCGGCTGGCCAAGCAGGTTGGCCTTGGGAACTTTCACATCTTCAAAGAAAAGTTCGGCAGTATCCTGTGAGGGCATGCCCATCTTGTCGAGCTTACGGCCGCGCTTGAAGCCGGGCATGCCGCGCTCGACCACCACCAGGGAAATACCTTTGTCGCCGTGCTGAGCAACGACGATGACGATGTCGGCCAGAATACCGTTGGAGATAAAGATTTTGGAGCCATTGAGCAGGTAGTGATCGCCTCTGTCTTCGATTCTCGTCTTGACGCCCTTGAGGTCGGAGCCGGTGCCGGGCTCGGTCATTGCGATGGCAAGAATAGCTTCGCCGGAGCAGGCTTTCGTCAGCCAGCGTGCCTTTTGTTCGTCGTTGGCGAAGCTGTCTATGTAGGGGGCGATGATGTCGTTGTGCAGACTGATGGCGAAGCCCGACTCCCCGATACGCGCCAGCTCTTCAACCATAATCTGCGGATAGCGAAAATCCTTGAGGCCGGAGCCGCCCCATTTTTCGTCGACGAACGGGCAGAGATAGCCCTGCTCGCCAGCCTTTTTCCACACTTCGCGGGAGACGGAGCGATCCTTGATCCACTGCTCCTGGTTCGGCTTTACTTCAACATCAAGGAACTTGCGGAAATTCTCGCGGAAGATGTTGTGGTCCTGTTCGAAAATAGCCCGGTTTTGCATGGTGTTCGGCTCCCTCAGGTATCTTTAAATGGCGGTCACGCCCATGGCCGGCGACTTCCAACTCTGTATAATCAACGGGTTGTATCCTTATGGCCGGCATGCCTGCGCCGAGCGGATGGCCAAGATCAGCGGGCCGGCTTTGGATGAAATGGACAACATGCCACCCGCAAAGCCGGCGGGTTCAGGCAGGGCCATGATGGTGGCCAAGGGGCCTACCCCCCATCAATGACGCAATGTGCCAATTTGGTTGACATTAATTATCATGGCGCCGGCATATTTTTCGGTGCTTTCAAGCAGTTGGCTGCGTAATTGGAAATCACAGCGCGGCGCAGTCTGACCATGGAGATCGGCATTTGTCTTTGGTACAGAAAAGCATAGTGACTGGCGGTAGTCTGCCGGTGGCAGTCGCGTTGAAAGTGTTGCAGGGCGCTGCGCGAAGCGGCATTGATCTTGCGCGTTTATTCGCAGAAATCGGACTGGATCCGGCCATACTCGCAGATCCTTCCGCGCCGATTGAGCGCCGCAAGTTTATCGACCTGATGCTGGCGGTCATGCAGCGGACCGAAGACGAGTTCATGGGTTTTGGGCAGGGTTATTACCGTACCCGTCCGGGTACGTTCTCGATGATGGCCCACGCGGTGATCAACTGCGCAACCCTTGAAAAGGCGATCCGCCGCGCGCTGGGCTTCTACCAGTTGTTCGGCGTCGAGACCGTTGCGCGGGTCGACGTGCGCGAGGCCGAGGCGGCGATCCTGTTCAATGTCGGCCCGATCGAATTCCGTGAATTCATCACCGAGACACTGGTGTTTATCTCTATCCGTTTTTTCGGCTGGTTGATTGGCAAGCCGATCGTGCCGATGCGCATCACCCTCGATTTCCCGCCGCCGCCGGAAGCTGAGCAGTACAAGGAGTTGTTCCCCTGTCCGGTGCTGTACGGCCAGAGTCGTAGCCAGATTGTGCTTGATCGCACCTATATGGACATGCCGCTGGTGCAGAACTCGCTGTCGCTGTCGCGGTTCCTCAAGGATTCACTGGCGCAATTGATCGATGGCAATTTTCACAGTGTCGGCCTGCCGGCGCAGATTCGCGCGATTATCTCCAAGGAATATGGCAACAACTTTCCGGATTTCCAGGTGATCTGCGAAAAGCTCAACATGACGCCGCAGACGCTGCGGCGCCGGTTGAAGGAGGGCAACACCAGTTACCAGGAGATCAAGGATTCGATCCGCAAGGATGCTTCCATCTATTATCTTTCCAAGCCCGACCTTTCCATCGACGAAATTGCCATGTTGATGGGCTTTTCCGAGGCCAGCTCTTTTCATCGTGCCTTCAAGAAGTGGACTGGCAAGACGCCGTCTGCCTTCCGCAAGGAAATGTTCAACGATCCCGACTGAAATGAACAAAAAAAATTCAACTCCGAAACCGGAGACGACGGCGCGTTTGCTGATCACTTGTCCGGACCGCCCGGGCATTGTCAGCGCGGTGTCGACGTTTTTTTACAATCATGGCGCCAACATTACCGATCTCGATCAGCATTCGTCCGATGCCGAGGGCGGCACGTTTTTCATGCGGTTGGAGTTCCAGACACCACATCTCGATGTCAGCCGTGACGTGCTGCACAATGCCTTCCGGAAAGCCGTGGCGGAGAAGCACAACATGCATTGGCATATCGCCTATGCGGCCGATCGCAAGAAGATGGCACTGCTGGTCTCGAAATACGATCATGCGCTGATGGAACTGTTGTGGCAGGTCCGTCGCGGGGATCTGGTCGGCGATATCCTGATGGTGATTTCAAACCACGAGGACTTGCGAGCCGATGTAGAAGGCTTCGGTATCCCGTTCCATTGGGTGCCGGTGGCAAAGGACAATAAGGCCGATGCCGAGCGGTGTATGCTCGAATTGCTCGGCGACGGGATCGATTTGATTGTGCTGGCCCGCTACATGCAGGTGCTCACCGACAGTTTCATCCGCCACCACCGCAACCGGATCATCAACATCCACCATTCGTTCCTGCCGGCGTTCGCCGGTGCCAACCCCTATCGGCAGGCTTATGAACGGGGTGTGAAGCTTATCGGCGCCACCAGTCACTATGTTACTGCCGAGCTCGATCAGGGGCCGATCATCGAGCAGGATGTGGCGCGGGTATCGCACCGTCACTCGGCTGATGAGTTGCGGGTGCTCGGTCAGGAAATCGAGCGCCGGGTGTTGGCGCGTGCGGTAAAGTGGCACTTGGAGGATCGAGTGATAGTGGATGGCAGCAAAACGGTTGTTTTCGTCAAGTAACGCGGGCAACGCACACCAAAAACAAACCGGCAAGGATCAAATGATGCTGCGTATTCTGATTTCCCTGGCGCTGGTGTTTGCCGTTGTCTGGTTCATGCTCAGGGACGGCAACGACAACGGCAGGGTGCTTGAGCAACAGATCAAGGATATCGAAATGGCGAAAGCGGCGGCGCAGGCAACCAGCCAGATGTCGACATCGATGGCGGAGCAGAGCGATGCGATACGCGACCAGGCGATGGGTGTGGTTCCGCCTCCCGATCCGACCAACCCCGAACGGTGACCAGTGGCACCGGTAGCATCCAGGGTGGTTTGGCGCGCGTTCAGAAATTCAGCAGCAAACCCAGCGAAGTGATATTGAGCAGCTCGCCTTCAATGCGGCGAGAACCGTATTCGACGTAAACGGACGGAATCTGGCCCAGCATGATGGCAATACCGAGAGTGGCGTAGGGTGCAATGCCGGTTTTGCTGAACGAGTCGGGAGGCAGGATGTCGCTGCCCCTGGGCGCGGTCCCCGAATTTTTTGGCTCGTAGGCACGCATCGTTTCCTGCGTATCGGCACGATGGTAAAAACCCAGGCCTGTACGGGCATATATGAGTGCCCGATCGTTGATCCTGAAGCCGAAGCGGCCGCCGAAGTCCAGGGAGGCAGCTTCGCTTGATAAGCGGTGGGTCGTGGTGACGATATATTGCGGCAGGCTGGGACTGTTCCGATCAACGGTGACGTTGTCCTGTTCGGCGGTGTTGATCCGGAAGTAGCCTGCCTCCGGCGCGATCGTCCAGCGCTCGTTCCCGAGATCCTGAAAAACAAACCCGACAACAAAACGATAGCCGCCCGGCGTGGCAGCATAACCGATGGCGCTGAGGTCGGAATCGTTGAAAGACACATCAACGTACGCATCAATTTTCGGTGCGATCAGCGGGGGGCCGGTATCGGCTGGCGCGACGGGTGGCGGTGTGGTTACCGCTGTTGCCTGCGGTGCGGCGGGGACGGCAGGTTCCGGCTCGGTGAACTCGGGCAGCGAGGTATCAAAACCGGGGTTGTCAAACGGGCTGGCATCATTCGGGATATCGAAAGGCATGAATTCTTCGGCGCCGGCCGGCGCCGGCAGCGCAAGAGCAGCAAGACAAGCCAGGAAGAGGAAAAGGCCATGGCGGCCCGCAGCATGTTGTGAAGTGTGTCGTGAGATCATGGGAGTCGATCATACTGGCTCACCCACCCCCTTTATAGTTAAAAACCGTAACCCGCATGTACATGCAGACGCTGTTGGCCACCTGTCGCCCAGGTTTTGAAAAGGAATGTGTAGCAGCCATGGCAGATGCTTGCGCGCAACGCGGCTTCTCAGGTTTCGGCCGGGCTGTTCCGGAGAGCGGCTATGCCTGTTTCCAGCTGCACGAAGGTGACGCCCGTGATGTCGTGCGAACGGTGTCGCTTGATGAGCTGATTTTTGCGCGCGATCTGTTTGCCGCCAGTGGCCCGATTGCGATTGCCCCGCCGGACCGGTTGGCGCCGATTCGCCCGCATCTTGCCGGCTTGCCCGATGTGCGGGAGCTGTTGGTCGGCGCGCCGGATACCAACGAGGGGCGCGAACTGGCGGCGCTGGTGCGGCAATTGGAAAAGCCGATCCGCGCGGCGCTGACCGAAGCCGGTAGCCGGATGACGCCGACAAGTCCCTGGCGCTTCGTGCTGTATCTGGCGGATGGTGCTACGGCATACGTCTGTGTCGGTGCTGTGGCGCATGCCTCACCCTGGCCGCTGGGAGTGCCGCGACTGAAACTGCTGCGGGAAGCACCGAGTCGCTCGGCGCTGAAACTTGAAGAAGCGTGGCATCTGTTCATTCCACGCGAAGAGTGGGCGACCCGGCTGGTTGCCGGCAAGACGGCGGTTGATCTTGGCGCTGCGCCTGGCGGCTGGACCTGGTTGATGGTGCGCCGCGGGATGCGCGTTGAGGCGGTCGATAATGGGCCGCTGGCGCCGATCGTGGGCGATGATCCGCTGGTCACGCATCAGCGGGCCGACGGGTTTACTTTTCAGCCGCGCCGCCCTGTCGATTGGCTGGTGTGCGACGTGGTCGAGAAACCAGCACGGGTCACGGCGCTGGTGGGCCGCTGGCTGACCAGCAGGTGGTGCCGGCAGGCAATCTTCAATCTGAAATTGCCGATGAAGAGCCGTTATGCGGAAGCGCAGCTCAATCTCGGGCGGCTGAGTGACGAACTTGCAGCGGCCGGATTTGTCTTCGAGATGCGTGCGCGTCAGCTCTATCACGACCGCGAAGAAATCACCGTCTATGTGCGCGTGACCGGTCAGGTGGGCGGCGAGTGAACGCCGGTTGCGCTGTCGACGCACGGCTGCTCGGTTTGCTGGCCGTACTATATTTTGCGCAGGGATTACCGGCCGGCTTGCTCGGCAAGGCTCTGCCGGCCTTGCTGCGTGACAGCGGTGTCTCGCTCGCCGCGATTGGTTTCACGAGTCTACTGGCATTGCCGTGGGCACTGAAATTCCTGTGGGCGCCTTTCGTTGATCGCTTTGCTACGCGCAAGCGCTGGCTGTTGGCGCTCAACGCTGCAACGCTGGTATTGATGCTGCTGATTGCGGCACAGGATTTTTCGGTCTGGGTTGCACAGGCGTTCGTGCCCTTGTTGGTTGTGCTGTTCCTGCTCAATCTGGTCGCGGCGACGCAGGACATCGCCACCGATGGTCTGGCAGTCAGCCGGTTGTCGCTGCGCATGCGCGGGCTAGGCAACAGCGTGCAGGTGATCGGCTACAAGGTCGGCATGATGGTCGGTGGCGGCTTGCTGCTGTGGCTGGTAGCCCGCTTTGGCTGGCAGTCGTCTTATGCAGGTATTGCTTCGTTGTTGCTGCTGGCGCTGCTGCCGGTGCTGCTCATGCGGGATGAACGCACGATGGCTGAACGCGCTGCAACGCATACCCCATGGCATGGTGTGCGTGGGTACTGGCGGGTGTTTCGCGATTTTCTCGCCCGTCCGGGTTTGCACTGGTGGTTGCTTGCGGTGATGACCTTTAAGGTTGGTGATGCACTCGCCTCGCGCATGATCGGACCGCTGCTGCTGGATGCCGGCCTGCCACTTGCCGATATCGGCATGCTGGTTGGTGTGATTGGTGCCAGCGCTGGCATTGCCGGTGCGTTCCTCGGCGGTGCGTTGTTGTTGCGGCTGGGTCATCGTCATGCCTTGCTGTTGTTCGGTGGCATGCAGGCGGCCGGGCTGCTGGGCTACCTGTTGATTGTTGCAGGCAGGCCTGATGACCATGTCCTCTATGTCGTGGTGTGTTTTGAACAGTTTGCTGATGGGCTGTCGACGGTGGCGTTGTTCACCGTAATGATGGATGTGTGCCGTGCGCACTCGCCAGGTACAGACTACACGTTGCAGGCATCAGCGCAGGTTATCGTCGTGGGCATTGCCGCTCTCCTTAGCGGCGTTGTTGCCGAGCAGGCAGGTTATGCGGAGGTGTTTATTGCCGGTGCGCTGCTCACGGTACTGGCGCTGCTACCGGTGTTGGTTTATTTCAAGGTGGCAGCTTCCGCCGCGTCAGCCCGCGCGGTATCGCCATCAGTGGAGCGGGTGCCGTGAGCGCAAACCCGGCAGGCGAACAGCAGCTTGATGCGCGCGGGCTGCGCTGTCCGGAGCCGGTAATGCTCCTGCATGCGCAGATACGCCGGATGACTGCCGGTGAAATCGTTCGTGTTGTCGCTGATGATCCTTCGACGATGCGCGACATCCCGAAATTTTGCGCTCATCTCGGGCACGCACTGATCGAACAGTCCGGGAGCGGCGGTGTGTTTGTCTTTGTGGTGCGCAAGCGCGATTGAGGGAAAACGCTGTTGCAGGCAGACTGCGGTCCATCTTCAGACTGGCATCGGGTTTTTAATCCCTGCTGCCGCCACGACCGGCAAGCATAGCCAGGCAAGCGAGGGCTTCCGGTTCGTGCCGTTTGAGCTGGTTGGCGACGCCATGCTGGAAAAAATAGCGAAATGCCGGATGTTCCTGGGCCGGATACAGGCAACGGTCGGTTGCGAGTATCGGGGTATCGGTAATTTGCGCACCGTCAGCCAGCATGGCCAGCACGCGCCCGTCACCGCGCAATTGCCAGCCGACCACTTCCAGCAGTTGCACGGACTGGAATCCATCTGACGACATCACTGCATGTGTGCCGGGCGAATCGGGAATCGACTGTACGATCACGGCGTGGTTGTTGGCTGCCGGGCGGAAAAAATCGAGCGCACCCTTGAGTTCGGAAATTTTGTGCGCAGGAGCTGCCGGCAGCAACCGGGTGCCCCATGGATCCCAGTAGCCTTCGCAGCGGCCGTTGAGTGGATCAGCGAGCAGTGTTGCTGCGACGACATCTTTGAGCCAGGGAACGAGAGCGGTGACGGTACCGGATTCATGCAGTGCCCAGCCGATGATGTCGAGAGACATCAGGCGATCAGGATGGCTGTCGTTGCTGTAAAGGGTACGCAACCCATCGTTTTCCGGAGCGATCCTGAGGATGCGGCCAGGCTCGTCGCGAGATGGCCGTCGGGAGTTCAGGTTAATGACCTTGCCGCGTGAACCCTGTGGTTCGCCAGTCGGCCTGTTCATATGCACCTGCCTGCATGCCGTACGTTACATGCTGGAATGAAGATAGCGCCGACTGTGGCAGGCAGCAAGAATGGTGGTGGTTGGTGGTGTGAAATTCGCGACGAAAGTACCCAGGACGTGTGGTGCGTCACAGCGCTGGGCTCAGTCTTTTTGCGATCTCCGGCGCGCACTGCGCAGGAAACCGGCCAGGCGCAGATTGAGCAGCACTGCCGCAACAACAAGTCCGGCGATCAGTCCGATCCAGAATCCTTGCGGCCCCATTGGCGTGCCGACGGCAATCCCGAACAGTGAACCGAATCCCAGCAGCCAGCCCAGCGGCAGACCAATACACCAATAGGCGATCAGGGTAATCCACATCGGTGCGGCGGTGTCCCTGAAGCCGCGCAGCGCGCCGCTGGCAGTTACCTGCAGTGCGTCGGGGATTTGAAAAATGGCGGCAAACACCAACAACGATGCTGCCAGCGCCTGGACGTTGCTGCTCTGGGTATAAATCCCGGGAATTGCTTCCCGGCCGAGCAGCAACACGGTGACATTGAACAGGGCGACGCCGGTGACAAGCGTGATGCCCGTTCGCACTGCGCGACGAGCTGCGGCGAGATCGCCGGCACCCGCGGCGAGTCCGGTGCGGACGGTGAGTCCGAGCGCGACCGACAGCGGCAACATGAAAGTCAGCGAAGCAAAATTCAGAGCAATCTGGTGACCAGCGACAACATCTGCGCCAAGAGTGCTGAGCAGCACGGCGATGATCGAGAAAATACTCACCTCGAAAAAAATGGCGAGGCCGATGGGCAAGCCGAGCGCCAGCATCGCACCGAGCACCGGCAGGTCCGGTGCGTGGGGGCGGCCATCGATATGCGTGCCGCGCGGAGTTTTTTCCTGATAGTGGCGGGCGTGGCGCACGTAAAGCCACATCAGCGTGGCCATCAGCCACATCACGATCGCGGTGGCAATGCCGCAGCCCGGGCCACCTTGCGCCGGAATATCGACGACACCGGGAATGGAAAGGCCATGAATGAACAGGTAGTTGAGCGGAATGTTGGCGCCCAGGCCGATGAGGCTGATGGCCAGGGCCGGCAGAGTGTGCGAAAGCGATTCGCTGTAGCTGCGCAGCCCGATAAACAGCGCCACGCCAGGCAGCCCCCAGGAGAGGCCGGCAAGATAATGCCCGGTCATCAGGCGCAATGGCGTGGGCACGTCCAGCGCGTTGAACAACAGGTCGGCATGGCGCACCGCGAGCAGACCACTGATGCCGACCCCGGCGGCCAGCCAGAGTGCCTGCCAGGCGGTCGGTACGACCCGGTGATGACGACCGGCCCCGATATGCTGCGACAAAATTGGTGTGGCAGCGATGATCACGCCGACCATGAACAGGTACACCGGCACCCAGATGCTGGCGCCGATGGCGACCGCCGCGAGGTCCAGCGGACTCACCGCGCCAGCCATCACGGTATCGACGAAACCGTTGGCGGTTTGCGCGAGTTGGCCGCCGAGCATGGGCAAAACCAGTGCCAGCAGTGCGCGCAACTCCGAGGGTGGGCGCGAAGATGAGGATTGTTGTGGTGCGGGCGTCACGTTAGGGTAGCGGCCGTCGGCGGGAGGCGCCGCATTCTACCGGTACGCTTGGGTGCAAACCGTGCAATACGACGCAGCTGATGTTATCGCGCTTTTTGCGCAGGCCGTTGGTCTGACGTACCGCACCCGGCTGCTTGCCGGAGGTGACGAGCCCTTGTATCAGCCGGCATCGCAGCCGGATGGTTGGCATGAAATTATTTTTCGTCACGACTACTTTCAAAGTGCGTTGCACGAGATCGCGCATTGGTGTGTGGCTGGGGAGGCGCGCCGCCAATGTGTCGATTTTGGCTACTGGTACGAACCGGACGGGCGCAACGGCGCGCAGCAGGCAAATTTCGAGCGTGTCGAAGCGCGACCGCAGGCAGTGGAGTGGATGCTGAGTGCGGCTTGCGGCAAAGCTTTTTACGTGAGCCTCGACAACCTTGGCAGCGAAGATCCGCTCAATGAAGAATCGTTGTGGCGCGCTGTGCATGGCGAAGTGCTGCGTTGCCTGGGGGGCGGCCTGCCATCGCGGGCACAAATTCTTGGCGCAACATTCGCCGCGCACTACGGCCAACCCTGGCCGCCGTCAGCCGATCATTTTTTGCTGCCGTCCGGGGGCGAAAATTCCAGCGTGTAGGTGTCGGACCAGGCCGGTACGCCTTCGAGCGGGCCGAAGCTGATCGTGCGCACATACGCCGTGATCTGGCGCGTCAGCTCAGTATCGTGGATATCGGTTGAGGCGATGTCGCATGACTGTACGCTGCCGTCGGCCAGGATGATCATGCGCAGCACGACTTGCCCTTTGATCGTCGGGTCATCGGTGAGGCGCCGCTGGTACAGCGTCTGCAAGCCGCTGTTGTAGCGCGCCATCACGCGGCGGACACCACATTCACTGCGCTTGCGGGTCGGGATTTCCACGACCAGCGCACAATCGGATTCGCTTTCGGTCGTACTCGGCGGCAGGCCGGCCGGCGAGAGGCGTGCCGCATCAGCCTCTGACTTGCGAAAAATAGGGCCGGAATAGTCAATGCCGATGTCGTTGGGTGCCGGGATGCAGCCGGCCAGGACGATGACAGATAAACCAACGACAATCGCAGATCGGTAGTACATGCTACGAAGATACATGTGGTTCTCCTGTCAGACAGCTATGGCGACAAGATAGCGTAAATATAAAAAGAAGGGACGCCTTGGCGTCCCGTTCTTCATTTCGACAACAACGCCTCAGCCCGGGAAGAAGTTGAGAGTGTAGGTGTCATTCCACACAGCCACGCCCTCAATGGCACCAAAGTTGATGGCCCTGATGCGCGTGAGCAACTTCTTTTCAGTTTCCGGATCATGCAGATCACTGGATACTAAGTCGGCGGCGGTTACTGAACCATCGGCCGCAATCACCAGGCGCAGCACGATCTGACCCTTGAGGGTCGGGTTGCTGCGTAGAGCACGTTGGTAGATCGCCTGCAGTGCGCCGTTGCTGCGGTCCATCATGCGGCGGATTTCTTCCTGCGTGCGTTCCAGATTGCCACTGGCGTTCTTGCGGGTTGCACCGACGCTGCTTTGGGTGATGTTGGATGCAACTTTTGCCATCTGGGCATCGGCGAGTTTGGTGCCGCCGGCAACGCCGTAACCGCCACCCCCGCTGGAGGCCGCCCCCAGAGTCACCCCCCCTGAACTTTTGCCGGCACGGCTGGTAATCATGTCGCGTGATACCGCGCCATTACCGCCTGCACCAAAGGCGGCAGCGCCACCCTTACTCAATTGCTGTTCGCCCATATCGAATGCCGAGGCAAGATCCTGCATGGCAGCCAGTTCCTGTTTGGCTTCGGAAAAGGCTTTTTGTGCTTTCTCTTTTGCCTTGGCCACCGCGACATCGACAGGCGGCTTCGGTTCGTCGGGTTTGGCTTCTTCGGTTTTTTTCTCCTCGGCTACTTCCTCTTTCGCCGGAGGAGGAGGCGGCGGCGGTTCAAGCTTCTTTGCCATAACCAGTTTGGCCAGCCGCTCCGGCACTTTTTCAGCTGTTGCCCGATCAACCTTGGGAACTTCGATACGGGTTATCAGGATCGACAGCGAGAAGGTGATGAGCAGGGCCAGCAGGGCCAGCCAGCGGTTGCGGTTACGGTCGCCGCCGATGCTGTCCCAGGCAAGGTACGCGCTGGCGAGATAGTCGGTCGGACTGATGCCGGCAAAGGGTTTTGCCGTCATGACGCATCCTCCTTCCGGCGCAACACTGCAAACGATATTTTTGAGTAATCGTTTTCGCTGCACGTGGCCATGATTTTACGGAGCAGAGTGTAGGGAATCCCTTTGTCGCCGATGATCATGATCTCGCGTTCGGGGAAACCCTGCTCATTGATCTTCGGTGCAGTCTTCGATGCGCGGTACTGGAGCTCCTGGCCCAGACCCGGGATAGTCGTTTCAGCGGAGGCTGCGATGGCTGCAATATCAGCAACCTTCACGCCCTGCACAAGGATGGAGTCCTTGGTGATCATGATGGCGAGCGATTCGCCTGGCATCTGGTCCGACGTTGAGCGTGGCAACTGCAGGTCTTCGCTGCCCGGAATCTGGGTGACGTTCTGCTGGTTGACCAGCAGGAAGAATACCAGGACGGTCAGAATGTCGATCAGCGAGGTGAGCTGAATGGTCGCCGGTTTCAGAAACTTGTGGCGGCGCTCCATCCGTTTGGCACGGGCGGTCTTCTTCATTGCGCACCTTCCGTTCCCGGTTCGGTAACCGGTGCCGGGACGACTCTGGGCATCGCATCACCGATACTGATGTCGGGAAACAGGGCAGCCTTGATTTGCTTGCCGTTGACCAGCTTCGGTTTGTAACGCACTGCATCCATGCCGCTGATCAGCACTTCATAGGGGGTATCCGGCTCCAATAGTATCGATACCTCGGTCACGGCCGGGTATTCGTCCTTGAGCCCGATCAGATAAGTCTTCAGGCCCCTGTAATCGAAGCCGGTCGCCGACACCGGGAAAACCATCAGCGGACCGGCCGTCTGATTTGCGACGAGAATCTGATCCTTGTAAAAGCTGACTTCCAGCACCAGCGGTGGTTTTTTATCGTCGGCCGATTGACCGTCACCTGCGGCGGGGAGATTCACATCGAGTCGAGTGACTTCGGTGAATACGGCGCTGACCAGCAGGAACGCGAGCAAAACCACCATCAAATTAATGAAAGTGGTCATGTCGAGATCGGCCTCCATCTCACGAGGCTTTTTTGCCCTCATAACGACTCCTGGCGTTCGGTCTGAGGGATTACTCGGTGCGGGAGCTGATCTGGCGAATAACGTTCAGACACTTCACGGATGCGGCTTCAAAACTTGCCACCGTTTCACCGGCCTTGGACTGCAGGAAGGAGAACACCACCAGCAGCGGAATCGCGGTGACGAGACCAAATGCCGTACAGTTCATGGCTTCGCCGACAGCCGCCGACAGCATGTTGGCTTTTTCGGACGGGTCGGCACTGGCTACGGCGGTGAATGCGTGGATCAGGCCGATAATCGTGCCAAGCAGGCCAAGCAGAACGGCAACGTTGGCGAGCGTAGACAGGTAGTGGGTTCGCTTTTCGATACGCGGCAGCACTTCCATCAGCGCTTCTTCCATCGCCAGCTCAATATCTTCGGTGCGACGTGCGTTGGCAGCGCGCGTCAGACCGGCAGCAATGATGTTGCCCATGAAACTGTTCGAGTTTTTGGCAGTTTCAAGCGCCTGCTTGAAGTTGCCCTTGGTCATGATCGGGTATAGCTCGCTCCAGACCTTGCCGTTGCGGTTCGCAAGGCCCACCAGGAAGAAGTAACGCTCAAAGCCGATGAAAATACCGGCGATAAGGGTCAGCAGGATCGGGTACATCCAGAAGCCGCCGACCTGGAAAAACTCAATGCTGGTCATGATTAGGCCTGGTTCGTTCGCGGTTGCCATTGGGTTGCTCCTGTGTGGATCGGGATGGATGATTGACGGGTTTGCGGGTCAACGCGAGATCACTGGATTTTCTGATCCTGCAAGCTGCGAAAATACTGCACTTCGCGGCGCAGCACATCCCGGTCGAGCGGTTGCAGCACCTGGTTGAGGATGTTCGTGGTGGGCGACTTCTTGTCCAGTTTCACTTCCTTGTCCTTCCATGGCACGACGTTCATGATCGTCGGTGCTTCCTGCGAGCCAACGACGTTGGTTACCAGTTCGCTGTCGGTGGCTGGTGCTGCAACTGGTTTGGTCGCGGCGGCATTCGCCGCTGCAGCAAATGCAGATGTCTTTGTTGTTGGTTTGGCGGCAGCAGCAGGCGCTTGCGTTTGTTGTGGTTTAGTCGGTGGCGGATCGGCTGCGAAAGCGATGGCAGTGGCTAGCACAAGAGCCATCGTGAGGGTGACGTGGCTGGGCATCATGTCGTTCATCCTGCCTTGTCCGGCGCAGCGGTGCTGTTGGGCGCTGCATTGTCAGTGGGGGATGTGTTTGCGGCCGGCACGGTTGGTGTGGGCGTCGCGATACCGAGGCGATTGCGCAGGTCAGCGATCCAGTTGCCAACGGCCTGATCGGGTTTGCGTTGCAGTGATTGGTAGCGTTCATAGTGCAACAGGGCCAGTTGTAGATCCTGCAGGTAGAGATCCGCCAGGACGCCGAGATTGAAGTGAGCCTTGGCATATTGCGGGTCGATGGCGAGCGCTTTTTCGTAGGCTGCGCGGGCGTCCTTGAATTTGCCCTGCGCCCGGAAGGCAACGCCGCGCTGGTTCCATGCAAACGGATTCTGCGGGTTTATCTTCAACGATTGGTCGAGTACGTTGAGCGCTTCGCCCCATTTTTCCTGGCGAAGGTAGATCAGTCCCTGGTTGACAAGAGGTCCGGAAAGCATCGGGTGCTGAGTAGCCATCTGCTGGAAAATCACCAAAGCATCGTCAAGCTTTCCGGCCTTCATCATCTGGATACCGGCAAAGTAGTCGCCAGCAGCCTGTTGCGCGGCTGCTTGTGCCTGTGGACTTGCCGCCACGATGGGGACATGTGTTGCATCGCTGGTAGTGGGGGCCACCGCGGCGTTCGTCGCCCGTACCGGCTTGATCACATTGACGTTATCGACGGTAACCTGTTGTTTGGGTGCCCCGGCACAGCCGGCCAGCAGCACGGCCAGCAGCACGGCCAGCAGCCGATGAGGTATGGCGTGATCAATAAATGATGTCGACATAGTCTTCGGCCTGTTCTTTTTTGCCATAGCGACCCGGTTGCAGTATCGCGAGCGCATTGAAGCTCTTCTTGACCCACTCGTCGTAAATATCCTGTTTCACGAGGTTGGCGGTTTGGGTGTAAAGCTCAATGGCCTTGTCCTCGAAGGGCAGTGCCTGTTCTTCGAGCAGCAGATCGTACTGTTCCATATCCAGCTCGCCCAGCCCTCTGGGTCGTTCGGAAGTCATCAGGTCGGCAGCGAGAATACGATAGACCTCGGCAGTACGAAATTGTGCTGCCGAAGCATATTCTGCGACCCCGAGCCTGGCGGTGGTGGTGTAGGCGTCGAGGGCCTGCTGCATCAGCCTGCGCTTTTCACCGAGCGAAACCTTGAGCGGCGCCTTGAGCTTGAAATCGGTGAAGCGCTGGAATACCGGTTCGGCAATCGTGAAGGAGGCAAATGCGCCGAGGTAATTGGTGCGTGGCGTGGCGGCGGCGCCAGCAGTTCTTGCGCCGGTAGAAAGTGCTGCGAGCAGCACATCGCGACTTTTTACGTCGCCATGTTTCTCGTAGACCTTCAGTAGCCGGTATTGCGCTTCCATGCGCGGTTCCAGTGGCACCGGATTTTCGGCAACATACTTGTTGTACAGGCGAACGACGGCGGCCTCGTTCGCGATTTTTTCGTTGAATTCCGCCGCCTGCCACAGAGCCGCCCGGGCGAGCTCCGGTTGCGATTTCAGGTTGGCGTCATGGATGGTTTCCAGTTCCCGGGCGGCGCCCGCCCAGTTGCCGGTTTTCTCGTAGGCGACTGCCAGCTTGTCGGGAATCGTTTCGATCAGGGTGTTTTGCGGGAAGCGAACGCGGAACGCCTCGAGCACCGGGATGGCAAGCGCAAATTGCTCTTTCTTGAGGTAAATGGTGGCCGCATCGAATTCGGCGCTGGCGCGAATGCTGGCATCGGCAACAACTGTGCCGACACGCATATACTCGTTCGCGCCCTCAAGTTCCTTGCCCTGGGCAACCAGCTGCTCACCCTGTTTGTAGATGCTGGCCGCCAGTTGTCTGCTGTAGGTTTGGCGTTCTTCCGGCTTGAGGTTGTTGAACGTGAGTGCTTTCCCGTAGGCAAATTCGGCCACTTTGTAGCGGCCCAGATCGAACTCGCCATTGGCGATGATTTCCCAACCATAGCGTTGCATGTCCGGCGGTGGTGCCGGGTTGAGTGAGACCAGCAGTCCTGCGGTACTGACTGCTCCGGCGACATCCTTTTTCGCCAACTGATCCTCGATTATGCTTTGCAGCACCCGGGCAGCCTTCTCGTGTGCCGGGAAAGTGCGGGCAAACTTCATGCCGGCATCGATCTTGCGATCCAGCAGTTGCTTGTATTGCCGTTCCTGTTTGGCGTCGCTTTTGATCTCTTCACTCAGTGCCTGATAGGCGAGGAGACTGAAATACGCAGCCTCGGATGCCTTGTCGTACCCGGGATATGTGTAAGCGGTGCGTTCGAATTCTTGAGCGGCTCTGGCGAATGCCTTGCCGGAGAAGAGTGCTTCGGCATAAAGCTGATTGACGGCGGCGGCGTTGGCATCAGTCGGGTCGGTCTGCAACAGTTGCCAGTACCATTTTGAGGCAATGATAAAGGTCTCTGCCGACTGGTCTTTCTGCGCGGTTGCATGGTAATGCTTGGCGAGGTCAAGTATATGTGACTTCAATAGGGGCAGATATTCCGTACGCTGCTGTTCGTGATCTTTCCAGTACTTGCTGTCGATGCCATATGAGGTAACGAATTTTTCCTTTGCCGGCAACACCTGGGTCGGGAAGCCGCCATCCTGCAGCGATTTGACCGAGCTGGAAGAGAACGCTGGCGCAAGATCGCTGTTCGGGTAGAGGCTGACGTAGCTGTCGAAAGTATCCGCAGCATCCGCGTAACGCTGCTGCTTGACGTACACCTCGCCAAGGGCACGGTAGATACGGTCTTCGTAGGGTTTGTGGCCGTTTTTGGTGAACCAGGCGGTGACGGATTTCGCGCCATCGAGATTGTTGAATGACATGCTCGCCACCCGGAAGGTGTCGTCCAGGAGGCGGGCATTGCGGCCGGCATCTTTCGCGTCAGGCGCTTGCGCCGAGAGCAGGTCTATCAGCGCAAAGAAGTCGACCAGCGCCTTCTCGAAGTCCGAGACCTTGTACTGGCTCCAGCCACGCTTGTAGAGCGATTGTTCGTAAAAAGTGGTGGCATTTCCGGCGCGAATCACCTCGCTGTAGGCCATGCTGGCGAGATCGAATTCGCCGTCCGAGAAATAACTTTCACCGAGGCGGAATTGGGCCTCGAGGTAGAACGTGCTGTTCGGATGGCGGCGGCCAAGCTCCTTGAGCGTTGCAATTGATTCATCATGTTTTCCGGCAATGTCGTAGGCCTTGGCGAGCAGATAGTAGGCTTCGGCTTGTTCCTGCGGGTTTTTACTGCTCTTGATCACGGACTGATAGAGCAGGATGGCAGTTTCGTAGTTGGCAGCAAGTTTGCTGCCCTCAAGTTCCGGTACGATGCCGCCGGCGAGGTCCAGCATCCGGTACATCTCTTCCTGTGTCTTCGCGTCCTTGGCGCCCTGCATGAAGCTTTGGAAAAGCATCGAGTCGATATCCTTGTCCAGCTTGACTTCCCGTTCTTCGGAAAGTGTTGCCGGCACCCTGGGCTTCTCTTCCAGGGAAAGGCCTTCCTGTTCGGTGGTCGCAGCCATGGTGAGATCCGCCATGCGGCGCAATGAGTCAACCTGTTTTTCGGGTTCATTGAACAGTTGCACGGCCTGCTTGTAGCTTTCCAGCGCGCCTTCGATCGACGCCAGATCGATCTCGCCTTGCTGTACATCCACGTCAACGCTCTCCAGGTCGGCAAGCGTTTGTGACGCATAGCGGCTTTGCGGAGACTGCACAGCGTCACTCAGAATACTCTTCTCGGCGGCTGGCTTGCCTTCGGGTGACGAGGCGCAGCCAGTGACCAGCAGTGCGACAAGTGCAAGCAGAAGCAGTCGGAGAGGGGATTGCAGTTTTGCTGCGCGCATTACCGACGCTTCCTCTTCTCAATGGCGTCACTTACCGAGGCGTCTTGCAGGCGGGCGATGGAGAGGTGCGTTTCGGCGAGTTGGGTGCCGAGGTTGCGGCGATTTTCTGCCAGGACGATGAGTGCCTGATTTTGCAGTGACAGAACCTGACGGTTAATACGCCCGGTAATTTCGTCCTTCAGTTGTTGCAGGCGTTGTGCGGCTGAGGCGATCTGGCGGTCATAGTTCGGCTCGAGTCGGTGCCTGACATCCTTGCGCACGAGATCCAGCGATTCGATGTGAAGTTGCGCCGCATCGAGGTTCGCCTTGAGGTTTTCAATATCCTTGATGGCTTGCTGTTGCTGGGCCGTTGCGCTGGCGGCGATATCCCATATCACCAGACCCTTGACGCGACGCAGGCGTTCTTGCAGCAACTCGTTCGGTGCTGTCGTCGGGTTACGGGCCAGCTGCGCTTCAACGGCACGCGTGCGATCCAGCAGTGCGAGTTGGTCGAGAGTTGCGGTCTGCTCCAGGTTGCCCTTGCGGATCGCGTCTTCGATGCGTGCCTGCAGAGGCGCAACGCGTGAGCGCAGCACGTCAATGTCGCGGCTGCGGCGCGTGATTGTTTCGTCCACCTGGGGTTTGAGCACCACCAGTTGCCGGCGGTGCTGTTGAAGGGTTTCCTGATAGATGGGCAGCTGGCTGCGCCAATGGTCGATCAAGTCATCAATGCGCTTGAGCTCGAGGAATAACCGGTAGTCTTCGCTGAAGCTGTTGGAAGCAAAGAGGCTGTACAGATACGGTGCTTCCGGAATGTTCGTGGGCGTATAGCCAGTAACCGGGGCCAGCGGGTCGGAGATCGCGGCGTCTTGCGGCGTTTCCGGATTGAGTGAATCGAGCCAGTCGCTCTCGCGGATTCGAATGATGGTGCGCTCGACCTTCTTCAGTTCTTCGCGCAGCGTGTCGGCGGCATATCGGTAGCCGAACAGTGCCTGTGGCA
>JBMOOP010000014.1:0-3578 GCA_049324495.1 Pseudomonadota bacterium
GGCGTTTCCGGATTGAGTGAATCGAGCCAGTCGCTCTCGCGGATTCGAATGATGGTGCGCTCGACCTTCTTCAGTTCTTCGCGCAGCGTGTCGGCGGCATATCGGTAGCCGAACAGTGCCTGTGGCAGCGCACCGAGCTCCTCGTAGGCGCGTGGCGCCAGCAACAGCGCTTCCTGCACGGTGGTATCCGAGGTGTTGCGTTGCAGCAATTCGAGCCATAACGGCAGGGCTTTCTTGTAATCGCTGCGCTGGAAATTCGCATAGCCGAGGCCAAGCATCGCCTGGTTGGTGAATGGGCCGTCCATGCGGATGGTCAACAATGACTCTCGTGCCAGATCGTTGTTGCCTTTCTGCAGCCAGGTGAAACCGATCGCGAGGGCGGCGCGATCTTTCAGGGCATTGGTTTCTTCATCGCCTGGCGGCAGGTCGCGTATGCGTTTGAGTAGCGGGATGCCGCGCTCGAATGCGTTGGCGCGAACGAAGGCAACGCCGGCGTTGTAGACGGCAAAGGCACCGAGAATGTCATCGGCCTTGACGTTCGCGAGCAGGTCGGCGGCTTTCTGGAAGTCGCCACGGACAATGTATATGTTGCCCAGCAACACCAGCCGCTCCTTTTCGAGCGAGGGCGACAACTCGGCAATCTTGTTCTCGAGAATGCGGGCCGCCTCGTCATATTTTCCCTGGTTATACTGAAGCTTGGCAGTGTGGAACCAGGTTTCGTTGCGAGTCTTGGCAAGAATATCGCGTTTCACCAGCCCGGCGAAAATGGCTTCTGCGTTACTGAAAAGCCCGAAGGTTGTGTACAGGTCGCCAAGTAGCATTTCCGAGTAATCGTCACGTACGGAAAGAATGCCCTGCTGGCGTGCAGCCAGCAGATTGGTGATTGCGGGGAAATTACGGTGATTGTAGTAGTCGAACATTACCTCGCCAAACAGTACGGTTGGCGGATCCAGCGGCTCGACGTAGGCATCTTCAACAAAAGAACGCTTGGCGGCGGGCGGTGTCGCGGCTTCGGTCAGGGCGTTGGCAAAGGCGACAGCAAGTGCTGCCAGGGCCGCCAACAGGAATTTCCGGCGTTGTATCGACATGCGCGCTGGGTTCGGGCCTTAGGCTGGGAGTTCTTCGGGGCAATGCCGGCTGACTTATTCGTTCCACTCCTTGAATGCGAACTTGTGCTGGCGGGTTTCGACATCGTCCACCACTTTCAGTTCGATCATCTTGCGGCCGGCAGCCTTCACAAACTTGTAGGCGGTCGTGCGCTGGTAATCCTTGCCCTGCGGGTCATAGCCGGTAATCGTGGCCCGCAGGGTGTGCTCGCCGCTGGTGACATTGCCGGTGTGGAGGCGATGAATACCGCCCTTGGCCAGTGCCTGAAATTCCTGATCGGAGTAGAAATGGTAGCCGATGTTTTTGTTATCGAGCGCAAGATTGATATCAACCAGGCGAATCGGCGTGCCGACATCAATGGAGAGGAAGATGGCGAGTTGGGTACTGGGGTAGAGCAGCTGTTGCTCAAGGGAGGTCAGCTCCCGGTTCAGATCCAGTACGTTCTGCTTGAGCACCTGCAGGTCGCGGCTGGCTGGCGCCGTCGGGTCCGCCCCGTGGGCAGACAGCGAGACGAAGGCCAGCAGGAGCGCGGCAATGGTAGTGCGGACAGGCTTAGCCATTATTTTTCTTGTCCTGTGATCGATGGATACTACGGTAGTGCAACCAATTGAAGTAAAACGAGTTTTTTGGGTGCCCAGAGAGTCCCCGGCGGACGGCGCCCGACACGTCCTGCGGATAGAAGCGCCTGAGTATAGCCAAAACTCATTAGCAAGATACATAGCTCCGGTGTCGTTACAATGCCGGGTGCCCGTTGCGCGGCCTGCCGGGAGTCTGGGTGACGATGCTGATCCTGGCTGACGAGAACATACCGTTGCTGGAAGAGTTTTTCGGCAACCTGGGTGAGATCCGTCGCATTGCCGGGCGGACGATGACTGCCGCTGATGTCGCCGGCGCTGATGTCCTGCTGGTGCGATCGGTTACTCCTGTTGATGCCAGTCTGTTGTCTCGAGCGGCACTGCGCTTTGTTGGCTCGTCGACTATCGGCACGGACCATATCGATCTGAATTATCTCGCTGCACGTGGCATTCCCTGCGCGGCAGCGCCCGGCTGTAATGCGGTCGCGGTGGGTGAGTACATCGCCACGGCGCTGGCGCTGTTTGCAGCGCGGGAGGCGATACCGCACCTGGAATTACGGCTCGGCGTAATCGGCTGTGGCAATACGGGTCGGGCAGTCATTGCTCGCGCCCGGGCGCTGGGGCTTCAGGTCGGTGTCTGCGATCCGCTGGTCGATCCGGCGTTCCTGCCGGCCGGCACTGCCCGGTTCGCCTTCGATGACTTACTCGCCTGGGCAGATATCCTCAGTTTTCATGTGCCACTCACCCGTGGCGGCCCGGCGCCGACCTGGCACCTGCTGGACGCGGCGCGGATGGACGCGGCGCGCTGGCGTTTGCTGATCAATACCTCGCGCGGCCCGGTGGTGGACAACCGGGCGCTGCTGGCCTTGTTGAACCGTGATCCCGGCCGTCGGGTGGTACTCGATGTATGGGAAGAGGAGCCGGTCGTGCCGCCAGAGCTGCTGGCAAGGGTCTGGCTGGGCACGCCGCATGTGGCCGGTTACAGCCTGGAAGGAAAGTGGCGCGGGACCGAGCAGGTATACCTCGCGGCGTGCGCGGCGCTGGGTGTGGTGCCTGCGGTGACGTTGGCGCAGATTCGTCATCGGTACGAGGATCACTCCGCCCGGTTGCGCTGGCCGGGCTCGTTGGCTGCCTTGCTGGCGGCCTGTTGCGATATTCCGGCGGACGACGCGCGACTGCGGGCCTCGGTAACCGTCGACCGGGCACAAGCCGCGCGTGCTTTTGACCGGCTACGACGCGATTACCCGGAGCGCCGGGAGTTTGCTCATTTCGTGGTGGAGACTGTGCCGGAAACAAAAACGCCGCAAGTGACCCTTGGGGTGCTTGCGGCGTTGGGATTTTCCTTGCCAGGCCAGTGTCGTGAGTCAGAAATTTATTGAATGAATTTCCTTTCCCCATGGTCCACCGTTTACCCCCCCCTGGAGTAATGAGGATGACCATGAGAGGGCGGCCCAAAAGAGAGTTGGTCTTGATCGACGCAGAACGCGAGCAATTGCAGGCTCTGGCCTTGCGTCGCAAGACGGCGCAAGGGATGACCCGGCGTGCCCGGATCGTTCTGAGCTGTGCCGACGGCCTCGACAACAAAACAGTCGCGGCCCGCCTGCGTGTTTCGCAGCAAACGGTGTGCAAATGGCGCGCAAGATTCATCGGGTTTCGTCTGTACGGCCTGCAGGATGCGCCGCGCCCCGGAACATCACGCAGCATCCGGGACGCGCATGTAGACGCGGTCATCGCCAGAACGCTGGAAAGCACGCCGGAGAACGCCACGCACTGGAGCACGCGTTCGATGGCATCCGCGATGGGCATGTCGCAGAGCGCGATCAGCCGCATCTGGCGTGCGTTCGGTTTGCAACCGCATCGCCAGGAGACGTTCAAGCTCTCCACCGACCCGCTGTT
>JBMOOP010000015.1:0-12229 GCA_049324495.1 Pseudomonadota bacterium
CCTTGAGGCCGCGCGACTTCGCCGCGTCCTGCACCGCCCGCGCGACGCCGTGGGCGCTGAAAATGACCAGCGCGTCATCCGGCACCTCGTCGAGCTCTTCGACAAACACCGCGCCGCGCGCCCGCAGGTCATCGACAACGAAGCGGTTGTGCACCACTTCATGCCGCACATACACCGGCGCACCGAACACCTCGAGGGCGCGATTGACAATGTCGATGGCGCGATCGACGCCGGCACAAAAGCCGCGCGGGTTGGCGAGCAAAACGTTCACGATTCTTCCTCCACGCGAGCGACGGCACGAAGCACGACTGTCGCGTCCAGAGCTTCGACACCGAGAATTTCCACCTCGAAGCCGAGTTCGCGGCCGGCCAGGGGATGATTGAAATCAACCGTCACATGATTGTTGTCGAAGGCAGTGACAACACCCGGCAGCTCACCCTTCTTGTCGGCAAACGAGAGCATCAGGCCACGCGCCAGCGTCACATCGGCAGCAAACAGGCTGCGATCCATCACCTGTACGTTATCGGCATTGTGCTCGCCAAATCCGCTTCGCGCATCGATCACCACCGAACGGCGATCGCCGGCTTTCAGCCCCAGCAAGGCGCGCTCGAAGCCCGGCAGCAGGCTTGCATCGCCGACGGTGAACGTCGCCGGGCCGCGCGTGCGGGTTGAATCGATGATCTCGCCGGAGAGGAGCCGCAGGGTGAAATGCAGTGTCACCTTCGTATCGGCACCGATGCGCAGCGGCTCGTTCACGCCGACTTCTCCTCGTTTTTTTCCGGGTTGAAGAGCATCTCACCGATCAGCATCAGCGCCCCGACAGTGATGGCACTGTCGGCGATATTGAAGGCCGGAAAATGATAGTCGCCCCACCAGACATCGAGGAAATCGACGACATAACCCAATGTGACGCGATCCCAGAGGTTGCCGAGCGCACCACCGATCACCAGCGCCAGTGCGCAGGCCAGCCAGCGCTGCCCTGCTTTCAATTGCCAGATCCACGCCGTCATGAACACAGTGAGCGCGACGGCGATGCCCGCAAAAAACCACCGCTGCCAGCCGCCGGCGTCGGCAAGAAAACTGAACGCTGCACCGCTGTTGTACGCCAGCATTAGATTGAAGTGCGGAAACACCGCCACCGGCTGGTGCAGTGACAGGTGCGCCACCGCCAGACTCTTGGTCCACAGATCAAGCACAATGACGAGGATACTCAGATCGAGCCAAAGCACCGTACGCACGAGCCGTTTCTGCATCGGATCAACCCCCGCAACAGACACCGATGATTCACGCATAGCGACGTTGCTCCCCGTTGCCCGCCACGTTTTCGATGCAACGCCCACAAAGTTCCGGGTGCGCCGCGTGCGCGCCGACGTCGGCCCGATAATGCCAGCAACGCACACACTTGCCATGTGTGGATTTCGTCACCCGCACCCGCAATCCGTCGAGCTCGGTGCCATTGCCGCTGGCCGCATGCAGATCGTGCACCTGCGCCACCGACGTAATGAGTACGAAACGCAGCTCATCGCCAAGCTTGTCGACGGCACGGCGAACTTCCGGCGCACACCACAGCTCGACTTCCGCCTCCAGACTGCCACCGATCACACCATCATTGCGCGCCATTTCCAGTTGCTTGTTGATCGCCGCCTTCACCGCAACCACGGTGTCCCAATCGGCGACCGCGAGCGCACCGTCGGCAATCGCCGCCGGCAACGCATACCACTCGGCAACAAACACGCTCTCACTGCGCGCACCGGGCAATGCCTGCCAGATTTCCTCGGCGGTAAACGAGAGAATGGGCGCAATCCAGCGCACCAGCGCTTCGGCAATGTGGAACAACGCCGTCTGCACCGAACGCCGCCCCAGCGAATCCGCCTGCATGGTGTACTGGCGGTCCTTGATGACATCGAGATAGAAACCACCCAAGTCCACGGCGCAGAAATTGTGCACTTTCTGGTAGATAAGGTGGAAGTTGTAGTCGTCGTACGCGGCGACGATTTCGTTCTGCAGCGCTGCTGCGCGGCCCAGTATCCAGCGATCAAGCTCAAGCAACTGCGCGTCCGCCACACTGTGCACTGCCGGATCGAAACCGTTCAGGTTCGACAACAGATAACGCGACGTGTTGCGGATACGGCGGTAGGAGTCGGCAATGCGTTTGAGAATTTCATCAGAGACTGTCATTTCGCCGCGGTAGTCGGTGGCGGCAACCCACAGGCGGATGATGTCGGCACCGAGCGTCTTCATCACCTCCTGCGGCGCCACGACATTGCCCAGCGATTTGGACATTTTCCTGCCCTGTGCATCGACGGTGAAGCCGTGCGTCAGTACTGTTTTGTACGGCGCTACGCCTTTCGCGGCCACCGATGTGAGCAGCGACGACTGGAACCAGCCGCGATGCTGGTCGGAACCTTCAAGATACAAATCGGCAGGGCTGTGCAGTTCCGGGTGCGAATCGAGCACGCAGGCATGGGTAACGCCGGAATCGAACCAGACATCGAGCGTATCGAACACCTGCACGTAATTTTCCGCATCGGCACCGAGCAATTCGCGCGCATCGATATTGAACCAACCATCGATGCCCTCCCGCTCAACCAGCCGCGCCACCTTTTCGATGAGCGCCAACGTATCCGGGTGCATCTGCTGGGTGTCCTTGTGCACGAACAGTGCAATCGGCACGCCCCAGGTGCGCTGGCGCGAGATGCACCAGTCCGGGCGCCCCTGGATCATTCCCTCGATGCGCGCCTGCCCCCAGTTCGGCACCCAGTGCACCCGACGGATTTCAGCCAGCGATTGTTCGGCAAGCCCCGCCTGCGACATCGAAATAAACCACTGCGGCGTTGCCCGGAAGATGATCGGCGTCTTGTGGCGCCAGCAGTGCGGATAACTGTGTTTGATGTGCTTGTGTGCAAGCAGCACGCCCATTTCGGCGAGCTTCGCGATGATTGGCTCGTTGGCCTTGTTGACGTGCTGACCGGCGAACAGTTCCGTGCCGGGCACAAACACGCCGTTGCCATCGACGGGGTTGTCGACCGGCAAATTATATTTCGCGCCGACGATAAAATCGTCCTGCCCATGCCCCGGCGCGGTATGTACGCAGCCGGTACCGGCATCGGTGGTCACATGCTCACCGAGAATCATCGGCACCTGGCGCGCGTAAAATGGATGTTGCAACTTGAGGTGTTCGAGCTGCTCGCCCCTGAAGTGGCCGAGCACCTGCGCATCCTCAATGCCGTAGCGCGCAAGGCAAGCGCCCTTTAGTGCTTCGGCAACAACGATCTGCACGCGCTTTTCGTTCTGCGTGCCGGAAACCAGCACATAATCGAGCGCCGGATGCACGCTCACCGCCTGGTTGGCCGGCAGCGTCCAGGGCGTGGTCGTCCAGATCACGACCATCACTTCGCCTGCCGCCGCGAGGTGCGTGCGGCGATTGAATTCGGCAAGATCGACAACACCAAACCCGACATCGATCGACGGCGAGATTTTTTCTTCGTATTCCACTTCCGCCTCGGCCAGCGCGCTGGCGCAATCAAGGCACCAGTGCACCGGCTTGCTGCCCTTGTGCAGGTGGCCGTTGGCGATGATCTTGCCGAGCGTGCGGATGATGTCCGCCTCGAAGCGGAAATCCATGGTCAGGTAGGGCTTTTCCCAATCACCGAACACACCCAGACGCATGAAGTCCGTGCGCTGGCCTTCCATCTGCGCCTGCGCGTATTTTCGGCACTCCTTGCGAAAGGTGGCGGCATCGATTTTCTGGCCCGGCTTGCCGAACTTCTTCTCGACATTCAGCTCAATCGGCAGGCCGTGGCAATCCCAGCCCGGCACATAGGGCGCATCGAATCCCGACAGCGTCTTCGCCTTGACGATAATGTCCTTGAGCACCTTGTTAACGGCATGGCCAATGTGGATGGATCCGTTCGCGTACGGCGGGCCGTCGTGCAGGATGAATTTCGGCCGGTCGGCACGGGCATTGCGGATCGCGCGATACAGGCCCTGCTGCCGCCATTTCTTCAGCGTTTCCGGTTCACGCTGGGCAAGGTTCGCCTTCATCGCGAAAGACGTTTCCGGCAGATTCAGGGTCGGCTTGTAGTCAGTCGTCATCGGGGTGCCAGTGGCGTATCCATTCCGGTTGTCGTTCGGGACGTTATTGCTGCTTTTGGTTCTCGACAAAATTATCATCAACGCGCTTTCGGTCGACAAAGAAAGCGCGTGCGGCGGCCACGTCACGGCCAATCTGCGCCTTCAGCGTATCAATGCCGTCAAAGCGCATTTCGTCGCGCAGCCGCGCCAGGAATCGCACGGCAATATGCCGGCCGTAAATTCGCTCCATGAAATCGAACACATGGACCTCGACGCGCTCCTCGATGCCGCTGACCGTCGGGCGACGCCCGACATTGGCCACGCCGGTGAGTACCACGCCGTTGATGCCGCGCACCTCTACCGCGTAAACACCCGCGAGCGGCGAGCGCAGGCGGTGTAGCGCAACATTGGCCGTCGGGAAGCCGATTTCGCGGCCACGCGCATCGCCGTGACACACCCGACCGGTTATCTCGTACGGATGGCCGAGCAACATTGTCGCGCGGGCAAAATCCCCCGCCGCCAGCGCTTCGCGAATTGCCGTGCTGCTGACCCGTGTGCCGGCGATGACAATGCTGGCCGTGTTCTGCACCGTGAAGCCAAAGCGTTGCCCGGCGCTCTCAAGAAGAGCAAAATCGCCACTGCGGCCGGCGCCAAACCGGAAATCATCACCGATCACCAGGTGGCGCACGCCAAGACCATCGACCAGCAGGCGCTCGACGAACTCACCCGCCGTAAGCGCACGAAACTGCGCATTGAACTGTATGCAGAACACCCGCTCAACGCCAAGCGCCCGCAGCGCTGCGAGCTTGTCTCGCAGGCGCATAAGCCGTGCCGGCGCTCTCGCACCGGCGAAAAATTCCTGTGGCTGCGGCTCGAACAGCACTACTGTTGAGGCAACGCCCAGGGCGCGTGCGCGCGCCGCCACGTCGGCAACAATCTGCTGGTGGCCACGGTGGACGCCGTCAAAGTTGCCGATGGTGGCCACACAACCCCGATGCGCCGGGCGCAGATTGTGCGTACCGCGGATCAACTCCATCGGGACTCCGGGTGCCGGCCCCGCAGCGCAGGTCCCGGTCTTCATGGGGAAAGGGCGCGATTATACGGGACGCGAAGTATCAGTAACGCAAAAGGCCCAGTGCCGCCTGATGACGCGCTCAATGACGAAAGTGCCGTGGTCGCAGGCCAAAAACGAATAACACACAGAAATACACGGCCATCCCGGCTGAGACCACCGCCGTCAACGACCAGGCGCGATCAAACCAGCCGGCCGAGAAATGCGCATCAAGTTGGCCACACAGCGCCCAGACCGCCAACCCCATGAGCAGCGACGCGACACCCAGTTGCATGGCAAACCGGCCCCAGCCGGGCTGTGGCACAAAGCTGCCGTTGCGCCGCAGCCCGGTATACAGCCACCAGACGTTGAGCACGGCCGCCAGCGAGCTGGCGAGCGCCAGACCCACATGCGCCAGCCACCACACCAGGATCAGGTTGAACACCATGTTGGCAACCATCGTCCGGATGCCGATCCGCACCGGCGTCATCATGTCCTGGCGGGCGAAATAGCCCGGTGCCAGCACTTTGACCAGCATGAAACAGACAATGCCCAACGAAAAAGCCTGCAGCGCAGCGGCCGATTTCGCCGCATCAGTCGCGGTAAAACTGCCGTGCTGGAACAGCGCCTGCAACAACGGCTCGGCCATTACCCCGATAGCCACGGCCGCCGGCACGCCGACCACCAGGGTCAAGCGCAGCGCCCAGTCGAGCGTACGGCTGAATTCCTCGCCGGATTTGTTGACGTGTTTTTCCGACAGGCTCGGCAGAATCACCGTGCCGATGGCGATGCCGATGACGCCAAGCGGCAACTCGGTGAGGCGCTCGGCGGCATAGAGCCACGTCACCGACCCGGTCACCAGGAACGACGCCAGAATGGTGTCGAGCAGCAGATTGATCTGCCCGACCGAGACCCCGAACATCGCCGGCAGCATCAGCTTCAGAATCCGACCTACGCCCTCGTGGTCGCCCGCCCGGCGCGGCCGCGGCACCAGGTTGATCTTCGCCAGATACGGGAACTGGAAGGCCAGCTGCACCACGCCGGCAATGAACACGCCCCAGGCCAGCGCCATCACCTCCTTGCCGGCCGGCATGTAGTCGGTGAGCAGCAGCGCCGCGCCGATCATCGACAGATTAAGCAGCACCGGGGTGAAAGCCGGCACGCCGAAGCGGCCGTAGGTATTGAGGATGCCGCCCGCAAGCGCAGTCAGCGAAATCAGCAGCAGGTAAGGGAAAGTGATGCGCAGCATGTCGCCGGCGAGCGCGAACTTGAAGGGCTCGTCGATAAAACCCGGCGCGAACAGGGCGATTACCAGCGGCGCACCGGCGATCCCGGCAACGGTGACCAGCAGCAGGATGAAGCCGAGCCGCCCGGCCACCCGGTCGACCAGATCCTGCACCGCCGCGTGCGGCCCCCGGGCCTTGTACTCCGACAGCACCGGCACGAAAGCCTGGGCAAAGGCGCCCTCGGCAAACAGGCGGCGCAAAAAGTTGGGAATCTTGAAGGCGACGAAGAAGGCATCGGTGGCCGCAGAAGCCCCGAAGACATTGGCGATGACCACGTCTCGGACCAGGCCAAGCACCCGGGACAGCATGGTCATGATGCTGACCACCCCGGCCGCCTGCATCAGCGAGCGGCGACCGCCGCCCCCACCCTGCAACCCCGGATCCTGCCGCTTATTGGGCTCCTGTCCTCCCGTCACCGGCGGCTGCGCCATGCGCTCCTGTCCCCTTGATCACCGCCTGTCGGCACCTGCATCCCAAGCTCCAGGCCATCCACCGCGCCTTGAAAAACACGGGCACCTAAAATCGGGGCGCAGAAAGCGCGGCAGTGTAGCGAACAAGCCCCGGATTAACCACGCACAGCAGGTAATCCCGACATTGACAAGGCCCGGTGTCGCGGGCATATTTGCCGCCCTCGCGCCGGACCCTTCCCAAGGTTCCCGCGCCCTTCCAGACAGTTTTTAGCGAATACCGCATTCGAGGAGCAACACTGTGGCCAATACCAAACAGGCTCGCAAGCGCGCCCGCACGTCGGAGAAAGCCCGTGCCCACAACGCCAGCCTGCGCTCCATGGCCCGCACCTACATCAAGAAAGTGCGTGCCGCGATCGATTCCGGCAAGAAGGAAGAAGCAAACACCGCGTACCGCGAAATGACATCGGTTCTGGATCGCGTGTCCGACAAAGGCATCTTCCACAAGAACATGGCCGCCCGCAACAAGAGCCGCCTGAACGCCGCGATCAAGAAGATGTCCTGATCGACGCGCAGTAACGAAATAAAAAAAACCGGCCATCAGGCCGGTTTTTTTTATTTGCGCAAATGCCACGCGACTGTGCCGCAACGATCGCTCAGAAGACAACCATGTTGTCGCGATGCATGATCTCTGCCTCGTCGATATAACCCAGACGCTCAACGATCTGCGCGGTGCGCGCACCGGCAATGCGCCGCGACTCGTCCGCGCCGTAATTGATAAGCCCGCGCGCCACTTCGCGGCCGCCGCCATCGACACAAGAGACAACCTCGCCACGCGAGAATTCGCCATGCACCTCGCGCACACCCACCGGCAACAAACTCTTGCCGCCATCGCGCAACACGCGCACCGCGCCGTCATCAAGCACCAGCGTACCGCGCATCTGTAAATGCCCGGCGATCCACTGCTTGCGGGCGGCCACCGGTTCGGCGTCCGGCAACAGCAAGGTACCGACATCCTCACCGGCAACAACGCGCGTCACGACGTTGTCGATGCGCCCACCGACGATCACAGTGCGGGCGCCGGAACGCGCCGCCAAACGCGCAGCCCGAATTTTCGTCGCCATGCCGCCACGCCCGAGACCAGTGCCACTGGTGCCGGTTGCTTTGGCCACCAGCGACTCATCAGACGCACGCGCCTCGCGAATCAGCGGCGCCGCAGGATCGACCCGCGGATCGCGCTCGAACATGCCCTGCTGATCCGTGAGAATCACCAGCGCCTCGGCTTCGACCAGATTGGTGACCAGCGCGGCGAGCGTGTCGTTGTCGCCGAAACGGATTTCGTCGGTGACGACAGTATCGTTCTCGTTGACTACCGGGATCACGCCGAACCCCAGCAACGTGCGCAGTGTCGAGCGTGCATTCAGATAGCGACGCCGGTCGGCGAGGTCGTCATGGGTCAGCAGCACCTGCGCGGTATGCAGGCCGTGGCGTGCGAACTGCGATTCCCACGCCTGTACCAGGCCCATCTGGCCAACGGCTGCACATGCCTGCAATTCATGAATGGAATCCGGGCGCGCAGCCAGAGCAAGCCGCACCATGCCCTCGGCAACGGCGCCGCTCGATACCAGCACCACCTGGGCACCACTGGCGCGCAATATCGCAATCTGATCGACCCAACCGGCAATCGCGTCGCTATCCAGGCCACGGCCATTGTTGGTGAGCAGGGCGCTACCGATCTTGATAACCCAACGCTGCACCCGGCGCAGTTGCCCGCGCTGGCTCACGGCATTGCCGTCATGCTGATTCATGACCGGTAAATGATCTCAAGGTTACTGTCATTGTCGTCACTGTCGTCGTCATCGTTGCCCTGGTCTTCGCCGATGCCGCGGCGCCCGGCACGCGCCGAAACACGCAACTCCTGCACCTTGCGCCGGGCTTCTTCCTCAAGGCGAACCCGCATCGCGCGTTCACGCTCGGCTGCATCCGGATCCTCGGCCTCTTCACGACGCCATTGCTCAAGGCGACCCATGATCGCCTGGCAAAGCTCGCGGGTGCCCTCACTGGCCAGCGCCGACATACGGAATACCCGGCCGCTCCAACCCACCGCTGCACACACCGCGGCAATGCGCTCATCGGCATCCTCGGGCAGCATCATATCGATCTTGTTGAACACCAACCAACGTTCGCGCTCTGCCAAAGTAGCGCTGAATTTCTTCAGCTCTTCCACCAACACGCGAATACCGATGGCCGGATCGCTGCTGTCCGGCGGGTCGATATCGACGATGTGCAGCAGCAGGCGCGTGCGCGCCAGATGCTTGAGGAACCGGATGCCAAGGCCGGCACCTTCCGCCGCGCCTTCGATAATGCCCGGGATGTCCGCCATCACGAAACTGCGTTCGGCATCAACACGCACCACGCCCAGATTAGGCACCAGCGTGGTGAACGGATAATCCGCGACTTTTGGTTTGGCGGCGCTCACTGCGCGCAGCAGCGTCGACTTGCCGGCATTGGGAAAACCCAGCAGGCCGACATCGGCGAGCACTTTCAGCTCGAATCGCAGCTTGCGCTGTTCGCCCGCAGTGCCCGGCGTGTATTGGCGCGGTGCGCGATTCACCGAGCTCTTGAAATGCAGATTGCCAAGACCGCCCTTGCCGCCTTCCGCGAGCAGCAGTCGCTCATGGTTGTGCGTGAGGTCACCCATCACCGTTTCATCTTCGAGATCGATCACGGTAGTGCCCACCGGCACGCGCAGCACGATGTCTTCGCCGGCCTTGCCGTAGCACTGTGCGCCCATGCCGCTCTGGCCCTTGTTGGCACGGAACAGGCGCGCGTAACGGTAGTCGATCAGGGTGTTGAGATTTTCGTCGGCCTCCAGCCAGATTGAACCGCCACGGCCACCGTCACCGCCATCCGGGCCACCGTTGGCAATGTTCTTTTCGCGACGAAAGCTCGCGGAGCCGTCGCCGCCCTTGCCGGCAACGACTTCGATCACGGCCTCATCAACGAACTTCATGCCACACCTCGACTCGCGGAAAATCACCGAAAAAGATCAGCGCATAAACGTAAAAAGCCCCGCGACGTTGCCACCGCGGGGCTCTTCCAATACCCAGTATCCAGTTCCGCCACAACCGGTTCCACAGAACCGGAACAAACTCAGGCAGCAGGAATGATGGAAACGAGTTTCCGGTTGGTCTTGCCCTTGATCTCGAACTGCACGGTGCCGTTGACCGTCGCGTACAGTGTGTGGTCGCGGCCCATACCGACGCCGGTGCCCGGGTGCACTTTCGTGCCGCGCTGGCGAATGATGATGTTGCCGGCAACGACCTGCTGGCCGCCGAAGATTTTCACGCCCAGGCGTTTGCTTTCGCTGTCGCGACCGTTGCGGGATGAGCCCGCGGCCTTCTTGTGTGCCATGGCAATCTGCTCCTGTTTTTTCTGCCCGTCAGGCCTTGATACCGGTAATTTTCACCGCTGTGTACCACTGGCGATGACCCTGCTGCTTGCGGTAATGCTTGCGGCGACGGAACTTGATGATATGAATCTTGTCGTGACGGCCAATCTCGGTGACTTCACCGGTGACCGTGGCACCGGCAAGCACCGGTTTGCCAACCTGCACGTTGTCGCCGTCGGCAACCATCAGCACTTCAAAATCGACTTTCTGACCCTGGTCGGCGTGCAGCAACTCTACCTTCACGACGTCGCCTTCGGCGACGCGGAGCTGCTTGCCGCCGGTGCGGATGACCGCGTACATGGCATTTCCTCTATGGATGGCGCCTGGCAGGCCGACAAGGCCGTTTGCAGAACCAGGACACAACAGTTCGGGGCGCGTAATTCTAGGGAAAGGCCCCGGTCGAGGCAAGGCATATCATGCCACCGCGCGCCATGCTTCCTTGACGCCCCCCCACCCCGCTCCTAGCATGCCCCAGCCCGCCGGCGCGTACCCGGCCCCCCCTACTGCCAAGCCCGGAACCCCATGCAATTCAAGGCCATCGTGGCCCCGGTCGCCAACGACTTCGCGGCCGTCGACCAGTTCATTCTGAGCCGCCTGGAAACCCGGGTGCCGCTGATCCGTGAAGTGGCGGAATATATCGTCCAGAGCGGCGGCAAGCGCCTGCGCCCGCTGGTGGCCCTGCTGGCAGCCCGCGCCGGAGGCTATACCGGCGATAACCACATCAATGTGGCCGCCATCATCGAGTTACTGCACACCTCCACCTTGCTGCACGATGACGTGGTGGATGCCTCGGATCTGCGGCGCGGCCAGCCAACGGTCAACGCCGCCTGGGGCAACCCGGCAGCAGTGCTGGTTGGCGACTTCCTGATTTCACGCGCCTACCAGCTCACCGTCGAGCTGCGCGACATGCGCCTGCTGGAGATTCTTGCCGACGGCACCAATGTGATCTCCGAAGGTGAAGTACTGCAGTTGCTCAACGTGCGCGACCCGGACACCACCGAGGAGCGGTACCTCCGGGTGATCCACGCCAAAACGGCGAAAATGTTCGAATCGGCAGCGGAAGCCGGCGCCGTGCTGGGCGCGCGCAACGAAGCAGAAGCAAAGCACAACCGGCGCCTGCTTGGCGCTTACGCGAAGCATGTGGGCATCGCCTTCCAGTTGATCGACGACGTGCTCGACTATGAGGGCGATGCCGACGAGATGGGCAAGAACATCGGCGACGATCTTGCTGAAGGCAAGCCAACGCTGCCGCTGATTTTCGCGATGCGTGAAGGCACCAACACTGACGCGCAACTCGTGCGCGACGCAATCCGCCATGGCGGCCTCGACCAGCTTGATGCGGTAATCGCGGCAGTACGCCGCAGCGGCGGCCTCGCGTACACCCGCCGCATGGCAACTGCGCAGTCCGACCAGGCTATCGCCCTGCTCGCCGGCTTGCCGGCCTCTAGCTATCGTGAGGCGCTCGAAGGGCTGGCGCGCCTTGCGGTCAGTCGCAACCATTGACACTGAGCGGCACTCTATTGATCGACAAAACCACGGAACTGCCGCATCAACACGCGGTCAAATTCCGACTTGGCATCCGCTGTTCCACCGCAATCATCAAGAGGTATCCCTTGCGCATCCTCCCGATCGCTTTTCTCGCCGCACTGCTGTTGTCCGGCTGTACGCTGAGTCCGCAGACCATTAATGTCACGCCGACCATCACCGTCGCACCGGCAAGCTTCGGACGCGGCCATTCAATCAACGTGATGGTGCAGGACAATCGCCAGGACGCAACGATCGGGTCACGCGGTGGCGTTTACCGGAATTCGAGCACGATCCAGTCCGCCAACAATGTCGCCGAGGCAATCCGCGCGCAAACAGCAGCGGGACTCGTCGCACAAGGCTACACGCTGGCCGGCACCGAGGCCGAAAGCATGCTGCGCATCGGTATTGATCAGTTGAGCTATGTGGTACCCCA
>JBMOOP010000015.1:12329-31153 GCA_049324495.1 Pseudomonadota bacterium
ATGTCGCCGAGGCAATCCGCGCGCAAACAGCAGCGGGACTCGTCGCACAAGGCTACACGCTGGCCGGCACCGAGGCCGAAAGCATGCTGCGCATCGGTATTGATCAGTTGAGCTATGTGGTACCCCAAGGCGCCCTCGCCAGCAGCGCCGACATCACTGCTACGCTGCGCATCGCGGCACAACGCAACAACCGGCAACTGGAGACCACCTACAAATCAACCGTGAACCGCCGCTTTCCGGTGACGCCAACCGCCACCCAGAACGAAACATGGATCAACGAAGTGCTGAACGAAACACTGCAGCGTTTCTTTGCTGATCCGAAAATGCGCGCATTCCTCACCGAGTAAACCGTGCTGCAGCACGCAGAAACGCAGAAGAAATGTTCATCAGCCCTGCCCGCTTATCATGAACATCATGCCGCTGCCCAGCAGCGACACGCCGCCGTCGAGCGCCACAATCTGTCCAGTCATGTAACGGCACAGCGGGCTGACCATCGTCAACGCAAAATCCGCCATCTCGTCGACGGTGGTGTAGCGCTGGATCGGCAAGTGTTTTGTCACTTTCTGCGCCGCACCCGGTGACAGCAGATCAGCACCGACGGTATTGACAACATAGCCCGGTGAAATGCCGTTGACGCGCACGTTGCGCGAACCCCATTCGATGGCCAGCGTCCGCACCAGCATGTTCACGCCGGCCTTGGCACTGCACACATGCGACTGCAAGGCCATCGGCATGTCAGCCTGCGGCGCAGAAATTGCCAGACAACGCACATCGTCCGGGGCAAAAAAATCACTGGTGGCCCGAAAGGTATGGAACGAACCCTTGAGGTCAATATCGACCACCGCAGCAAAACCATTGCTGGAGAGTTGTGCCGCCGGCGCAAGAAAATTACCGGCCGCGCCGGCGACCACGATCCGGTACGGGCCGAATGCTTCGGCTCCCTGCTGTGCGGCCGCGTGCATGGCCGGGTAATCGCGCACATCGGCGGCAATGCCGAGCGCCTCGCCGCCGGCATCGCGAATCATCCGGACGGTGCCATCGAGCTTCGCCTGGGTGCGCCCAATCACCACGACCTTCGCGCCAAACCCGGCAAACCGGCGGGCTATCCCCTGATTGATGCCACTGCCACCGCCGGTGATGAAGGCAGCCTGGCCGGCAAGCAAGTTGCCCTGGAAGACATCGCGCGCTGTTGAAGTCATGCCGAAATCCCTGGAATGGTCTGCCGTCCGCCAGAATAGCGGCCCGGGCGATACAGCGTAGCGATCAGCTGCGCGCGGGCAAGCCGGCACCGACCGATCGGGGACCTTTTCCCGTCGCAGCGCTCTGGTCAGCGCCCGGAATGCCGATACAATCGCCCTCGAACGACCCTTGCCCAAATCAGAACAAAGGGATCCCGCAAAGGGGTTCTACCAAACGTGCCCGGGGGGCCTATGCTGCCGATCCGTTCCATTCGCCTCGCTGCTGTGCTGCTGGCCCTGTTCCTGGCCGCTTGCGCGAGCAATCGGCCGGCTCCTGCGCCACCCCCGGACGAAATCGCCGCATTTGTCGGCGAAGAGCGGGAAGACGCCTTCGTCAACCAGGACGGGCTCAAAATCTTCGGTCGCTTCTGGCTGCCGGTGGGCGAACCGCGGGCTGTCGTGGTGCTCATCCACGGTACCGCCATGCACTCTGGCCTCTATGATGAGTTCGGCCGCTATCTGGCCGCAAAAAGTTATCTGGTTTACGGCATCGATCTGCAGGGCTGGGGACGCTCCGACGGCATTGGCCCACGCGGCGACGTCTACAACTACGACAAGTACGTTTCCGACATCGGCATCATGATCGACCAACTGCGTGCGGAATACCCGAATCGACCGGTGTTCGGGTTCGGCGAAAGTCTCGGCGGTACCGTCGCCCTGCTCGGGCAGGTGCAACGGCGAGTGTTTTTCGACGGCCTGATCCTGTCCGCACCAGGCTACAAGCCGAACCCGAAGCTGCTGTTCATGCGCCCACCGGCAATCCTCGCCAACTGGGGCCTGTCTACGGTCGCCTGGTGGGGCTCACATTTCGAGCGCTGGCCATTGTTGCCCACCAATCTCGGACTGCGCATGATCGTGCATGACAAGCAAGTCCAGAAACTCATGCTGGCAGATCCTTACGTCACGCATACCTGGCTACCGGCTCACTACGTAACGACGCTGGCGGAGGCCAACAGGTTTCTCAAGCAGCGTATCGAAATGATTCATGTGCCGCTGTTCGTGTTGCAGGGCAGCAAGGACGAATTGATCCCGATGAGTTCGGCCGAGGAAATTGCGCACCACACCCTGAGCCGTGACACCCGCCTCAAGGTATACAAAGGCGCGGGCCACGCACTGATGCTGCAGCCGCAACGCTATGAGGCAATGATCGATATCGGCAAATGGCTGGATGACCGGACTTCACCGCGCTGAATTTGACAACATATCAGGGGGCAACTCATGAACCGCGCTACCACCAATAGCCGCATCCCCGTGCGCCGTATGGACTTCGCATTCCCGACAGACCTGCCGCGCTACTGGTTCAAAGGCAACTCCTGGCTCACCCATTTCATGAACGGCATGTCTGCCGTGTTCCCCGATGGCGAGCGCTTTTTCATTGAAACCGTGCGCAATTTTCAGGGTCAGATCACCGACCCGCACTTGCAGGCGCAGATCCGCGCCTTCATTGGCCAGGAAGCCAACCACGGCAAGGAGCACGAAGCATTCAATGCGCTGCTGGTAGAAAAACACGGGCTGCCGCTCGACCGCGTTGTCGCTACCGTCAAACGCGGTTTGGGGTTCGTGCGCCGCCGGCTCAACCACAAACAACAACTCGCGATCACCATTGCCTTGGAGCACTTTACCGCCATCCTCGCCAACCAATTGCTGGAACACCCGGAAATAATGGTCGAACTTGATAGCGCCTGCGGCGACATGTTCCTTTGGCACGCAGTAGAGGAAACCGAACACAAGGCGGTGGCGTTCGACGTGTATCAGGCAACCGGCGACGATTACTGGACGCGCGTGCTGGCGATGGCACGCGTCACCGTGATGTTCACCGCCCACCAGCTGTACTTCCAGTTCATGCTGCTGCGCCGCGATGGCAAACTCACCGACTACAAATCCGCACTGGGTTTTCTGCACTACATGTTGATCGATCCGGGGTTGGCTCTGAAAATTATTCCGGACTATCTTGCTTACTACCGACGCGACTTCCACCCTTGGCAGCACGATAATCGTGCATTGATCAATCGCTACATCGAGAGTTACCGCAGCAAGGAACTGCACGTCGCCTGACACACACCAGGAACTCAGACGCCATGACTACGCCCGTACAGACCACATCTGCGCCGACTACGCCCGTACCAATACCCATCCGGCGGATGGATTTCCACTTCGCCGACGACACGCCGAAATACTGGTTCCGCGGCAACCCGTGGATCACCCACTACCTCAACGCAATGAGTGCAGTGTTCCCCGACGGCGAACGGTTTTTTATCCAGAGCGTACGCAACCTCCAACCAAAGATCTCAGCCCCGCAATTGCAGGCAAACATCCGCAGCTTCATCGCCCAGGAGGCATGGCACGGCAAGGAACACGAAGCCTTCAACAAACAGTTGGAGGAAAGACACAGCGTACCGATGGCGTCAGTCACCGGCTTCACGAAGAAATATTTGCTCGGAGCAGCTAAATATCTGCCGCAAATGTTGCAACTGGCAATCACCATCGCCCTGGAGCACTTCACGGCCATCCTTGCCAACCAACTGCTGAAAGAGCCGGAAGCATTTGAGTCACCCGGTACAACCGAAATGGCGATGTTCCTGTGGCATGCAGTCGAGGAAACTGAACACAAGGCAGTGGCTTTCGATGTTTACCGAGCAGTATATGGAAAGGGTATCGGTGCGTATCTGGTACGCGTCATTGTGATGTTACTCGTCTCAATATTCTTCCTCGGCTTTATCTCGGCATTCCATCTGCGCTTTCTGTGGCGCGACGGCGAGCTGTTCAACCGACAGGCGTTCAGCGGCTTCTTTGAATTTGCGTTCATCAGCCCCGGGCCGATGCGCAAGATGATTCCGGATTATCTCGGTTACTACCGGCCGTCGTTTCACCCCTGGGATCACGACAATCGCGCACTTATTGCCGAGCGTGTTATTGCCCTTGCCGGCAAGGAACTGCGCAGCACCTGATGGACTTTAGTTTTTGCGCCATCCCGATGGTGTAGTGCCGGTCCAACGACGAAAAGCGCGGGTGAAATTGGCTACGTCGGAATAACCAAGACGATCGGCAACCTGCTCAATGGTGAGGTTCTTGCGCGCGAGCAGCAGCAATGCCCGCTGCTCACGTACGTCGTCAAGAATCGCGCTGAACGAGGCACCCTGCTCGGCGAGCTGTCGCTTGAGCGTGCGCGTGGAAACATGCAACTGTCCGGCAACATCTTCAAGCGACGGGAAGGTGCGCTCGGCTTCCTCCACAATCCGTCGTACGCGGCCGGCGAGCTGCACGTGTTCGCCGAGCGCGGCCAGCTCGCGCTCGCATTGTTCCAGCGCAATGCGGGTCGCCTCCGGGTCGGCCATCAGCAGCGGCAGCTCGAGGTAGGCCGCATCAAATACGATACGGTTCATCGGCTGGTCGAACACGATCACGTTGCTGCCCATCATGGGCAGGAAGCGGACGATATAGTCCGGTTTTGGAAACGCCAACTCGGCACGCCCCGTGAGCACCTTGCCGGTTACCGCCGTGCTCATTTGCACAAGCCCGACGCAGACCGCAATGAGGGCCATCTCGCGCAGCGGCTCAAGATCCGTGTCGATCTCCAGCGACAGTGCTGCGGCATCATCCTCGACAGTCAGATGCAGATTGATGGCCGTGCTGCGCAAAGGTGCGAAACGCTCGGCTATCAGCAGGGCTTCGCCAATGTTGCGGGCGGTCATCGCCGCAAAGCCGATATACCCGTGATGCGACACCTTCATCTGCAAACCCAGCAACACGCCGAGTGCTGATTCCCCGGTGAGCAGCATGGCCTGCTTGAGCAACTCGTTGGCTGTCGCCAGCGGGACGCGAGCACCTGGTGCCGCCAGTTGCGCATGCGTCAGCCCGGCCTCCGCGAGTAGTTGCTCCCCAGGCAGGCGCCAGGGCGCCAGCATGTCGATGACCTGGAGGACGTAGTTGCCCGGCAGGGCAGTGGTGTCACGGGAAGCTGATCGCATCCGGGGAGTGGCCCATGATGACAATAGAGTGACACAAACTAACCTGTGGCCTGCGTATCCACAATGGCATCTTCAATCTTCGCCTTTCTTCCTGTCTCAGCAAGGGGTTACACCATGACCGCTGCTATCAAGCCCCAGAATGCGACCACCGATATCCCGATGCGCCGCATGGATTTCGACTTCGCCGACCAGACGCCCCGTTACTGGTACGACAATGACCCATTCCTCAGCCTGTACTGGGCCACCCTGTCCAGCCTGTTCCCGGAAGGCGAGCGCTTTTTCGTCGATTCCGTTCGCCACTTCCGCGACCAGATCAACGACCCGGTATTGAAGGCACAGATCACCGGGTTCATCGGCCAGGAAGCGATGCACACCCGGGAGCACCAAACTATCAACGCGGCAATGACCAAAATGGGCGTCGACGCTGAACGCATCGATCGCCAGCTCAAACCATTGCTGGGCTTCGTGCGCAAGATCACCACCAGGCGCATGCAACTTGCCGCCACATGTGCCCTTGAACATTTCACCGCCACCATTGCCGAACAGCTGCTGCGTGATCCAGAGCACCAGGCCAAGGGCGAACCGGAGGTGTTGGGCCTGTGGCTGTGGCACGCGTTTGAGGAAAACGAGCACAAGGCCGTCGCCTACGACGTGTACCAGAAGATCGGCGGCACCTACCCCGAGCGCGTCATTGTCATGGCTGTCACCTCCTTAGCTTTCCTTACTGTCACCACCTGGTGGCATGGCCAATTGCTGGCCAAGGAAGGTGAGCTTTTCAGCCTGCGCAGGAATTTCAGGAGCGCTGCCTACCTGTGGGGACGCAAGGGCCTGTTCACCCGCCTGCTGCCGCAATACCTCGACTACTACAAACCCGGCTTCCACCCGAACGACCATGACACGCGCGAACTGCTCGTTGAGTGGCGGGAAAAACTGTTCGGCGAAAACGGCATGCTGCGCAGCCAACTCAAAAGACCGGACGGCAAACCACTGTACTGAAGAAGACAAGCGCCCCCTTCAGGGCATGTCATTCCGCCCGTAATGCATCAATCGGGTCGACCTGCGCCGCCTGCCAGGCCGGCCAGATACCGGCGAGCGCACCAACCAGCGCCGACAACGCCAATGCCAGCAGCAGATAAAATGGTTGCGGTGCGAGCGGCAGGCCCGGCGCGCCGACCATCAGCAGGCCGATCAACACCGCAAGCAGGACAAGGCCAAGCAAACCGCCGAGCGTCGCCAGCGCAATCGACTCCCCGAGGAACAGCGTCAGTAATTGCCGACGTGTACAGCCCAGCGCACGCAACAGCCCAATTTCCTGACGCCGCTCGGCGAGCGCCGTGGTCATGATTGTCAACACGCCGACGCCACCGACGAACAACGAGATGCCGCCAAGCGCGCCAATTGCCACTTTCAACACCGACAGAATCCGGTCGAGCGTTTTTAGCATGTCTTCCTGTGAGGTTATGGTGAAATCCTCGCCCCCATGGCGGGCAAGCAGTGCCTGTTTGAGTCGATCAACCATCGTTGCCGATTTCACTCCGGATGCATGCTTGAAGTTGATCTCCATGAGTCCTTCGCGATTGAACAGCGCCAATCCGCGCGCGGCCGGAATATAGACAATGTCGTCCATATCGAAGCCAAGCATCTGCCCTTTCGGCGCCATCAGCCCGACCACGCGGTAGCGTTGGCCGCCAATCCGGACATGCTCACCGAGCGGGCTACGCTCGGCGTACAACTCACGCCAGACCTTGTGGCCAAGCACTGCATAGGCACGCGGCGCAACCGGATCATCGTCAGGCAGAAAACGGCCACGCTGCACTGTGAGTTGCCAAGCATCGGCTGCGCCACTGCCAACACCCATGATCATGGTGTCACGCTGTCGCACACCGGCCTCGACACGACCGGTACCCTGCACAATGGGTACCATTGCAGTCACACTCGGCACTTTCGCCAATGCCAGCGCATCCTCAATGGTCAATGCGCGCTCGGTGCGCAACAGGCCGGTCATGCCGCCGCCGGTTTCTGTTTTGCCAGGGTTGATCGAAACGATGTGCGTGCCGAACTGATTGAACTGCACCAGCACATAACCATGCACGCCTTCGCCAATCGCGGTGAGCAAAGACACTGCAGTGATGCCGATGGCAATGCCGAGCGCTGTCAGCCAAGTGCGCAAGCGGCTCGCACGCGCCGCACGCCAGATCCAATCAAGCCAATCGAAGAAACGCATGCTGCCATTCTCCGCAGACACCCTCAGCGTCGTCGCGTCAATGCTACAACGGGATTGAGATTCGCGGCGCGGCCCGATGGCAACAGCGCGAATACGAGCCCGGCGCACAGGGCAACCGCAATCGCCCCGACGACAATCGACGACGGCACAGTGAATGGAATCGACGGCCAAATTCCACGCCCTGCCACCAGCAATGCAAGCCCGACAGCAACACCAATCACCGCACCGGTGAATGACATGAGCCCCGCCTCGATGAGAAAGAGAGCACGCACCGTACGACTGCCCGCACCCAAGGCTTTTAATAAACCGATCTCCTCGGTGCGCTGCGCGACCGAAATCAGCGTGACATTCATAATCAGGATGCCGGCAACCAGCAGACTAATCCCGGCAATACCGGCGACGGCAAGCGCCATCGTACCGAGGATGGCATCGAGTGACTTCAGCATCGCATCGGGGCTGATCACCGTGATGTCTTCTTCGCCATCATGGCGCTCGGTGAGTAAAGCGAGAATATCGGCGGCGGCACGGGTTTTCGACGCGCCCGAACGCAACTGCACCAACACGCGAAACATGGCCTGCGTGTCGTAGAGCGCCTGCGCATGATTGACAGGAATAAAAACCGCGTCTCCGAGACTCATGCCAAACTTGTTCTGCTCATCGAGAATACCGATGACGCGGAAACGACGATCGCCAACCCGCAACCATTCGCCCAGCGCATTGCCGCCACGAAACAGTTCGGCGCTCAGCGTCGGGCCGATCACTGCCACTGGCGGCTGCGTGTCCGGCGGCAAATCCGGGAAAATTGTGCCGCGTACCAGCGTCATCTGCCGCACCGAAAAATAGTCGCGCGTAGTGCCCACGACGATGCCATCGCGTTCGCGCGCGCCGCTGGAAACAGTACTGGCACCGATCAGCATCGGCGCGACATTCACCACCATCGGCAGGCGGTGCAGCGCCTGCGCATCGGCCAGCGTCAAATCGCGCGGCGCCGTACCCATGATCGGCGGCATGCCGCCGGTGGTGTCCTGACGGCCAGGCAGCACGGCAAGTGCGTCCGTGCCCAAGCTGGCGAATTCGCCGGCCACATACAACCGCGCGCCCTCGCCAAGGCCGGTCAGCACTACCACCGACGCAACTCCCATGGCCATCGCCAGCAAAATCATCATTGATCGGAACCGCTGACGGATCAGCGCGCGCGCCGCATAGACGAACATATCCGCGATGCGCATCGGCTCAACTGCGCTCATCGGTCGCGATGCGACCGTCGAGCATGTGTATACGACGTTTCGCACGGGCACCCAGTACGGCATCATGGGTGACAATCAACAAAGTAATGCCAGCGTCATTCAACTGCTCAAGAACGCGGATCATGTCCTCACCGGATTTCGAATCGAGATTGCCGGTGGGTTCATCGGCAAGCAAAATTTCCGGGCGCATGACAATAGCTCTAGCTATCGCTACCCGCTGACGCTGCCCACCGGAGAGTTGCGCCGGCACGTGCGTGCCGCGATCGAGAATGTCAAGCCGACGCATGATGTCATCGACTGCAATGCGGCGCTGCGCCGGCGGCACGCCTCCGAGGGTCAACGGCAATTCGACATTCTCGCGCGCAGTAAGCCGTGGCACGAGGTGGTAAGCCTGGAAGACGAAGCCGATGCGCCGACGGCGGATATCCGCACGCTGCTCTTCGCGCAATGCCACGGTGTCGATGCCGTCGATGCGATATTCGCCACGCTCAGGACGATCCAGCAAGCCGAGCATATTGAGCAGCGTTGATTTTCCCGAGCCGGAGGGCCCCATTACCGATATGTACTCGCCCGGCACAATGTCGAGGTTGATATCAACCAGTGCACGCACATCCTCATCGCCGACATGAAAGGTCTTGTGGACACCGCGAACCTCGATCATCGCGCCCGCTCCATTATTGCTTTCCCGGTTCGGCCGCCTGCTCCGGCTCAACCGTGGCACCGGCGACGATGCCTTCGCGATCGATCGACACGGCAACCCGATCGCCTTCCTGCAAACCGCCCAGCACCTCGATCCAGGTCCAGTTGCTAATGCCGATTTTCACCTCGCGCTGCGCCAATTTTTTCGTCTCCCGATCCCATAGCAATACCGATTTCCCCCCGATCAGCGCTTCCGCCGGCAATCGCAGCACGTTGTCGTGACGGGCGAGAATGATATCGACGTCGGCAGAATAACCAGCAAGCAGCAGGATATCGCCGGGAACCTGCTCGAAACGCACGTCAACGTCGACTGTGCGCGCCTGCTTTTCCTTGTCGACGACATAGGGCGCAATGCGTTCCACGTGCGCCGGGAAAGTGCGGCCACGGAAAGCGTCCATGGTGATGCGCGCCGGCAGCGCAGGCTTGACGCCGGCCGCATCAACCTCATCGATCGGTGCGGTGACGTACAGGCAGGAATCGTCGATCAAATCGACTGCCGGCGGCGTCGCCACGCCCGGTGGCGACGGCGTCACGTACTCGCCGACCTCACCGTTGATTTCGGCAACAATGCCGGCGAACGGCGCGCGCAAGCGGGTTTCTTCAAGCATCGCATTCTGCACACGCACTGCTGCCCGCGCCGTCGCGACCTGCGAACGGGCCGCACCACAGACGGCGTCGGCGACCTGCATCTTCGTTGCCGCGTGGTCAACCGTATCAGCGGAAACGAGTTGCTGTTTGGACAGCGCGTCGACACGTACGGCATCGCGGGCACTCTGCGCCGCCGTCAGACAGGCCTGTTGCTCCTGCTGGCCGGCCACTGCGAGCGCAGCGCGCGATTGCGCAACCTGTGCCTCGCGATCGTCGTTCCATAGTTCGAGCAGGATGGCGCCCTTCTTCACGTGATCGCCCTCCTTCACCAATAACCGCTCGACGCGCCCCCCCATGGGCATCGACAGCTTCGAGCGCTGACAGGCCTTGACCGTGCCGGCCCGGGTATTGGAGGCCACCTGCTCGACCGCGCCACGTTCGACTGTGGCAAGCACAGCCTGCAGCGGCTCGCGCGGCCAGAACTGCCATGCCAACACCCCAAGTACAGCCAGCACGGCGACACCCACCAGGAACTTCCGCATCAATTCGTTACTCCGGCAAAGAAACGCGCCAGCAAGGATACCTGACAACATCCTTCACAGCCCCTGAGCCACAGGCCAATGGCGGTCCGGAGGGGATGTCCGACAAGCGGCGCCGCGTCGATTCACGCACGCTCTATCATTTGCACCCGCTATGCTCGACCGGTCTGATCGGACCGATAACTGCCAAATGGAGAACCATCATGGGCGATCTGAAAACTCTGCACACCCAGCACGAGTCGCTGGTTGGTCGCGTCAGGGAAATCAACCGCAAGCTGTGGCTCGCCGGTCTGGGTGCCGTCAGCAAGGCCGAAGCAAGTGGCCGCAAGCAGATCGACAAGTATGTCTTTGCCGGCGAGCAGGTTATCGGCAGCGAGGCGGCACTCAAGCGCCGTTATGTAGTAGCCGCCCGCGGCCTGATCGTTACCTTGCGCGAGGAGAGCGATAATCTGATCAACAGACTGGTTGAAGCCGGCAGAGACCAGCAGGGCGAAACCGCCGCTCCGGACAACGCGTATGTGCTGGCTGCCATCGGCGCCGTGTCGACCCTGCGCGACAGCAGCCAGAAGTTCTTCGACGATCTCATCGCCACTGGCGAAAAGCGGCAGAGTTCGCAGGACTGAGGCGCAGGATACGCAGGGCTGGTGCGAGAGTTTCGGGTGCCGTAATCAACGTGCCGTGTAGTCCGTACCGATATCCACCAACTGGCGGACATCCTTTGCTTCCAGGCCGACAATCATCGGGCATTGCGTCTGCGGATAGGCCATGACGTCGTAGATTTCCGTAACGGACCCGGTAATCGCAAGCCTGTGCATGACCTGGCCGTCGCTCAGACGAATGACATAAACGCCGCACTCCGATTCAACGCCGCGCTGCGCCAGCTCAGCGTCCAGCGGTAACCCCTTGAAGGTTTTGTCGCGCGGCCTGGAGAGGCCAACGAGCGCGAAATCACCATGGAAGCGCAACCCGCGCACGAAGCCCGGGCACCAGGTCAGGCGATGGTATTCGCCGGTCTCGACATCAATACGGCCCAACCAGCCGCATCCGGCTTCAAGCACCCACAAGCTGCCACGATAAAGCCGCGGCGTATGCGGCATCGAAAGGCCCCGGCACACAACCCTGTTGGTGCGTACATCGATAACAAGACCGCCGCCGGTGCGGTGCTCGCGCCACCCGTCCCGCACGTTGCTCTCGCCGATGATCGTCGCATAGGCGAGCTCACCGTTGTCCAGACAGAAGCCGTTGAGGTGGCAACGATCCTCACCCGCGATTTCGGGCACAAACGGCGGCCTCCAGAGCGGCGAGAAGCAGCCTTTTTCCTCAAGCTGGGCGATACAGTTGTACCCGGTGATCACGGCGAGCAAACGCCCGTGGCCGTCGATGGCGATGTCATGTGTGTCAACTGCGCCAGTGACGTGACAGCTGCGCGGCAGCAGGATGGTGTCCCAGCCGTCATAAAGGCGCCCTGGACGCAGACCGTTCTGGAAGCGCCACACTGCGTATTCCGTCGATAACAGCAGACCGTCCTCGACTGGCACCATCGCCATGGCACGGCCGAAATTGCGCTCGCTGACAGTGAGCTTGCCGCGATTGGGGCCGATCAGCACGACCTTGCCGGCCTGGTAGGTTGTCAGCAGCAGCGCCATGTTGGCGTGCTCCAGCCAGGCAATAAAACCCGGCGAGAACGTCAGGTGAAACGGATTCTGGAGCAGGCCGTCGCGTGTATCGTCACCGACGATGCGCGCCTGTGTGGCGGCGGTCTGGCCCGGATCACCTGCGGCACTGCCCGGCGCGACGTTATCGACCATGGCCGAGTGCCCCCGATCTGGTCAAAGCAGGGTGGAGTTTGCCGGAAGAAAGGGTATAACCGAGAAAGTGCAAAGCTAACCCCAACAAAAAGAAAAGCCCGCCAACAGGCGGGCTTTTCCCGTGCAATCGCGGTGAGGCGATTACTGGGCAGCCGGAGCAGCTGCGTCAGCAGCCGGAGCAGCAGCTGCGTCAGCAGCCGGAGCAGCAGCTGCGTCAGCAGCCGGAGCTTCAGCAACCGGGGCCGGAGCGGCTTCAACAACCGGAGCAGCAGCCTGCTCAACCGGAGCCGGAGCTTCTTCTTTCTTGCCACAAGCAACAACCAACAGGGCCGCAATGGCCAGAACAGCGATCTTCTTCATGGAGGTATACCTCAAGGAAACATACAGGGTCACAGGGAGAGCCAACTAACCACGTGGTTCTGCCGTTGCCGGCAGCTATGACCCGAGCCGCCCGCATGGGCAAACCAGAATCATAAGCATCTCCTGCCCTCGGAAGGACATGCTTATGGCTCCGGGGATTTCAATCGAGTCACCTGCGAATCCGTACCGATTGTCGGACAAATCGGATTCCAACGGGCGCGCGTACTATACGCAGATTTCCCCAAAAACAAAACTACTCTACTGCCATACGGTACCCCGCCCGCCTATGCCATGATCCAGTGCCCCCCCCGCACGGGCGCGCCCGATGACCCGCAAAAACGACGACAAGAAGAACGACAAGCGCTTCACCGCCACGACACCAACCCGCCGCTTTCTCAGGCTTGCCGGGATGTCGACCTCGATCGCCACCCGGGTCGCAGCCTCATCGGCAAAGTCGCTGTTCCTGTCCGCCGAGCAACGCGAGAAAGAACGCCAGAAAATGCTGGCGAAGATCGGCAGTGAAGTCGCCCAGACGCTCGGCGAGATGAAGGGTGCTGTCATGAAGGTCGGGCAGATTGCTTCGCAGATCAAGGATCTGCTGCCTGAAGAGTTTGCCAGGGCGCTGGAAAAACTGCAGAAGGAATCACCCTCAATGCCCTTTCGGGTGATCCGCAAGCAGATCATCGACGAACTCGGTGCGCCGCCATATGAATTGTTCCGGGAAATGGATGAAGAGCCATTCGCGGCCGCCTCCATCGGGCAGGTACACCGGGCAGTGTTGCTTGACGGACGCGAAGTCGTGGTCAAAGTGCAATACCCCGGCGTCGAGGAATCAATCGAGTCCGACCTCAAGCATCTGCGCCGCATCCTCAAGCTGGCTGGCCTGCTGAAAGTCGACGAAAAAGTCATTGATGAAATCTTCAGCGAGATCAAGGCACGGCTGCATGATGAACTCAACTACGAGCAGGAAGCGGAAAACCTGCGTGCATTTCGCGAATTTCATGCCGCCGATACCGACATCGTGATTCCCGAGGTGGTGACTGAGTTCACCCGTCGGCGCGTACTGACGCTCACCCGGGAAACCGGTGATTCGCTCGAAACCGTAGCCACTTCGCCCGCATATGACCAGACGCTACGCAATCAGATCGGGCGGCGGATTTTTGATATTTTCGGCAAGCAGATTTTCGTGAACAAGGCCGTGCACTGCGACCCACATCCCGGCAATTTTGCTTTTCGCCCGGATGGCTCGATCGTGATCTACGATTTTGGCGCCGTAAAGCGCCTGACGCCGGAGGACATCACCGCCTACCGCATGCTGATGACCGCTACCTACGCACGTAATTTCGCGGGAATCGATGCCGGTCTCATCGCGCTCGGTGTGCGCAAGACCAACGGTCCGCGGCCGGAAGATTCGTTCTACGAACGCTGGATTGAGATTCTCCTGCCAGCATTCAGCCACGAGCCGTTCGATTTCGGCAAGTCACGCATGCATTTCGACGTGCTGAAACAGGCGCGCGCCACACCGCTGCGTTATCTCGACTCGTTTCAGCCCTCGGCACGCACAATGCTGGTGGATCGGGTGATCTCCGGGCATTACTGGACACTGATGAAACTTGGCACTGTATCCGCGATGCGCGACCTCACCGAGAAATATACCGGGCCAGATCAGGCGGCATGAGTTGCTGATGCAGTGCTCCGCATCAACAGTGTCGCCGGGCACCGGCATCGTTCAGATCAGCCGGATTTGAGTGCCTGCTCAAGCTCAGCGCGTCCCTGCGGCGACGCCATCGCGATCACGATATGTCCCGGCGCAAGCAGATACGCATCGGATGGATTGAATTCCCACGCGCCGCCGCCGCGCACCGCTACAATCACGAAATGCTCACCACGGCGCTTCACATCACCCAGCGGGCGTTGCCCGCAGCTTTCCGGTACATGCACTTCTTCGACCCGCAAATTGAGATTTGATCGCAGCATCTCATCGAGGAAAGTGACGACCTACGGCCGCACCATCGCCGAGGCGATGCGCATGCCGCCGGTGAAATCCGGCGAAACGATCGCATCGGCACCGGCCTTGCGCAGTTTCGGGATATTCCTCACTTCGTGGCACCGCGCAACCACACGCACCTTGGAATTCATTTGTTTCGCCGTCAACGCGATCATCAGATTGCGGCTGTCGTCCCCGGTCACCGCAAACACACCTTTCGCGTCCTCAATGTCCGCCGCGAGCAGAATGTCGTCGTCGCTGGCATCGCCGGCGAGGTGCAGCAGGTTCGGAAGATGCTCAAGCTGCGCCGCAAGGCGTGCTTCATCGGTGTCGATGACGACAAACTGCCGCTGTGTCGCGACCAGTTCATCGGCGACATTGCGACCAACACGGCCGAAGCCGCAGACGATGTAGTGACCCTTCAGCTTGCGGATCTCCTTTTCCATGCGACGCCTCCGCAGCGTGTAATCGAGATCGGATTCGAGGAAGAATACGGTAAGGCTGGTAAACAGGAAGGTAATGACGCCAAAACCGGCGATAGCGAGGCAACCGGCAAACATCCTCTCGGCAAAGGTATCGAGGGGAATGGCCTCACCGTAGCCGACGGTCGATATCGTGATCAGCGTCATGTACAACGCATCGCCCCAAGACGGCAGCGGCTCGGCAGCCAGGCGAAAACCGAGCGTGCCGAAGAAAATTACGGCGGCCAGCACGACAAGAGCGATGTAGAAGCGCCGCAGGATGCGCGGCAGCGTGGTACTGCGTGCCGGAATGCGGTGCCGCATGCCGTTGGCGCTCCCCGGGAACGGGTGACGGAGTTTGCTCATGGACAAGACCGGGCGATGCTCAACGGATACGACGACTGTCGGAGCCGTCGGCAGCGATGTCGCGGTCGAAAAACGCATGCAGGATCTGGCGCGTATCATCATCCAGCGCACAGACAAGATACTTGCCCTCGCGCTCAACCCGGATCAACCCTGCACTGACCAGCTCCTTGATGTGATGCGAAACCGTTGGTGCGCCAATTTCCAGCGAATGGATGAAGTCGTAGAGCGCACAACTGTGTTCCGGGCCAAGCGATTGTCGCTGCCGCCGCAGAATCTCGACGTAAATCTGCAGGCGGTTGGAGTTCGACAGCGCCTTGAAGGCCCGGGCCAGGCGCGCGGCCACATCATCGGAACGCAGGGCGGCAGGACTGTTGCGTTTCATGGCCCGACGATAACTGGAAGTTCGACGGGCATCAAACCATTCATCGGATTCACTTTGATGCTTGTCGAAGCGTCGCCTAGTTTTACGGTGCCCGAACATTGACGGCACTTACCCATGGCTTATCCGACATGAACCCAACCCTCAATAGCAGTTTGACTCTTCCCAATGGCACGGTGATCCCCAACCGCTTTGGCAAGAGCGCGATGAGCGAATCGCTCGGCACCTTTGACAACCGCATGACCACCGCCCTGCCACGCCTTTACGCGCGCTGGGCTGCCGGCGGTACCGGCTTGCTGATCACCGGCAACGTGATGGTCGATCGCCGCCATCTGGGCGAACCGAACAACTTCGCCCTGGAAGACGATCGCGATCTGCCTCTGTTGCGCGCCTGGGCAGCGGCCGGCAGCGCCCGGGGCGCGCAGTTGTGGATGCAAATCAACCACCCCGGCCGCCAGGTAATCAAATTCCTCGACCCGGATCCGGTGGCGCCATCCGCCGTGCCATTCCGCAAGGATATGCAGGCCCTGTTCGCGACACCGCGGGCACTAAGCCATACGGAAATTGAAGACATCATCCACCGCTTCGCCACTACCGCACGCCTTGCACAGCAAGCAGGTTTTGGCGGCGCACAGATTCACGGCGCGCACGGCTATCTCGTCAGCCAGTTTCTGTCGCCGCGCACCAATCTGCGCACCGACCAGTGGGGCGGTTCAATCGAAAACCGCATGCGTTTCGTCGTCGCAATCTACCAGGCCATGCGCGCCGCCACCGGCCCGGACTTCGCACTCTCGATCAAAATGAACTCGGCCGATTTCCAACGCGGCGGCTTCACTGAAGATGAATCGATGCGGGTGGCAAAAACACTCGCCGATCTTGGTATGGATATGATCGAAATTTCCGGTGGCACTTATGAGCAGCCGGAAATGAGCGGCGGTAATGTGCGCTCATCAACGCGCGAACGTGAAGCGTACTTTCTGAAATATGCCGAAGCGATCCGCGCCCGCATTCCACAGACGCCGCTGATGGTCACCGGTGGTTTCCGCTCGGCGCAGGCCATGCAGCACGCGCTCGCCTCCGGCGCCACCGATATCATCGGACTCGCCCGCCCGCTGGTGGTTGAGCCCGACCTGCCAAAACGCATCCTCGCCGGTGAAGATGCGACATCGGTAATCGCCCCGATCACCACCGGCATCCGCCAGATCGACGAGATGGCAATGATGGAGGTGAGCTGGTATTCACGCCAGATCCACCGCCTGGGCGCCGGCAAGGAACCGGCGCAACAGCCCCGCGGCATCTGGTCACTGCTGGCGGTACTCGGCGAGATGGCCGCAGTCGGTTTCACGTCCCGCCGGCTGCGGGCCCGCGGGTGAAAAACGGTCCCACTGATCTTCCCGTCAAATGACGGACACCGCCGCCATGATCTTCCCAATGTGAAACGGACACCCGCTGCCTATCCAAGGGTGATTTGCGGTGATGCGACAACTATCGTGACGCAGCGGGGGCGCGCCCTTCTCTTTCATTTCTGACGATCCAGCTTGCAGGTGCTGCTTGATCGGTTACTGGTCGGTGCATCAACAACGGAGGCCAGACAATCCGACCTCCGCTGCAACGGCAAGGGCGAAAAGCAATTGATCAGAAAAAACACGCCGGCACGTCGTTGCACCGGCGCGCAGCGCTGCTGCGCGGCAACGCGTTACGCCCCGTTTGGGCGTGTTTTTGACGGTAACGCGACGTGGCCCATAGGTAATTCAGAGGTTCCTTAGGCGCCGCGATCTCATTCCTTCTTTTGGATAGGAATTACAAAGCTTTGGGGGTACTCACGAGATTTGTCAGTAATGGCATCGGTTATGCCCAGATCTATGAACACAGCACTTGCCACTATTTTGGCACCCATTGTGCTGGCAATTGATCCGAACGCCGTGCGACCGTCTTGGGTTTTGCAGTCATACGTCAGCGGGTCATCTGATCTACGAACGGAGTACGTTGCCGGGACTGGTGTTTCCCATGCCCCACGCTTGTTCCGTAGTTTGCATTGACCGTTTGACCCGTCACTCAACGAGAGCGAGATTGGCGTCATCGCATCGTTGGTAATGGTGGCGCATCCGCAAATTGCCATTGCGCAAGCGGCAACTACTACAAGCTTACCGACGCGATTGGTTGGTTGGTTGGTTGGTTGGTTGGTTGGTTGGTTGGTTGGTTGGTTGGTTGGTTGGTTGGTTGGTTGGTTGGTTGGTTGGTTGGTTGGTTGGTTGGTTGGTTGGTTGGTTGGTTGGTATCATTTTGCACACTCCCTTTTGTTTTAATGAAAACTACGCGACCTTACCTCAAACACCTTGCATTTAACGCTGGAAGACTACCTGATCCTTTGCTGAGCGCCCAATCGGGAGTTGAGCGGTGCCCCGGCAAGGCCGTCGCGCCTGCAGTGATGTAATGGACTCCTCCCGCACTCTTACGGCATCTATTATAGATACACATAAATAACGATACATGCATTATGCTGTTGCATATCCATCCAGAGTTGAGGAGTTGGCCATGCGACAGACCGAATTGCACCTTACCGATGAGGAACGCGAGTTGATTGAGTCGTATCGGACAAAGGGTTTGCGCCACGCGCGGGAAGTCAATCGGGCGCATGTACTTTCTGCGCTTGATCGCGGCGTTCCGGAGGCCCAGATCATGGCGGTTCTCGGCGTTGGTCGGATGCTTATCTGGCGGACGCGATCCGCATATCTTGAGGGCGGTGCGGAATACGCACTGCGCGATGCTGCGCGCCCGGGCAAGCCCCGGCAGTACGACACCGATGTCGAAGCGCAAATCTCCGCCCTGGCGTGCTGGGCCTGTAAATTGAACTGTGTAACTGCCCTTTGAGATGATGGCGGCAGTACCGCCGAGGAGCAATTACATGGCAATGGAAGTAAGGATTCTTGATGAAGTTCTGGCCGGCTGCAAGACGCCGG
>JBMOOP010000016.1:0-3368 GCA_049324495.1 Pseudomonadota bacterium
AGAAGTGAAACGCTGCATCGCCGATGGTAGTGTGGCATTGCCCATGCGAGAGTAGGTCATCGTCAGGCACTTATCCCAAAACCCCGCTCAGTAGACTGAGCGGGGTTTTTGCTTTGGCAGCGGATAACGCAGTATTGTTCCTTGCCCCTTTTCATGAGCTATTTGCCATGTTCCCCGCCATGCCGATTTTGCGATTACTGGCTGATGGGACATTTCATTCCGGTGAGGCGCTGGGTCATGCGCTACGCCTCTCTCGGACTGCAATCTGGAAACAGGTTCAATTATTGTCCGGCGAAGGGATTGGAGTTGAAGCGGTGCGCGGAAAGGGTTACCGAATTCCTGGCGGCTTGGATCTGCTGGATGTCGGCCGGATAAAAGCTGGTTTATCGGAGGAATCGCGCGCCGTACGATTGGTTGTCGATTTGTTTGATGTCGTAGACTCAACCAATGCGGTGGCATTGTCCCGCTTGCGGATCGGGGAGAGGACGGGCTACGCGTGTCTGGCTGAGTCTCAAACAGCAGGAAAGGGGCGGCGTGGTAGGTCATGGGTTTCACCCTTCGCCTCGAATATTTATCTGAGCATCATTCATGAATTTGCCGCTGGCTTTTCGACGATCGACGGGCTAAGCCTTGCTATTGGCGTTGTGGTTTGCGAAGCGTTGGAGTCGCTGGGGATTGAGGATGTTGGGCTGAAGTGGCCAAACGATATAATTTTCGACGGTGCGAAGTTGGGGGGCATACTCATTGAGGTGGCTGGTGATATCGGTGGTGCCTGCCAAGCAGTTATTGGTATAGGGGTGAATGTCACAATGAATACGAGGACCGCGCAGGCAATTGATCAGGATTGGACAGATCTGACGCGTGCGGGGTTAGCTCGGGGTCGCCGCAATGACGTCGCGGCAGCTGTGTTGGATGGTGTTCTTCGTTGTGTGCGTGAGTTTGAGCGTGATGGATTATCCGTTTTCTTGTCGCGGTGGCGCCGCTTTGACTTGCTGTTTGCCCGGCATATTGATGTTTTGTCTGGCGATACGGTGGTGTCCGGTGTTATGGAAGGCGTCGATTCAACTGGCGCACTGATAGTGAGATCTGACGCAGGGGTGCGCATGTTTCGCAGTGGCGAGGTCTCTGTGAGAGGGTGGCAATGAAATTGCTCCTTGATCAGGGGAACACCAATTTGCGCTGGGCCGCTGTTGAAGGCGGCAATCAAATCGTCACAAGTGGCGTGGTGTCCGCAGACCGGCCGCTTGGCGATGTGGTGCGTAGCCTCCCGGATGTTGCAGCTGCCAGCTTTTCTTCTGTGGTTGTTAGTTCGGTGGCGAGTAACACCCGCAACAGGGAGTTGTCGGAAGTTGTAGTGCGTACATTTGGCAGCGAGCCAAAGTTCCTGACTGCCATGGATTCGTTGGCCGGGTTGAAAAATGGCTACCGGGACGCGACTCGGCTCGGGTGTGATCGCTGGCTGACGATGTTGGGTGCGCGCACGATTCAGGATGGACCGCTATTGGTAGTTGATGCGGGTTCTGCTGTTACTGTCGATGCCGTCCGGCGGTCCGGGGAGCATCTGGGTGGATTCATCGTCCCGGGGTATGAGCTGCAATGCCATGCGCTGACGACGGGCACGGCCGGGGTCGGGGTTGCCATCGCGACGCCTGAGCGGGGGTGGGGCAGGGATACTCAGGCTGCGGTAGTAAATGGCGTTGTGCTCGCTCTGGCGGCGCTGATTGATCGATCCTTGCGTGAGTTGCGGCAGGGGGTTGATGAAACAGTCTCGCTGGTGTTGACTGGCGGTGATGCGCATCGCATTGCGCCGTGCTTGGAGTCTGACTACCTGCTCGATGAGGTCCTCATCTTTCGAGGCATGATAGTGCAGATGGCCGCCGCCGGTTGATGCCGGCAAAGTAACCAGGATATGTCAGGGAAAGCGATGCGCTGGGTATTTGTCGGGGTGATTGCACTCAATTTACTGTATCTGGGCTGGCAGCTTGCGGCTGCGGAGGAGGCCCTGCCTGTTGAGCAGGCAGGAATCATAACGGTCGCGAAGAAATTTCCTTCTGCGTTGCGGCTACTCGCAGAAAGGGCCGAGAGAGTCTCGCCTCCAGTCGTTGTTGCGGACGCAAGGCCGGTTGAGGGCTGCCCTGCGGTGGGCCCGTTTGCGAATGATGCGGATGCGGACCGCGTAGCCAAGTCGCTTGCGGCGCATCATATTGATTCCTCGGCAGTCAGAATTGGTCGCGTAGGCGCGCCACTGTACTGGGTCTATCTGCCGCCGCTCTCGACGCGACAGGGGGCAATGAGGAAATTGCGGGAGCTGCAGGCCAAGGGGATCGACAGCTTTGTTGTGACGGAGGGGGCTGATATGAACGCCATTTCGCTTGGGTCATTCGCTAGCCACGATTCGGCCCTTGGGGTTCGCTCTCGAATGTATGCCTCCGGGTATGAGGTTGGGATTCGCGAACAAACCCAGGACATCCGTCAGGTGTGGGTTGTTCTTGCAGATCCACACGCGCAGGGTTTCGCGGAATTTGTGCCCGCGGATCTGCAGGCAAATGTCCGTCTCGAACGACAAGACTGCCCGCATACCCGTTGAACCCGGTGCGTCACTCTTCTATGATCGCCGACCCTTTTGGGTGCTGCTGGCGTAGCTCAGTCGGTAGAGCAACTGATTTGTAATCAGTGGGTCGGAGGTTCGATTCCTCTCGCCAGCTCCAATAACCAGGTGTTTTGACCGGCAGCTCCTGTTGACAAGGGTGGGGTCGGTAACGACAATGATCGCCCTTTTTGGAGGGGTTCCCGAGTGGCCAAAGGGATCAGACTGTAAATCTGACAGCTCACGCTTTCGGTGGTTCGAATCCACCCCCCTCCACCAGATTGATTGGATCGGTTTAACTGAAGGCGAGTGTGCTGTCGCAGGGCGGGCTCGGCAGACGCTGCGGGCATAGTTCAGTGGTAGAACCTCAGCCTTCCAAGCTGATGATGCGGGTTCGATTCCCGCTGCCCGCTCCATGCAACACGTTGTTTTGTTTGTGTTTCAAGGCTCATATAGCTCAGTCGGTAGAGCACTTCCTTGGTAAGGAAGAGGTCACCGGTTCGATTCCGGTTATGAGCTCCAGTAAGGAAGCCGACTGGCGGGTTGCCAGCCGGCTTTTGCGCGTCTGCCGGGCATCAGCCCGGGTTGTTGTCAGCAGCCAGCAGTGGCGGGCCTTTGGAGCCTATCCGCTAGAAGTTAGCAAAGGGGTAATACCGTGGCAAAGGAAAAATTCGAGCGCAAGAAACCGCACCTGAACGTGGGCACGATTGGCCATGTGGATCATGGCAAGACGACGTTGACGGCGGCGATCACGACAGTGCTGGCGTCGAAGTTTGGCGGT
>JBMOOP010000017.1:0-3239 GCA_049324495.1 Pseudomonadota bacterium
GTGCAGTGCCTCAACGACCAGCTTGCCGGAACGCTCGGCGGCTTCCACGACGAAACCGGCCTTGCCGACGCGCTCGCGGCGTTCGGCACGCTCGACGCGCAAGGCTTTCAGTGCGCGCACGCGGCCTTCGTTGCGGGTGCGGCGTGCCTTGACGCCCTGACGGATCCACTTTTCTTCTTCGGCAAGGCGTTTGTCGAACAGCGCGTTGGCGATCTCCTCGGCGTGCGACTGTTCCTCACGCATTCTCAGGAAGCCGTCGTAATCGCCGTCCCAGCGATACACATGGCCGCGATCCAGTTCGATGATGGTATTTGCCACCGCTTGCAGAAAGGCGCGGTCGTGGGTAATCAGCAGCAGCGTGCCGCGAAAATCGCGCAACTGTTCTTCCAGCCAGAGGATGGTTGGCAGATCGAGGTGGTTGGTCGGCTCGTCGAGCAACAGGATTTCCGGGTCGGTCACCAGTGCCTGGGCCAACGCCACGCGCCGGCGCCAGCCGCCGGACAGATCACGCATGCGCGCATCCGCGGGCAGTTGCAGCTTTGTCAGAATGGTGTCGATGCGTTGCTGGAACAGCCAGCCGTCGCGCGCCTCGATCTCGTGCTGCAGGAATTCGAGGCGCTTGAGATCGGCATCCGGCTGCATGGCCAGGGTGTGGAATTCGGCGAGCAGCTTGCCGGTTTCGGCGAGGCCGCTGGCAACGACATCGAACACGCTGAGATCATCGGCATCGGGCAAGCCTTGCGACAGCACGGCGATGCGCGTGCCAGGGCGAACCCAAACGCTGCCGGCATCCACGCGCGCCTCGCCGGCAATGACCTTGAGCAGCGTGGATTTGCCGGTGCCGTTGCGGCCGAGCAGACCGATTTTCTCGCCGCGTTTCAGGGCAAGGCTGATATGGTCGAAGAGCACCTGCGTACCGACTGCAAGCTGCAGGTCATCAAGGCGAATCAGGGGCATGGGGACTGCGGGGCGGGCGAAAAGGGCGTGTATTATCCCCGCTTCGTCTTCCCCTTGCTGTGTTTTTACGCGGAAAATTCGATGTCCCTGAAGGTGTCTGTCAAGTCGTGGGCGCGTCGTCACCTGGCACCGGGCCTGCTGTACTGGGTGTATCGCGCCCTGTGCTCGACCTGGCGGATCACGTTCGATGAGTGTGCATCGTTCCGCGCCGCGCTTGCGAACCGTCGGCCGGTCATCCTTGCGCATTGGCATGGCGATGAACTGGCGGTGATCCATCTGGTCGTGCGCTATCGCATTGCGACCATCACTTCAACCAGCAAGGATGGCGAGCTGATGGACGCGCTGTTGCGCCGGCTGGGCGCTGTCACTGCGCGCGGTTCGTCCTCGAGGGGTGGCGCCAGCGCGCTGCGCGGGCTGATCCAACTTTGCCGCAACGGCGGCCACAATGTTTCGTTTGCCGTGGATGGCCCGAAAGGGCCGATCTATCAAGTGAAGCCCGGGGTATTCGAGTTTTCGCGGCTGATGGATGCGCCGATTTATACGGTGAGTGTCGGGGTGTCAAAACCGTGGGTTTCGCGGCGCAGCTGGAACAAGGCAGTGCTGCCGGGGTTTTTCTCGCGCGTGCATGTGCGGGTTGCTGAATGTATGCCGCCGGTCACTCGCGATCTTGACGTGCGCTCGGCGGAGCTGGCGCAGCGCCTGGCGGCAGCGCTGCGCGACGGCAAGCAGCTCGTTTGTACCCAAATGGGTGTTACGCGACCGTAAGTAACTGTCACGTTTCCTGGCACAGCGCCAGCCATTCGGCCACGCCGGCGCTGCGGTATTTCTGCTTGTGCAAAATGAAATAGAACATGCGGGTGAAATCGCGGTGCGGCACCGCGAGCGGCACCAGGCTGCCGCGGCGGAACGCATCCTCCAGCGTCACCGTTGACAGGCAGGCAATGCCGAGCCCCGCTTCCACTGCGCGCTTGATCGCCTCGGTGTGCTGCAATTCCGGCAGCAGCGTCAGTTGCGGCAGAATGCCGTGCATCGCGCGATCAAAGGATTGGCGCGTGCCGGAGCCTTCCTCGCGCACCAGCCAGGTGGCGGCAAGCAGATCGGCGTCCGTGAGTTGTTTTTTCTTCGCCAGAGGATGATGCGGTGCGCAGAACACCACGAGTTCGTCGCTGCGCCACTCGATGACATCGAGATCCGGGTGGGTCAGCTCGCCTTCGATCAGCCCGAGATCCAGCTCAAAGTTCGCCACCTTGCGGGCGATGCTGGCGGTATTTTCGACAGCCAGCTTCACGTGCGCGCCGGGATGCGCTGCCATATAGCGCGCCATGATACCCACCGCGAGATAGTTGCCGATGGTGAGGGTGGCGCCGACCCTGAGGTCGCCGGCCTCGGCATGGCGGGTGAGCGCCTGATCGAGTTCGTGGGCGCGGGCGAGCAGCGCCTCGGCCTGGGGGCGAATGGCCCGGCCAAAATCGTTGAGTTGCAATCGTTTACCGATCCGGTCGAACAGTTGCACGCCATAGCGGTCTTCCAGCTCCTTGAGGGCGCCGCTGGCCGCGGACTGCGACACCGACAGGGCTTCGGCCGCGCGGCTGATGTTCTCGGCGTGGGCGGTGGCGAGGAAAACCTCGAGCTGGCGCAGGGTGTAGCGCATATAGGCAATACCGATAAGGGAAAACAGGATATCACGCTTCCCCGATAGATTAGGTGCCGCCAGAATGCACTGCAACCGTTCAACCCTGCGGGGTCGATCGTTTATTTCGTCAGTCTGGAGCCGTCATGAGCAATCTGCGCACCGAGCGTGTTCTCGCCGTTCACCACTGGAACGACACCCTGTTCAGTTTCACGACGACCCGTGACCCGGGTTTTCGCTTCAAGAGCGGCCATTTCACGATGATCGGGCTGAAGGTGGGTGAACGTCCGCTGCTGCGTGCCTACTCCATTGCCAGTGCCAGCTATGAGGAAACGATGGAGTTTTTTTCCATCAAGGTGCAGAACGGCCCGCTCACGCAGCACCTGCAGAAACTCAAGCCCGGCGACGAGATTCTCGTTGGCCACAAACCGACCGGCACACTGACGCTGGACAACCTGAAACCCGGCAAGCGCTTGTGGTTGCTTGGCACCGGCACCGGTCTTGCGCCGTTTCTGTCGATCGTCAAGGACCCGGACACCTACGCGGCATTCGACAACGTCATCGTGGTGCACGGCGTGCGCTGGGCGAGTGAGCTCGCCTACGCGGATTTCTTTCACAAGGAACTGCCGGAAAACGAATATTTCGGCGAAGC
>JBMOOP010000018.1:0-29415 GCA_049324495.1 Pseudomonadota bacterium
CGGAACCGCATCCTTTAAGATGGCTTCCCCGTGGCGTTATGCGCGGGTCTCGGAGCGTAGCGCAGCCTGGTAGCGCACCACGCTGGGGGTGTGGTGGTCGTGGGTTCGAATCCCACCGCTCCGACCAGATTTTTCAGGCGAGTTGCGTTTGCGCGCAATATGGCTGTGGAAACAAAAAAGCCCGCAATTGCGGGCTTTTTTGTTTCAGGGCTTTTGTCCTGCAGGTGGTGGAGCCTGTTGCACCATCGGTTCCGCAGTTGCCCAGGGTGGCGGGGCCTTGATGTAGTCGACCGGGCGACCTTTGAAGACATCCGTATTGATAATGCGGCGCAGCCGCTGCAGTGACACATACGGGATGTCCTTGAGGATAAAATTCACCAGAAACGCGGGGATGTAGCCACCCAGATCGATTTGCACCTCAAAATTGAGCCGCACTTTTTTGCCGCCGACAGGCAGTACGTTGAAGTGACCGATCATTTCCGGAATGCGTATGTACTTGTCCGTGCGCGGGACGATGCCGTCGCGTGCCGTGAAAACAATTTGAATTTCATGTGTTTGCGGATCCTGCGCCACGGTGAACAGCAGACCGGCATCCCGGTCGGCTACCGGCCAGGGCAGTTTCGTCAGTACGTAATAGTCCCGATCAACCGGCGAGCGACGCCCGATTTCATGCAGGTCGTGAATCATGTATAGCCAGCGTGTCAGGTATTCGTCGTTATCCAGTACTGCGATCGGGGTGTAGAAATCATCCAGCTCGATGACCGTGATGCCACGAAATGTTTTGATCCGTGAGTCATCGGTATGCGCGCTGTAGACTTGGATCCCATCGCGATCCGAGACCATTTTCCATTGCCGAGCGTCGGCAGCGAGCAGGGTCGGCGGGAGTAGCAGAAGCAGGGCCAACAGGCCGGCAGAACAACGCATCATTGCAGCATCCTTGGGCAAGGTTTTAACGTACGCGATTACGGGATGGGCCGGTGGCACCCTGGAGTCGGCGCCGCCACTGTCTGGTAGTGGCTGTGTTGACGGCGATATTGTGTACCACACTCGGCTGGTGAAGTCGTTAGTACGAGCTTCACAATGTGGTGAGCGTTTATGGTCGGTGCTGGCGTACATTCACGGCGGGCGTACTACATTCACAAGGTGACCGGTATGGAAGAGTTGTCCACGATCGTTTCCCGGGTTGCCAACGAGACCTATGGGCACTCCCGCCGGATCATGCCCGAGCAGCCTTGGTGGGATAACCTTGAGCCGAGTTTCCACAAGTTTCCCGACGACTTCTACCTCGATATGCGCACCCAGCTGATGGTCGATGCCACTGCCGGCGTTGATCTGCTGCTGCGCACCGGCATGGCCACCGCCGTGGCCACCCTGGCGCTGCCGCTGACCCTTAATCCGGCGCGTTTGATGGAAGACAATCGGGACCGGCGGTTCTACGAGAAAATGGCCGAGAGTGGTGATCCGGCGCAGTTTTTTCACGTCCCGCCGACCGGTGTGCATGTGGAGAAATTACCGCCCGGCAGGATGGCATTCCGGCCGGCCGACGGTCATTGCCACCTGCTGTGTTTCGACTCGCCGTTCGAGGCCGTGAACCCGCAGTTGCGTGACCGCTATCACAGCCACAAGCGCAATAACGTTGCCTGGGCGCAACACTGGCGCCATAACGACGGGCCGCGGCCGACCATCATCGTCATCCATGGTTTTATGGCCGATCCCTACTGGGTAAATTCGCGCTTTCTGGCGCTGCCATGGTTTTACAAGCAGGGTTACGACATCCTGCTGTATACGTTGCCGCATCATGGTCGCCGCAGCGCGCTGCTGGCACCGTTCAGCGGCCACGGTTATTTCGCGCATGGCATATCGCACATCAATGAGACGGTCGCCCACTCGATTTTCGATTTGCGGATTTTCATCGATTATTTGCGTCGCGAGGGCGTGGCGAAAATCGGCGTGACGGGCATTTCCCTTGGCGGGTACACCACGGCATTGGCGGCCAGCGTCATCGATGATCTCGAATTTGCGATTCCGAACGTGCCGGTGGTGAGCCTCGTTGATCTGATCTTCCAGTGGTTTCCGGCCGGGCCAATCGTGAAATCATTGCTGAGGCTGTCGGATATTTCGGTGCGTGATGCGCGCCACCGACTGGCGGTGCATTGCCCGCTGACGTATACGCCCAAGTTACCCAAAGAACGGCTGATGATCATCGGCGGCGCCGGTGACCGGCTTGCTCCGCCGAAACATTCGCGCCTGTTGTGGGATCACTGGGATCGTTGCCGCATTCACTGGTTCCCGGGCAACCACGTCATTCACCTTGATCAAGGAAAGTATCTCAAGGAAATGCTCTCGTTCATGCGCTCGATCGGGTTCGAGTGATAGTGAAAAAATTTTCATTGTGCATGGCGCGCGCTGCTCAGGCGGGTTGGGCGTGCAAGCCTTTCCATTTCCTGGGCACGCAGTTTTTCGAGGCAGTCATGAAAGGTGCGACTGATCCGCGTGGTGTTGCGGATCATGTCCATCTTCGGCCATGTCGCACGTTCGCCCGTCTCGACGAATTCGCGCACGTCGTCGGTACTTGGGTTGCGGAAAATTCTCAGTACATTGGATGGCCGACGTGGCGGGACGATGTTGATGTCGCCAACGTATTTCTGAGCCACGACGGATTGCGCCTTGTCGACGATCAGGCCGAGATCGTTTGACCATCGGATGCCTTTCTGGACGAAATCGAGCGCGAAATTCGCGTTCAACCTGATGTTGGCGAGAAGCACGCGCCGTGCCTGATGCAGCACGCCACGCTGATCCTCGGCGCGGGACATGAACGGCACGACATGCGGATTGGTCTGGCTGACGATGGAGTGGTTGACGCCATAAAGACGTTGCAGGCGACGAATCGGCAGATCGTCCTTGATCGAACCGTCGACCCACTTGCGGGTGGGAATATAGGGTACTTTTTCGCCATTGACGTTTTTCGCCCAGAGCGTAACCGACGGGAACATTGCCGGTACGGCGCAGGACGCCAGCGCTGCTTTGCGAATCAGCACGTTCGGTGAGGTGCGCGCATTGAGCAGCCGTGCATCCTGGTGACGGTCGTACGGCGATACCGTGATATTGATGGCGCGACCGGTTTTGCGGAATGCTTCCTCGAAAGTCATATCCGGAATATTTTCCTCAAGGCAAGCTTCAAGATGGGCACCGTCCAGTAGCGGCTTGCCTTTGAGCAGGCCAGCGAAGTCTGTATACCTGAATACGTTCAGATACAGGTTTTCCGGTTTGAAAATATCGAGAAGTTCCTCATCGGTATGCGAACCGACGACCGAGGCCATGATTGAGCCGACGCTGGAGCCGGAGATGATTGATGGCAACAGATGTTGCTCGCTGAGCGCTTTGAGCACACCCATGTGGAACAGGCCGAGCACGGCGCCCCCGGAGAGCATCAGCGCCGAGCGACCGTAGGCGCCGCCGGTGGTCTTGAAGAAATCCAGTTTTTCGCGAAAACCAAACTCGATGAAATCGCCGTCGCAAAGGTAGTGGAGTGCCGAGGCGACTTCGTCGAGGTAGGTTTCGATCAGTTGCTTGGTGCCGATGTATGTCACGCTGTAGAGCGCAGGATTGGCGATGTTGCCGAGATTGCCGTGCAGGCCTTCATGCAGATGGAATACCAGTCCATTGACGTCATTGCGCGCGCGCGCATTGCGGATCTCGGCAAGGCGCAGGCGGATGAGTTCGTGGTCGTAGCCGGCCGAGCGATCCTCAGCTTTCCAGTCGTTGGCGCCGGATAAGCGGTCATGCTCAAGGCCCGCTGCGCGCCATTCGCTGTAACTTTCAGCATGTCGCATATCGCGTTCGAGGGCCTGCAGGGACTTTCTCATCGAGCTCTCCGGTCGCTAAAGAACAGTGCTGGGTAAAGGACATGTGCGCCTTGGCGTTCCCGACTATATCGGCAGGGCGACACGCCGACGGCGCTACTGTTCGACAATCCCTGCCGGATGAGGCGGCGCAGGTATGGACCTGATGTTCCGCCTCGGTTTGTACTGACAGGAAATATGCGTCGGAACTGGCACCCACCTTGTCTGGCGGTGATACTGCGTGCCCATGAATACGCTGCATCCTTCGCTCCTGCCAGCCCTGGCGCAACTGCCGGAGCACTTGCCGGTGGTGCTCTTTACCCGGCACTCGATCCGCGAGCAGTCGTCCGATGGCTTTGCCGGTTATGACGTACCTCTGACGCCGGCCGGCGTGACGTTGGCAGAAAACTGGGGCCGCAGCCTGGGTCGGCCATTGCACCGGGTTCTCTCCAGCCCGGTCGGGCGCTGCGTGGATACAGCAAAAGCGATGCTGATCGGTGCCGGCCGTTCCGATCTTGCGATCCTGACCCACATGCAACTGGTCGAACCGGGCTGCTACGTCCATGACATCAGGGCCATCGGGCCTTCCTTTTTCGAACTCGGGCCGGTTGGGTTTGCCAATCGTCATTTTCGTGAGTCACTGCCTGGCATCCGTACACCGCAGGAGGGCGCCGCACGACTGATCGCGTTCATGCGCGAGCAACTGGGCGAGCCGGGTTCGCTGAGCCTGCTCGTTACCCATGACACAATCCTGGCTGCCTGCATCTACACGCTCGCCGGCATCAATCAGATCGGGGAGCATGACTGGCCCTGGATGATGGAGGGCGCCTTTCTGTGGTTCGATGAGGAGCATGTGCACTGGCTGTGGCGTGGGACCGCAGCCAGGCGCCGGCTCGATTCGCTCGTTTGATTGCTGGCGGTAGACGCTTTCATTTTGGTATCCACACGCGGAACAGGGCACAGCACACATGATGACGGCGCTGGCGATCAGTAATCTTGAAAAACGCTATGGCGAGGTTGTGGCACTCAAGGGCATCAGTTTTATCGTGCGCGAGGGCGAGTTTGTTGCACTGCTCGGCCCGAACGGTGCCGGCAAGTCGACTACCATTGGTATAATCTGTGGCCTGATCAACAAAACTGGCGGCACGGTCAGAGTGTTCGGACACGACATTGATGCCGATTTTCCCGGAGCCAAGAAAAACGTTGGCATCGTGCCGCAGGAGTTCAATTTTAGCCAGTTTGAGCAGGTGTACGACATCGTTGTCACGCAGGCCGGCTATTACGGAATTCCCTTGAGCATCGCCAGTGTCCGCGCCGAGAAGTACCTCAAACGACTTGGCCTGTGGGAAAAACGCGATGTGCCCTCGCGGATGTTATCCGGCGGAATGAAGCGTCGGCTGATGATTGCCCGTGCCCTGGTGCATGAACCGAAGCTGCTGATTCTCGACGAGCCGACTGCTGGCGTTGATATTGAGTTGCGGCGTTCGATGTGGGAATTCCTGCGCGAGATCAATAAACAGGGTACGACGATCATCCTCACTACACATTATCTTGAGGAGGCCGAGAGCCTCTGCAAGCGCGTGTGCATTATCGACAAGGGCGAGATCGTCGAGGATACCGACACGCGTTCGTTGCTCACCAAGCTGTCGATGGAGACATTTGTGCTAGATCTTGCCGTGCCGTTGACCGCAGCACCGGTACTGGCGGGTTTTTCCTGTCGGCTAAATGAGCCGGCAGTACTGGAGGTGGATGTGCCACAGGGGTGCAACATCAATGCTCTGTTTGCGACGCTCAATGAGGTTGGCATTGTGGTCGTCAGTCTGCGCAATCGCGCCAATCGGCTGGAGGAGCTTTTCGTGTCGCTGGTGCAACGGACATTACCGGAAGGCAACGGGCAGGCCGTTGGAAACAAAGGGCAGGAGCTCGCGCTATGAACGCCAAGGAAACCTGGATTGCTTTTCTTACCATCGTCGTCCGTGAAGTGCGGCGCTTCATGCGTATCTGGGTGCAGACGCTGTTGCCGCCAGCAATCACCATGGCTTTGTACTTCGTGATTTTTGGCAACCTGATTGGTACGCGCATCGGCGAGATGGGTGGCTATGACTACATGCAGTACATCGTGCCTGGCCTGGTCATGATGGCGGTCATAACCAATGCCTACGCAAACGTCGTGTCGTCTTTTTTCTCAATAAAATTTCAGCACAGCATTGAGGAGCTGCTGGTGTCGCCAGTGCCAAACTATGTAATTCTCACAGGCTTCGTTGCCGGCGGCGTACTGCGTGGGCTGATGGTCGGCGGCATCGTCACGATACTGTCGCTGTTTTTTACCCACATGGCGGTGCATCACATCGGTATCATGCTGCTGGTCGTGACACTCACTGCCGTGGTTTTTTCGCTCGGCGGTTTCATCAATGCCATCTACGCCAGCAAATTCGATGACATCTCGATTGTGCCAACTTTCGTTTTGACGCCGCTGACCTATTTCGGGGGCGTGTTCTACTCGATTAACTTGTTGCCGCCGTTCTGGCAAACAGTGTCGTTGGCCAACCCGATCGTCTACATGGTCAATGCCTATCGCTACGGCATTCTCGGGGTATCGGATGTCAGCGTCGGCCTGTCGCTCGGCCTGCTCACCCTGTTCGCCGTGGGCCTCTATGTCTGGGCAATCACCTTGCTTGATCGGGGTATCGGCATCCGCAAGTGACCGTCCGGCGCTTTGCCGCCGCCGTTTGCCCGCCGCCACCCGGAACGGCTTTTCGACCTGTGATAGGTTTCAGGAGAAACGCGAAGCCTGCTTTTTGTGGTCGCCAAAGGAAATCTTCGTTCCGGGAGGGACAGGATGGACACCATGCTCCGGGCAAGCCCACTGGGCAAGAAGTCGGACTATCAGGATACCTATGCGCCTTCGTTGCTGTGTTCGATTCCGCGCTGGGATGCGCGCGAGCAGCTCGAGTGGGACAGTCCCGACATGCCGTTCCGCGGTATCGACATCTGGAACTGCTACGAACTCACCTGGCTGGATCTCAAGGGCAAGCCGCTTGCGGCTACCGCGGAGGTGCAAATCCCGTGCAACTCCAGGAACCTGATCGAGTCGAAATCGTTGAAGCTCTATCTGAATTCATTTAGCCAGACTAAATTCAAGAGTCGTCAGGATGTACAGGGCAGCATTGAAAACGATCTTGGCAACTGTGTCGGTGGGCCGGCACTGGTGACGCTGCACGACGTGCGTGGTGCCGGCGCCGAATTCGCCGACCTGCCGGGTGACCTGCTCGACAACCTCGATGTTGAGTGTGATGTCTATCAGCCTGATCCCGAGCTGCTGCAGGTTGAGGCAGGTGGTGTGTTAAAGGGTGCAGTGCATAGCCATCTGTTGCGCAGCAATTGCCCGGTCACCGGTCAGCCGGACTATGCCAGCGTAATGATCCGCTGGGCCGGTGCGGCGATCAGTCAGCGCAGCCTGTTGAAGTACATCGTGTCCTATCGCCAGCACCGCGGTTTCCATGAGCAGGTGGTCGAGCAGATGTTTATCGACATCCTGCGTGCCTGCGAGCCGAAGGGCCTTACCGTGAACGCGCGCTTCACACGCCGTGGCGGCATCGACATCAACCCGTTCCGTTCGAACTTTGAGGAGCCGCTGACCAATACCCGCCTCTGGCGTCAGTAGGTGTTCAGACGATTTTTTCCCGGAGTTTTTTCATACAGCGATCAACAAGCTGGATGGATCGCTCGCGATCATCCGGCTCTACCTCACTGTTGCGTAGCCGTAACATGAAGCCATTCGCTTCAGCATCGAGGGTTTCTCCGGTGGTTTTACGCAGGATTTTCACGGCCTGAATCAGCGCGCTCATGACCTTCGTTTGTTCGTAGTTGCGGAGCTTGTCGAGATCGAACATCAGCGTGAGGCCGGGCCGCTCAATGGACAGATAGTTGGCGCCGCTGCCCATGTTGCGGCGGAAATCGATGGCTTCATAAACAACAATCTGATTGGCGAAGCCCCGCAATGAGATACCTCCTTTCGCGCGGCACTGAATCGAGTCTTTGACAAGCAGGTGAGTTGCCTCGGAAATCAGGATGCTGCCGGGAGTGGCTGCCTGTTCAAGGCGACTGGCCAGGTTTACTTCGCGGCCGAGGATGGTGTAATCCATACGCGAGTCGGCGCCGAAATTGCCTACTGTGCATACTCCGGAGTTGATGCCGATCCGAATTTCCAGTGCCGAATTGATGCCCTGGTCTTTCCAGCGTTGACGCAGTACGTGCATTTGTTTTTGCATCTCGATTGCCATCGAAACACAGGCGACGGCGTCTTCACGTGTGCCTTGCGATACCGGGTCGCCGAAGAAGATCATGATGCCGTCGCCCATAAACTTGTCGATGGTGCCGCCGTATTTGAGTGCTATCCGCGTCATTTCGTTCAGGTATTGGTTCAGGATGGCGGTCAGCTGCTCCAGGGGGATCTCGTCCGAGAGGCTGGTGAAGCCCCGCACATCGGAGAAAAATACGGTGAGTTTCTTGCGCCGCGTTTCCAGCTTGGCGTCGCGGCGGCCGGAGAACAGTGCCCCATAAATCTGTGGTGGCAGGTACTTGGACAGCCGTCGGGTAAGGCCCAGCGCCTGTTCGCGCTGGGCGCGAATTTCCTGTTGGGCGTGAATCAGAATGTTGCGTTGCTCCTGACTGAAATAGGCATTGATCGCCAAGTAGATGAACATGCCCATGATCGGCACGATCGTAAGCAGGGCTGGCGTGTCCGAATAGTTGAGCAGGGAGAAGCCGAGCAGCAGGATCCCGAGAATACTGCCAAGGACGGTGACAGAGAGGCTCATCAGAAACGTTTGCACACCGCCGAGCGCCATCGCATTGGCGGCAACGATCATCATCACCATCAGGCTGGGTACGACCGCAAAATGCATCGCCGCGATCGAGACGCCAAGCATCAGGGCGTCGAGCACATAAAGCATCGCATTCACCGTGCCGGGGGAGCGCGCGCGACGCAGCATCTGCCCGGCAAGCCAGTGGACGATGCCCGGGTAGAGCATGATGGCCGGCAGCAGCGCCGCCAGTGGTTTGGGATAAGCGTGCGAGGCAATGCCGGCAGCGAGGGTACCGGCCACCACCATAAAGGCGAGATAGCGGGCGTAGCGGGCTTGTTTGGCGCCAACATCGGCACCGGGTGCTTTGGCTGATTCGTAGTAGGTTTCCGGCATCAGGTTTCCCGGGGTCAGAATGGCAATGCGGTTGTTTTTTGTGGAGCCGGGGACGGTGTGCTTCTCGATGTGTCCGCAGGAAGTGAGGGTTATTGTACAGTGCGCCACGCTGGCGGGTGCAATCGCCAGTCACCCTGGTTACTCATGGCTATCAGGAATCCGCTCATGGATGTCATCGCTGCGCTGCAAGCTCGGGTGTCGTGTCCAAAACTGCGCGATCCGGGTCCGGATGACGCCGATCTTGCGCTGATGTTCCGCTGCGCGCTGCGCGCCCCGGATCACGGCCTGCTGCGGCCATGGCGCTTTGTGGTGATCCGCAGCACGGCGCGTGCTGCATTGGGTGAGCTGTTTGTCCAGGCACAGCGCAGGCGCAATCCGGCCGCCCCGGCAGAGGCACTGGACAAGTTGCGCCGGAATCCGCTGCGTGCGCCGGTGGTGATTGTCTGCGCGGCGCTCACGACACCCGGCCACAAGGTGCCGGTGATCGAGCAGGTTGCCAGCACGGCAGCAGCCGTGCAGAACCTGCAGCTTGCCGCTGAGGCGCTAGGGTTCGGCGCGATGTGGCGTACCGGCCCCATGGCAGTCGATCCCTATGTAAAAACACAGCTGGGCCTGGCCGTGCAGGACGAGATCGTTGCATTTCTATACGTCGGCACTGTCGATGGCGATCGACGGCCTGTTGAGGCACTTGATCCGGCCCTGTTCGTGCGCAGTTGGGATGTTGCCTGATGGTCGCGAACAAGGAGACACAACCGCTGTCGGTGGAGCAGTTGGCGCAGTGCGCGGCGCGCGCCCGTGCACTTGAAGCCCGCATTCTCGCGCAGCTTCCCCTGGCGCGGGCCATGCAGGTGCGCATGGTCGGGTTCGACGGCGAACGCGTGATACTGGCTGCACCGCTGGCCGAAAACATCAACGACAAGGGCACCGGTTTTGCCGGCAGCCTGTCGACATTGGCAACGCTCGCCGGTTGGTGCCTTGTAACCTTGTTGAGCGAGCAGGCCGGTGCGTGTTGCGAAGCGGCGATTTATCGTTCGGAGATCGACTTTCGACGGCCCGTACGTGAAGAGTTGCGCGCCGAAGCCTGGGTGAGCGAAATGGCGGCGGTAGCGCGTCTGCACGAGCGCCTGGAGGCGGGCAAGCGTGCCCGACTGTCGATCGCTGCGCGGCTCGGGTCGGAAGCAGACCCGGCGTTGGTGTTTGCGGGCCACTACGCCGTCTGGCGCACGGGTACGCAGCCGTTCTGAGAGGCTTGTCACGGGCATGTCGTTCCCGGTGTGGTTGCTGCGTTGGGGGGGCTGATATACCCTACGCGCCCGCTCACAAGGCGGCCCCGAAGCGCGTTACTGCATGCGACGGGTTTTGGGTGAGGTGTCCGAGTGGCCGAAGGAGCACGCCTGGAAAGTGTGTATACCGCAAGGTATCGAGGGTTCGACTCCCTCCCTCACCGCCATTAATTCAGTAACAAGTAACCCCCGGTGATGCCGGGGGTTTCGTTTTGAGCCGTGCAAGGCGGTGATCTTGCGGGTTGATGGCCTTGACGGGAACCCTGCAGCGGGGCACTTTGCTTTCCCGCACACTCAATAAAAACGACAAGGAGGCACACATGATTCTTCATGCGCAGCAGTTGATCGAGCGCTTCACGCAACAGGGCCTGTGGGGTACCCGCACGCTGAATGATGTGCTGGCAGCGAATATCACCCGGGTGCCGGACCGTTTGGCCATTGTCGATACGCCGGATCGGGAGGCGCTGATCGGTACGCCGCCGGTTTCCCTGACATATCGCGAAGTAGGTCAGGCCATTGATGGCATCGCCAGCGCCTTGCTGGCGCGTGGACTGAAGCGTGATGAGATTGTGGTGGTGCAGTTACCCAATGTGTGGGAACTGATTGTGCTGTATTTCGCCGTGAGCCGTGCCGGTGGTGTGTTGTCGCCGGTGGCGATGCAGTGGCGTGACACCGAACTGCGCAACGTCAAACAGGTGACGGATGCGCGCTTTTATATCGGCGTGCGCGATTTCAAGGGTTTTGACCATCTGGCAATGGCGCAGCGTTTGGGTTTTGAAACGATTGCCGTGGAAGAGATTACAGCGATGGCGCGACAGACGCCTGATCGTGCGCGCCTGAGTGCAATCAAGATTGATGCCAACGACATTTTCAGCTTGTGCTGGTCGTCGGGTACCGAGGCGTTGTCCAAGGGTTGCCCGATGTCGCACAACAACTGGCTTAGCCAGATGCGGCTGGTGCCCAATACCGCCGGCATTGAGGACGGCGATCGCATTCTGGCACCGGCACCGATGGTGAACATGACCGGTGGCGTGGTCTGGATTGCCTGGTTGGCGAGTGCCGGTTCCATATTGTTGCACCACCCGCTGAATGTCGAACTGCTGTTGCGGCAACTGGCCACGGAGAAAGTGCAGTTCACTATTCTGGTGCCGGCGATTCTGAACATGATTTTGAAATTGCCGAATGTCGATCAGCTTGACTTGTCTTCGGTACGTACGATCGTCACTGGCTCGGCACCGCCATCGCGCTGGAGCATGGAAGAATTCAAGCGACGCTGGAATATCGAAATCGTGCATTTGTGGGGGCAGACCGAAGGAACCGGCCTTGCGGCCGGGCCGAAGGACGTGCCGGATTTTGCCTTGCGTTCCGACCATTTTGCCTGGTGGGGCAAGCCGGATCTGGTGTGGCCGTCGGCGATGACGGGCGTCGAGTTCAAGTTGCTCGACGATCAGGAGCGTGTATGCACCGAGCCCGGCCAGGTTGGCGAGCTGGTGTATCGTGGCCCGAACGTGTTTGCAGGGTATTTCAACCGGCCTGATCTTGCGGCGTCATCGTTTACTTCCGACGGTTTTTTTCGCAGTGGCGATTACTTTATTATTCGTGATGATAAACACGTCGGTTTCTTCGATCGCAAGAAGGACATCATCATTCGCGGCGGTTTCAATATCAGCGCGGCAGAAGTGGAAAATCTCGTCCTCACCCATCCGGGCGTGCTGGAAGTGGGCGCCATCGCGGTGCCCGACGAGATCATGGGCGAGAAGACCTGTATTTTTGTCGTGCCGAGAAATGCTGCCGAGCCGCCAACGCTGCATGACATCGTGACGCATCTGAAGTCCATTGGTGTGGCCGCCTATAAACTACCGGAACGAATGGAATTGATTGACGCTATTCCGCGCAACCCGGTCGGGAAAATTCTCAAGGCACAGTTGCGGCAGCGGCAGAAGACGGCGGGCGTTTGAAAAAAGTGATCAGGGCTCGAAGGGTGAGGCTGATGAGAGTGGACATGCCGACGCAGATGTTTACCCTGCGTGGTCAATACTGATCGACAGTTCGCCCTGAGTCTTGACCATCACGGCAAGTCCGTGCGCCTGCACCGTAATGTTGATCAGGCGTAGCCCGGCAGCCTTGCCGTGCAGCGTCACGCCTTCACCCATGGCAATGCCGCTGGCCAGACGCGTATTCACTTCCGCCAGTAACCGTTGCGCCTGTGGCGCCAGCGGTATGTTCAACCAGGGTTCGATCACCGTGCCTGCGAAGGGGCTCAGCAGGGTGGTGGCGATGTTGAGCAGGGTGCTGTCAGTGTGTGCCTCGTAATGGAAGTCATCCAGGGAAAGGTGCTGCCGCTCGATGTCGAGTCGTGGCTTGCCGCTTGCCGACAGAATGGCTTCCACCTCGCGATCACCACTGGCTGATGTCACGGCGATGTCGACGCGGACCCGCAACGTGCCGGCGTCGTTGCCGTTGACGTGAATGGCGCGCAGCAGTACGTGGCGGCCGTCGATGTGCCAGGGATGGTTGGTGATGTGTTCGTGCAGCACGGCCCGCAGCGCAGCGAACGGCATCTCCAAGGGCAGCACAAGATTGACACCGGTTGATGGTGCTGTACTTGCCGATATTGGCGGCAGTGCTGCCAGCGCCGTCGTTGCCAGGGCGGACGCCAGGGCGCGGACACGGGCAACCACCACAAGGCCGAGGGTGCCGGTTTCGCCCTGCGTGCGGAATGCCTGCGCATGGACGCCAATGGGCGCAACTTCCAGACGGATGTGCTGCTCCGGCGCCTGCTCTTGCGACAGCGGCAGGGGTTGTTGCAGGGCATGCCAGCCACGCTCTGCCTGCGTGCGAAAATTCAGGTAGTGGAACCGGTCGCTGTTCAGCCAGTTGCCCAGCGCGGCGAGGGCTTTCTCCGCAGCCAGACGGGTGGCGCCGGCCAAAGTCAGGTCGATGCCGGCGGCCTCAAGGCCCACGGGTCGATCGACCTCGTAACTGAAGGTGGCGTGCAGGCGCAGCTCATAGCCGGGATCAAGTTGTGGCCGCGCTTGCATGCGCACCGTGTATTCGGCGCTGATATCGAGCGGTAGCCTGATCTCCAGCGGCAAGGCGAGCGACCCGAGATGCGGCTTCCATGTCGGCAGGATGACAATGCGTACCGGCAGCGTGGCATTGATCGCATCGCCGGCCATCACCACGTGTGTGTTGCTGCGGCGCCAGACCTGTGCGGTGCCGGTGAATCCGTGGCCAAGATCAAGATCCCGGTGTTGGTAGAGCAGGCCGCTTTCTTCGGGCACCAGGCCATCCAGCACGTCATCGAGTGTGCGCTCGAGAAACCTGGCGGTGACGGTGATCGGTACAACGATTGTCGAGATCGTTGCATCCTCGGGCGCTGTAGCGGGCGGTGTGCTGCTGCCAGTGTCGGCGGCCTGATCCTGGCTCATGGTTGGTGCGGGTTTCGTTTCCTGAAGACATCTGTGTTGGGTGGCATTATCACCCCAGAGGCGGGAGCTTTACGCATCCTGAAGTTCACAGCGATGGAGTTTCGGTTATTATGGCGCCCCCGCGCTGGCCTTGTGTTGTGCGCAGACCCTCAGGAGAGGTGCCGGAGCGGTCGATCGGGCCAGTCTCGAAAACTGGAGTGTGCGCAAGTGCACCGAGGGTTCAAATCCCTCCCTCTCCGCCAATTTGACGAAACGCCGTAGAGCCCTGCGGTCTGCGGCGTTTTTGTTTGGCGAACGGCAGTTAGTGTGACTGTCCGGCAAGCCCTTCCTTTACAACCCTCCCCCAACCGACTAGAAAGGTCAGGTATTGCGTGCGGACGTGCGCGGTGCTCTGCACGTGGCAACTTTTGGCGCAATATTTTCCCTTTATTTCTTTGGAATTGCAGGTTCTTCGATGAAGTGTGCGCATCCAGTTTTTTTTCGTGTGCTTCCTGCATTCGTGCTCGGTTGTCTGGCAGGATTGCTGGCCGCCTGTGGTGGTAGTGGTGGTGGCTGGTCGATGCCGCCACCACCTGTTTCGGTGCTGGAGATCAAGACCGTCGATGTGCCGCTGACGTTTACCTACGCGGGTCGTGTTTCCGAATCCCGACGGGTTGAAGTGCGCGCGCGCGTCAGCGGTATCCTGCAGCGGCGGGCCTACACCGAGGGGGCTCGCGTCAATCGTGACGATCTGCTGTTTGTGATCGATCCTGCGCCGCTGCGTGCGGAAGTCGACGCAGCGAATGCACAACTGGCACAGGCCCGTGCTGCTGCAGAGCAGGCTGAGCGTGATGCGATACGTGCCGAAGAGGTTTTCACGAAAGGCGTTATCAGTACCCGCGACCGCGACATGGCGGTCAGTCAGCGCGATCAGGCGCGTGCAGTGTTGGCGCGCGCCCAGGCGGACGCAGATCGCCGGGCGATTGATCTGGGCTACACACGCGTTACTGCACCGGTTTCCGGCATCACCAGCATTGAAACGAAGCCAGAAGGCAGTTATGTGTCGCCGGCAAAGGACGATAGTCTACTGACGACCATCACCCAGACGGATCCGGCGGTGGTTGATTTTTCGGTTTCTGAAAGTGACAACCTGCGTTTGCGTGCGCTGATGTCTTCCGGTCGCCTGGCGGGGCCGCGCCGTGGTGGTGGCGTAGCGCAACTGCTGACGAGCAGTGGTGAATCCTATGCGCACACAGGGAAAGTTGAATACCTTGATGTCGTGCTTGATCCACGTACGGGTACGCTGCTGGGGCGCGCACAGTTTGCCAATCCGAATCTGGAATTGTTGCCAGGGCAGTTTGTGCGGGTCGTTCTGGCCGGCTATGTGTTGAAAAACGCAATCATCGTGCCTGAAAAAGCCGTACAGCAAGGGCCGCAGGGCGCTTTTGTGTATGTGGTCGACAAGGAAAACAAGACGGAAATTCGGCCGATCGCGTTGGGCCTGCCGGTGACGGGTGGTCGTGCCGTTGAATCGGGATTGGTTGTTGGCGACAGGGTAATCATCGACAACCTGATGAAAGTACAGCCGGGCGTTACGGTGGATGTTATGCCAGCACCAGCCGCCGCGCCGCCCCAAGCACAAAACGCGCTGCAAAATGCCGCGCGAAAAACAGCCGGAAATAAGCAATGAACATCCGCATGTTCATTGAGCGCCCGGTGCTTGCATCGGTTATCGCGATCGTCATCGTCGTGGCCGGCCTGGCGGCCATGCGTGAGTTACCCATCGAACAGTATCCGGCCATCGTGCCACCGGAAGTCAATGTCACGGCACTGTTGCCCGGTGCGAGCGCAGACACCATTGCCAACACGGTGGCGGCACCACTCGAACAGGCGGTGAACGGCGTCGAGAACATGCTCTATTTGAAAAGTTCGAACGCCAACGGCCAGATGGTATTGTCGGTGACGTTTGATGTCGGCACCGATCCTGATCAGGCCACTATCGACGTCAACAACCGCGTACAGGCGGCGATGGCGAAACTGCCGGAAGAAACACGGCGGCTGGGCGTCACGGTCAAGAAGCAATCCAGCGCCATTCTGATGGCAGTTTTCATTTACTCGCCAGACGGCACACGCGACCCGGTCTTCGTTTCCAATTATGCGCTGTTCAATGTGGTCGATGAATTGAAGCGTATTCCTGGCGTTGGCGAGGCGATGCTGTTCGGCGCACGCGATTATTCGATGCGTGTCTGGTTGCGCCCGGAGCAACTGGTGCGCTTTGGCCTGTCTCCCATGGATGTGGCGAATGCGATTCGTGAGCAGAATGCGCAATATGCGGCTGGCGCCATCGGCCAGGAGCCGATGAGTCTGGATGTCCCCTTTACCTACAACATCACCACACAGGGCCGTTACACGACACCGGAAGAGTTCGGCAACATCATCCTGCGCGCCAATTCGCAGGGCGGTGCCTTGCGTTTGCGGGATGTTGCCCGGATTGAACTGGGCGCACAGGATTATTCCCTGAACGCCACCTACGATGGCAAGACTGGTGTTGGCATCGGTATTTTTCTGGCACCCGGCGCCAATGCGATGGCGACATCGGATGAAATCAATCGGGTGTTGAAAGGTCTGGAGAAAAAATTCCCCAGCGGCCTGGTCTGGAGCATTCCGTTTGACACTTCGATGTTTGTGCGGGTGTCGATCAAGGAGGTTTTGAAGACTTTTGCCGAAGCATTGCTGCTGGTGGTTCTGGTGGTTTACCTGTTCCTCCAGAGCTGGCGGGCGACCCTGATTCCGGTGCTGGCGATCCCGGTGTCTATTATCGGTACGTTTGCTGGTCTTTATCTGATGGGTTTTTCCATCAATCTGTTGACACTGTTCGCCATGGTGTTGTCGATCGGGATCGTTGTCGACGACGCCATCGTTGTGCTGGAAAATATCGAACGCATCATGCGTGAACAGGGCAAGAGTGCGAAGGAGGCGGCTATCCAGACAATGGAAGAAGTGGCCAGCCCGATTGTCGCTATTGTGCTGGTGTTGTGTGCCGTGTTCATTCCGGTCGGCTTTCTGGCGGGGCTTACCGGGGTGATGTATGCGCAGTTTGCCATCACCATTGCCGTATCGGTGGTGATTTCCGGCATCGTCGCCCTGACCCTGACCCCTGCCTTGTCCGGGTTGCTTCTCGATGCTGAACATGTGAATCGCAAGCCCAATGCTTTTTTTGAGGGGTTCAATCGTCGTTTTGATCGTCTGCGCGATCGTTTTGTGCGTGGATCGGGCTGGTTGATACGGCGCGCGGCCATTGGTATTTCAATGTTCGTCATTCTCACCGCAACAGCCGTTTTTCTGTTGTGGAAATTGCCAGGTGCGCTGGTGCCTGAAGAAGATGTTGGCTGGGTAATGGCAGCGCCCATCCTGCCGGCGGCGTCTTCGCTGGATCGTACGCGCGCCGTCAGTGACGACGTGACAAACCTGTTGCTGCAGGAAGATACGGTCAACCATGTCGTCGCGTTTACCGGCTACGATTTCCTCAGCAATTCGCTGAAAACAAGTACCGGCATCGTGTTTATCCCGCTGAAGGACTGGAGCGAACGTACACGATCGGATCAGGATGCACGTACCATCGTCGGCTCTTTCATGGGCAAGATGATGAGTAATCGCGAGGGGTTTGTATTTTTCCTGAATCCACCGCCCATCATGGGGATATCCGTGACTGGTGGGTTTGAATTGTACGTTCTGCAACAGGGTGATACCGATACGGCAGCGTTGGCCGAGGTCGTCAACAGGATCGTTGCCGAGGCAGCAAAACGCGAGGATATTTTTGCCAGTGTCCGTTCGACCATCGATGCCAATGTGCCGCAGTATCGTGCCGATGTGGACATTGAGAAGGCGAAGGTGCTGGGTATTCGCCTGGATGACCTGTACGCCACCCTGCAATCGACTTTCGGTGCCCTGTACGTCAATGACTTTACGCTGGGAGGTCGCCCGTTTCGCGTCACCATTCAGGCCGACGAGCATTACCGTTCAAAACCTGAGGATCTGCGTTATATCTACGTGAAAACAGCGAACGGCAGCTCTGTCCCGATTGAATCCGTGGTAAGGATTAGCCGGGTTTCCGGCCCGGAATTGATCGAGCGCCTGAATATGTTTACCGGCGCGCGGGTCATGGGCGCGCCCTTGCCGGGGGTCAGTTCCGGTGATGCCATCAAGGCAATGGAAGAAGCAGTGCAGCAGGCTGCCGGGGACAACTATTCGTTTGGTTGGACCGGTGCGGCATTTCACGAGATACGCGCCGGGAATTCCGCACCACTGATGTATCTGTTGGGTTTGTTGATGGTGTTTTTGATCATGGCTGCCCAGTATGAGCGTTGGGTGATGCCGTTGGCGGTGATTACGGCAGTACCTTTTGCGTTGTTGGGCGCTGTTCTTGCGGTGTATGCACGCAATTTTTTCGACATGGGCGCCTGGCTTTTCGGAATGATTGTCATGCACAATCCTGGCGGCCCGCCACCTTCGCAACTGGCCAACGACGTGTACTTTCAGGTGGGCATGCTGACCCTGATCGGTTTGGCGGCGAAAAACGCCATCCTGATTGTCGAGTTTGCGACGATTCGTTATCGCAATGGCATGGATGCGGCAGCAGCAGCACTCGAAGGCATGCGGTTGCGTTTCCGGCCAATCATGATGACGTCAATTGCTTTTGTCTGCGGCTGTATTCCGCTGGCGCTGGCGACAGGTGCCGGTTCGGCAAGTCGTCATTCCATTGGGACGGCGGTGATCGGCGGCATGTTGGTGGCGACCTTCATAGCGACACTTTTTGTGCCATTGTTCTATTGGTTGATTGAGCGCTTTCGCGAACGCTTGACGGCAAAAAAAGACGACAGGTTTTTGCCAATAACGCGGCAGGATCCGTGAGTTATTCGGGGGTTTCTCAACCGGTTTGCTGAACCGACACCTATAAAGCGCCGCGTGCGCGCGGCGCCCAGGTGCGCAATATGGCGTGCAGGTCGTTCGTTACCAGGGGTTTTGCCAAATAATCGCTCATCCCCGCCGCCAGACATTGCGCACGATGTTCCGGCAATGCGTGCGCCGTCAGGGCAATGATCGGCACCGGCGGCAGGCCGAGATTTCTTTCACGCTCACGCACGCGGCGCGATGCCTCGTAGCCGTCCATCACCGGCATTTCACAGTCCATCAGAATCAGGTCAAAAACCGCACCTCCTTCAAGCAGGTCAAGCGCTTCCCGGCCCGTGCCGCACAACACCGGCGCAACGCCCAACCGGCGCAACAGGCCGTCGATGACCAGCTGATTCACCACATTGTCTTCCGCCACCAGTATCCGCAACCCGGCAAAGGAGGACGCATTCGCAGCAGGCACCTGATGTTCCGGTGATGCACCCGCTGGCATCGGCGGCGCATCATCCGTATTTTGCGCCGGTGGCGATGCCACTTTTCGCAGCAACACCCTGAACCAGAAAGTGGTGCCACCCCCGGAGGTGTCGTGAACACCGATTTGACCACCCATCAATTCCACCAACTGGCGACTGATGGCAAGACCCAGCCCCGTGCCGCCATATTTGCGGGTAACGGATGAATCGGCCTGACTGAACGCCTGAAAGAGCCGCTCGGAGTCAACCCCCTTGATGCCAATACCAGTGTCTTCGATCTGCACATGCAAATAGAAATCTTCAGCGGTTTTTCCCGGCGCACTGTTGGCACGCAGCAGGATGTGGCCCCGCTCGGTGAATTTAACGGCATTGCCGAGAAGATTGAAAAGAATATGCCGCAAATGTCCGACATCGCCATGAACCCACTCCGGAATATCCGCGCTTATCTGCATCTGCACGGCAAGTGATTTTTGTTTGGCATTAATGGCAATGATGCTTAGACATTCGTCAAACAGATCACGCAGTTTGAAGTCGACCTGATTCAGCTCCTGCTGCCCGGCATTGAGTTTCGCGTAATCGAGAATGCTGTTGATGAGACCAAGCAGCGAGCGCCCGGCTGTTTGCAGTAAATCAACATATCTACGTTGGCTTGAATTCAACTGCGTATCGGCAAGTAACTGGCCAAGACCCAACACACCATTCAGGGGAGTGCGTATTTCATGGCTCATGGTGGCCAGAAAATCGCTTTTTGCGGTATTTTCGGCACGCACTCGGATGATTTCCTGATCGCGCAGCAGTTGTTCATCCTTGAGCGTATTGATGCGATCGGCAAGTGCCAACGAGAGCAGGACCAACTGGGCGCTGAAACCGATCTGCATAAGAATGAGGGCGTTGTCCAGGACGAAAAAGAATCCGTAACTGCTCAGGGCTGCGATTGTTTCCGTCAACAGAAAAATCCCCCAGGCGAGGACAAAAACAGGTGCCTGGGCATGGCCGGCACGCCAGCCCCGGATGCCGAGATACAACAGCAGTGGCGTGTTGAGCAGAATCAATGCCGGCAGGAACAGGCTGATCTCATCCAGAGGCAAGAAAATGTTGGCCATGCCGCCGATGACAAGTAGCGCGATGTTTGCGATCAGTAATCGATCAATGCCTGGCCACTGCCGCACTTTCAGAAATTCACGCGCGAACAAAGTGCCGGCACACAGGAATCCATAGATAAAGACGTGGGGAGAACGGCTGTTCCAATCCGACCAGGTGGGCCACCAGGGGTAGTTCATCCCATATACGGCGCCGAAAAACAGCAGGGCAAAACCCAGGTGAGCGAGGTAATAGCCATAGAAGTTTTCGCGAGTCGTCAGCCACAGGAAAAGGTTGTACAAAAACAACCCGCAACCGACGCCGAAGAAGATGCCGTTCCACCAGGTTCTGTCCAGGCGATCTTCGGCAAAGGCTGCCTCGCCAGCGATGCTGATCGGTACCGCAAAGGGTGTGTGGGTAGCCACCCGCAGGTAATAGTCTCCCGTCGCGGAGGCATCAAGGCGCAGAGGAAAACTGATCGAATCTGTGGTCAGGGGGCGTTCGTCCCAGGGCACGGCACTGCCCGAGCTCAACAGGCTGACCGGCGCATCCGGCGATGCATCATCAGGGATGAACAACTGCACCTGATCGAGTGGAGCAAGGTTGAGATGCAGTATCAGGGCCAGCGCTACCGCATCGTGGTTGGCCAACCGAAAGTGGAACCAGCAGGGGTGCTTCCGGTAACCGAAGGACGCCCGGTTGCCCGGTAGGGGGCGATAAACGAGCCGCCGGGCGGTTGGTAGATCGTCGATGCGGCGATCCGGGCATATATAGAGCAGCACTGGCTCCAGTGCCGTTTTTGGCACCGGATTTTTGAGCACCAACGCCAGCGGCTTGCTGGGGTTCTGCGGCTCAACAGGCACTTGTGCCGATACTGGCGTTGATATCACCAGTGCCAGCATCAGAAAAACCAGCCGCGTCAGCCACACCTGACAGCGATCGAGAATCTGCGGGCAACCCGTATCAGACATGGGACTTTCCCTATCCACAGATGGGCACCTAACAATACCAAGTCCGCCGACACCCCGGCGACCCGGTTTACTATTCGGCTGATGTTCCCCAGGTCTGTTTCACGGGCACCGGGCGTGCCTCACCTGTATCTGCGGCGCAGCACTTCGATGATGGCCGGCAGGATCGACACGAAGATGATGCCCAGCACCACCAGCGTGAAGTGCTCGCGTACCAGAGGCAGATTGCCGAAAAACCAGCCGGCACCGACGCAAATGCTGACCCACAGCAGTGAGCCGAGTGCGCTGAAACCGATGTAGCGTCCATAGGGCATGCGACCAACACCGGCCACGAATGGCGCGAGTGTGCGTACGATCGGCACGAAGCGGGCAATAATCACCGTCCGTGAACCGTACCTGTTGTAGTACTGCTCAGTGCGTTCCAGCCAGGCGCGCTTGAAGAATAGCGAGTTGTCGTGTTTGAACACCTGCGGGCCGAGGATGCGGCCGGCCCAGTAATTCAGGTTGTCGCCGCAGAAGGCTGCAAGCATCACCAGCAGGGCGATCAGCCAGGGATCGAGCGCACCGGTTGCGGCCAGGGCACCGGCGGCAAACAGCAGCGAGTCGCCCGGCAGGAACGGCATGACCACGAGGCCGGTTTCGGCAAACACGATGACAAACAGGATTGCGTAGATCCAGGTGCCATACTGCTGCGCCATCGTCACCAGATGAGTGTCGATGTGCAGGATGAAGTCGATGGGCGTCACGGGGCAGTGCTCATGGTGGTGGCAGTATACCGACAGACGACGGTTCGGCGGAGCCTGCTGGCATTGGCGGCAGGATGTGGCATCGTCGGTTCCCGAAAGATTTTGCGGATATCTCTGTAGCCCATGTCATTGCCCAGCCTTTTGCCTGCCGATACTCGCAGCCCCGGGATGCGCGGACTGATCGCCGCTGCCGCTTCGTTCATTGCCTTTCTGGGCTTCTGGCTGGTGCAGTGGGTTGCGCAACAGAGTCCGGATGCCAGGCAGTATTACGATGCGGTTGTGCTCGACAGGGTTCAGCATGGGCTCGAGGTGTCGATGGTTGTGGCGGCAGTGTTGGTTGCCTATTGCTGGCGTGTACGCGGTTCGCAAACAGAGAAACCCTGGCTGACGCTTACCCTTGTGATTTCGTTGGCGCTGGCCTACATGTTACTCAGTGTCGCCTACGGTATTTACACAACGCCGATGGGTTTTGTGATCATGGGCGTGCTGGCCGTTGGACTGGTGTTTTTCGATCGCCGTGCTGTGTTTGCCGGGTTTGTGATTTGTCTGACGGTTTTTCTCGGTAACGAAGTGTTGATGGCGGTTGGCTGGATCGACTACGCGCCATTGTTGTCGCGCTCCATGTTTGTTGGCGACAGTACGCAGCTTGCCTGGTGGTGGGCCATACAGTTGCGGGTGATTATCGTTGTGGGTTTCCTGGCTTTTTTTGCCCTGCTGATGTTCCAGCTCGATCAATTGGAGGTGCAGCGTGCCGCGCTGCAGGTACTTGCAGTCACCGATCCGCTGACGATGGTTGCCAACCGTCGTCGATTCAGCGAACGGCTTGATGAGGAAGTACAGCGCCGCAGTCGCAGTGGCCGACCACTGTGTGTATTGGTGTGCGATGTTGATCATTTCAAGAGAGTCAACGACCAGTACGGGCACCACATCGGGGACATTGTTTTACAGTATATTGCTGCGCTGCTCACAGATAGTGTGCGTGCCAACATTGATGTGGTCGGCAGATTGGGCGGCGAGGAGTTCGGTGTGCTCCTGCCGGAAACAACGCAGGAGGCGGCGCTGGAAGTGGCCGGGCGCATTCTCGAGCAAATGCGTGCCCACGAGTTCAATCTTGAAGGCCATCGCTTCCGGGTGACAATCAGTGTCGGGTTGGCGGAATGCCGCAGAGGCAACGGCGAGGATGCACTGCGGCAGGCTGACGTGAATCTTTATCGGGCGAAAAGCGGGGGGCGGGATCAGGTTGTCGGTTCGGACGCTTCTTGAGGAAGCTGCGCTACCGTCACTACCCGGTTGCGACCGGAACGCTTCGCCGCGTACAGCGCTCTGTCTGCTGCCTTGAGCAAGTCATTGAGATTCGTTATGTCTGGTGCCGGAAAACTGGCAACACCGAAGCTTGCGGTGATGGCAATTGAATTGCCATCGACGTTGATCTTGGCGCCAGCGATTTTTTCCCGAATACGCTCAGCGACTATGGCAGCAGTCTCCAGCGTCAGGCCTGGTAACAGGATTGCGAATTCTTCGCCGCCATAGCGGCCCACTTCGTCGTACTGCCGCGCGCTCTCCATCATGATCGTCGAGGCGGCGATGAGTACCTGGTCACCGGCATGGTGGCCCCAGGTGTCGTTGATGCGTTTGAAGTGATCGAGGTCGACCATCACGCAGGCGAGGGCACTGGCAGGAATCCGTTGTGCGCGTGAGAATTCGGTGTGCCCGCGTTCAATAAAGGAGCGGCGGTTGGTCAGGCGGGTGAGGCCGTCGATGGTCGACATCTCGCGATACAGGGTCTCACGCTCCACCCAGCGACCGATTGCCGTCAAACTGATATTGGTAATGGCGAGCAGCGCGGCCGCAATCATTATTTGCACCGCCAGCCAGCCGATGAGCGGCGAGCCATCCGGCTTGAGCGGTGGTTGGGCGAAAAGTGGTGCCGACGGCAGTGCGCCGCTGAAATCGCTCACCGCGAGTAACACCATGACGACGCACACACAGACGTAGGCGATGCGAATCTTGTGGATGTTGGCCAGCGCCGAGGTGATGTTGACGCCAAGGAAGAGTATCAACAGTCCTTCGGTGAAGTGCGTGCCGGTAGCGTAACTGCTGAGCAGTACTACGATGGCAAAGGAAACGATGATGAAGTTTTCAAGTGCTGGCCAGTCATTGCTATGCCGCCGCCGTCGCAGCGCCAAGCCGAGAAAGCCGGCGAGCAAGATACCGTGACAGGCATACAGGATGAACAATGCAAGCGTGATATCGGGATCCAGGTAGTTCGGTGCGAAGAACAGTGTCGCCAGCAATATGGCGGACAACACCACCGGCGCCAGCATGAGCAGCGAGGCCAGTAGGATGAACCGGTCGATGGGCCGCCAGTCAAGCGGATTGGAAAACCAGGTGAATTCTGCGGGCGTAGCGGTGGCGGGGATCGCTGCCTGTTTCTGGGGATTCATCAGAACTCCTGGATGCTGTGCGCTCGGTCGCGAGTGTCAGGCTCCAGTGGTTCGTGGGCAAGCCCTCTGGGCGTTGCAAAAACGGAAAGGCTACAGCCGCCGTTCCTTTTATGACAGGCCGTCGGAGTGTGGAGTCAATTTATTCGCCTGCTTCTCACCCGCGCATTTCGGCGATCGGCGTCGCAGACACGATCAGTATCTTGCAGTCGGTACCGGTTTCCTCGAGCTTGCGGGCCTTGCAGCGGTAGATTTGCTTGAGACGGGTAATGGTATCCGTGCCCGGCAGTGCTTCAGCGTCGGCGTCGGCGTCGGGGGCGCCTGCGCTGAGGGTCATCGGCGGTGCGGTCAGGGCACCGGAGTCTTCCGCGGCGGCCGCCTGTACCGTCGATACGGCCAGGGTGGTTGCGAGGAGAAGAAGAGTGAGGCGGCGGGTAGTGGTGGCCATGGCTGCGACGTCCTTTTGTTCTTGTTGGGCTGCCTGTGCGGCGACAGAAATCTGACTCCACGTATACCGCAAGGGTGCGATAAGTTAGCGTAAGGGATTGCCGAATAGGCTGAATTTCTTAGTTATTTCGGCCTGCAAGGACAAATTAACTACTAATAAAGTATTAGATTCTTAATGAGGTCAGCGAGGTGTCTCAATCAAAGCGTCTTGCAGTTCAAAAGCTTTCACCTGGAGAGCACCGGATGGAAAGAGTGTCGCTGTCAACTTGCGTACCATGTCCCGGGTTGATCGTGAAGAAAATTCATGGGTGATGTGAAGGTTAGCCAGCCTCAGCGCTGCCGATTAAGTCTGCGCGTATTCGAAGAGAGGGATGTATGTGTTCCGACAAGTCATCGACGGATGTCCGGCGTGCCGGCGGGAAGAATCGGGAAAAGGGTTACCGCGAGCAGGCGCTGAAGCTGTACCCCTGGGTCTGTGGGCGTTGCGCTCGCGAGTTTGGCGGCAAGCAGGTCAGCGAGCTGACCGTCCATCACAGGGATCACAACCACGATAACAATCCGCCGGATGGCTCGAACTGGGAGTTGCTGTGCATCTACTGCCACGACAACGAGCATTCGAAGTACGTCGATCAGGTGCGCTACGGGGTTGAGAGTCCTGCGTGTGGCGATCAGCGGTCACCGATGATGCACAAGGCGTTCGCCCATATCGTCGACTTGCTGAAAAAGGACACCACCTGAGGTTCCTTGGCTTAGGGCAGCACGACCAGCCGATTCGGCAGTTCGTTCGGATTGTGATTGTCAGCAGGCAGCCGTTCCGCAAGCAGACGGCCGCATCCGGTGATGGTTTCGACGAAACCATCGCGTATTTCCTTTTTTGCCAGATGTTGCGTGAAGGTGGCGACGAGCTCCTGCCACGCCTGGTCCGGCACCTGTCGAGCGATGCCGCGGTCGGCGAGAATTTCGACGTAATGCTCGAACTCCGAGACGAACAACAGCAATCCGGTCTCCTCCCGGGTGTGGTGCAGTTGCTGGGTGAGAAACTGAACCCGTGCCATGGCGGCGGCATGTTGCCGAAGCACTTGGCGTGGCACCAGGTGGCGCAAAACAACCGGTTGACGGAACGCCAGCATCAGTACCAGAAACAGCGTCGGCCCGATCAGTGGTAACAGATGCATGGGTGCAATGAGTGGTGCAATGAGCGGCGTAATAGGCGGCATCGCGTAGGGCGCGAGTGTCGTGGACAGCAATGCGATGCCAGCACTCCACAGCAGCGCATATTCACCGTACGTGGCACTGGCTGGCGCCAGGACAGCCACCACTTCGGCACGTGTTTGCTGTTCGATCACCTCGATGGCGTCAGCAATGGCGCGGCGGGTATCTTCATCGGCCAGACGTTTCATTTTTCCTCGCTGTGTATTTGAGGTGCTATGTTGTGATTTCACCAGCTGCCTGAGGCGCCACCACCACCGAAGCTGCCGCCACCGCCGCGGAAACCGCCGCCACCACCCGAACCGCCGAGCCTGCCGATGCGGCCGAAACCACTGGGGTGTCCGCCGCCCAGTGCGATCAGTAGGCTGAACAGCAGCGCGAAGACGATGGAGACAAAGACGAACCAGCCCGGCACTTCCGGTCTTTGCGCTGCCGTCGGCACGGTGTTGGCTGCCGTATTGCCTTCGAGTACGGCGATAAGGCGGGCAACACCGACCTCGACGCCGCCATCGATATCGCCGGTTTTGAATCGTGGGGCGATGGTACGGTCGACGATATCGCTACTTTGGGCATCGGTCAGCACGCCCTCGAGCCCGTAACCGACCTCGATGCGCAGTTTGCGTTCTTTCGGAGCGACGATCAGCAGAGCACCATTGTTCTTTTCCTGCTGACCGATCCGCCAGGCGCGACCGAGCTGGTAACCATAGTCTTCGATCCTGTAGCCCTGCAGATCGGGGATCGTGGCGACCAGGATCTGGTCGCCGCTCTTGGCTTCATGGGCAGTGAGTTGCGCGTTGATGCGCCGTTCAGCGTCTGTCGACAGGATGTCGGCAGCATCGACTACCCGGCCGGTGAGTGATGGAAAGATCGGCGCTGCCGGTGCCAACACCGGCAACAGCATCAGAGCGGTGGCAATAAAGTGAGCAGAAAAACGCATCAGGATCAAAATTTCACGGCTGGTGCGGTGGCGGTTTCCGGTGCTGCTTCGAAGGTGGCGCGTGGTTGCATGTCGGTATACATGAGTTTGTACCAGATCAGGCCCGGGAAGGTACGCAGCTCGGTGTTGTAGCGTTGTATGGCACCAATGTAGTCACGCCGCGCGACGCTGATCCGATTTTCTGTGCCTTCCAGTTGTGATTGCAGGGTAAGAAAATTCTGGTTGGCTTTCAGATCCGGGTATTTCTCGACCACCAGCAGCAGGCGCGACAGTGCGCCGGTGAGTTGTGCTTGATTCTCCTGGAAAACCTTCATTTTCGCCGGGTCGTTGAGCATGTTGCCGGACATATGCATGCTGCCGACTTTCGATCGTGCCTCGACCACCGCCTGCAGTGTTTCGTTTTCGTGTGCCGCATAGCCCTTGACGGTCTCGACCAGATTCGGCACCAGGTCGGCACGACGCTGATACTGATTCTGGACATCGGCCCAGGCCGCTTTTGCGGCTTCGTCGTAGGTCGGGATGTTGTTGATGCCGCAACCGGCAAGTAACGCGGCGAGCAGACCAATGACAAGCGAACGCCAAAGGTTTAGTGGGCTCTCCACAGGGCGACTTTTCACGGCACGTTTCTCCAGAATGCTGCGGGACATGCGGCTATGCCAGCACGGGCATGCCGAACTCGAGCTCGCCGACGCTGAAGGTCGCCCTGAGTCCGGGAAAGAAAATATACGGAATCAATTCAGAGCTGGGCACGAGATTGTAAAAATCGGGGTTACGTTTTGCCGGTCCGGCAATGGTCTTTTCCATCACCATCGAAATGTATTGATCGTTCGCATTTTCCAGTGTGTTGGCGTTCATGATCACTTCGAGACCGTACTTCCTGGCATATTCCTTCACGCCGGATATTTTCGATTGCAGTGGCGCGTAGCTATCGGCGCAGACACCATTTTCGCTGGTTACCAGCAGGCCGTCCGGCGTCTTTGCTACCAATGAGTGATTGCCTTCGGTGTGGCCCGGTGACTTTATCAATGCGATGCCTTCGCCGAGTTTTACGTCTGTATCCAGCAGGATGACTTTTTGCGGATCGACGTCAGCGATGCCGTCGGGACAGTACCACATCGCCTGCGTCGGCAATAGGGCTTTGGCCGATTCCCATTCCTGTCGCATCACCAGCAGTTTTGCATTTGGGAAATAGCCTTTGCGACCCTTGGTACCAAGCCATTTACGCACATCCTGAGTATGCAGGTGATCGTAGGAAATATAGTCGACCTGTGCCGGCTTGATACCCGTCATGGCCAGCGCTTCCTCGACGGTACGGCGAAACGGCACCAGGATTTTTTCGAGCAAGGGCCGCAACCTGGTGTTAGCAAGATTGTGGAAGAATGGCGTGCGTCCGTTTCCTTCGATGTCTGAGGGACTGAACAACAGTGTTTTGATGCCAACTGATGTCTGGTACTGCACAATGAACAGCCGATTACAGATGTGCATATAGGGAGTGAATGCCTTCGCTGCATCGCGAAGACCGTATTTTACCGGGTATGGTACGGCAATCAGGTTAATGCTGCGGTAATAAACGACATTGGCTTCACGCAGTATTTTTTCGCGGAATTTTTCTGCGCGCAGGCGCACTTCCGCAAGGCGCGCCTGTGGTGCGTAGGCGTTGCGCGCACCGGAAAAGTCATTCAGCGCGACGATTTCGCTGCCGGGTGGATGGTTGCTGTACATGGGTCACTCCATTTTGGCGCGATAATATTGCACGGGTGCGCGGCAATTCAGGAGCAAAGTGGTTACCACGAATATGCCGCAGGCCCCGGCGGGGGCAAGTCGATCTTTTCGTGCCGGCGGGCGGCACGCAGGCCGGCAGCAGCGAGCGTGTCGGCGTCAGAGATCGAGGCGTAATGATAGGCGATCATGCGCGCCTGGACAGCGGCGTTATAGTCGCGCTGCACGTCGTCCAGCCCGGTGTGCGAAGGATTACCGCGTACCGCGCAGTCGTGGAAGATAATCTCGCCCTGTGCGGCAACGCTGCTCATCAGTTCCGGCACCGGTCGGGTGTCGCCGCTGTAGAAAAACGCGCCCGGCAAGTGCAGGCCGAACGCACTGTTCGGCGCATGGTGGCGCACCGGCCAGACATGAAACAGCAGCCCGTTCAGCCAGAAACGGGTTTGTACCGGCACGATCCGCAGCACGTCCCAGAAATTCACTCCGCCCTCGGCGATATTGTTCGGGTAATCCGCGATGCGCTGGTGCAGGTGTGCCACCAGCGGTGCGGGCACGAACAGGCGAATATCGGTGCGGCGTGTCGGTTTGGAAAAACAGGCGCGATAAAACAGGTTTTCCAGTCCGCCGACGTGGTCGAGATGGGTATGGGTAATGAACAATGCAGGTGGCAGCGCCTGGTCTTGCCCGGTCTGCCGGTTGGCAACATAGTGGTCGGCGAAGGTGTCCAGCGTATCCGGTCCGCAGTCGA
>JBMOOP010000019.1:0-28955 GCA_049324495.1 Pseudomonadota bacterium
GCGCTCAACGTCGGTACGCACACGCAACGGCGAGATACTGTTTCTTCCAAACAGCATGCTGATGAAAAACCGCTTTATGGTACTCGGGCGCCGTGAAGACGGGCCGACGCAATGGCGGCGCTGGATCCGCTTTGAGACACCTGCCGACACTCCGTCGGCACGCGTTATCGAAGCGGTACAGCATGTGCTGCATGATTGCCGGATCGAACACGTCTCGATCGAACCGCTGCCGGACTGTGTGCTGATGGGCTTCGATGGCGGGCTTTGCCAGTATGCCGTGCGCTACTGGCTTACTGAACTGCTGCATGACGACCTCACCGACAGCCAGGTGCGCGCGCATGTGCATGCCGCATTGCGACGCGCCGGCATCCCCCTGGCAATGCCGCAATACCGCCTGCGCACCGTTCATGAAAATGCCGAATTCGAAGCTGCCCGCAGTCGCCGGGAAATGGGCCGTCGTCTTGAGGCACTGAAGCATGCGGAATTGTTCCGCAGCCTCACCGACCATGAGCGGGAGATTCTGGCAGGGCGTCTGCAGTATGCACCGTACGCAAGCGGCAACGTGATCACTCGCAAAGGCGCTGTCGCCCACTGGCTCTATCTGGTCACCAGCGGCGAGGCGCGGGTCACCATTGATCTACCCGATGGCAGCGACGAGGAAGTGAACCTGCTGCGCGCCGGCGACCTTTTCGGCGAGATGGCACTGATGACCGGCGCACCGCGAAGCGCTACGGTCACTGCCAATACGGATCTGGAGTGCTATCGGCTCGACAAACAATCATTTGCCGATCTGATCCTCGCACGGCCAGCCATCGCCGAGGAGATCAGCTATCTGCTCGCAGAGCGTCAGGCTGCACTGGATGCGTTGCAGCACGACACCGGGAGTTCGACGCAACAGGTCGCGAACCAGCGTGGCGAAATGCTCGAAAAAATTCGCCGCTTCTTCGGTATTCGGGACTGATAGATACAGCCCCGGCAATCTGCCACGGCAACACGCGACGGCAACCTGTGAATCCGGCCGACGAAAAGTCGTTCAGCCCGCGCAGCCCTTGCCGACTGCACCGCCGTGCAGTGCCTTCGCCTCGCGCCGACGGCGGTGCAGCACCGGCTCGGTATAACCGTTAGGCTGGATGCGGCCCTGGAATACCAGCTCGCACGCCGCGTTGAACGCGATGCTGTCGGCAAAATTGGGTGCCAACGGACGATACGTTGGATCGCCGGCATTCTGCTGATCAACTTTCGCCGCCATGCGCTTCAGCGAATCCATCACCTGCGCTTCCGTACACAGGCCGTGGTAGAGCCAGTTGGCGACGTGCTGACTGGAAATGCGCAGCGTCGCACGATCTTCCATCAAACCGATGTCGTTGATGTCCGGCACTTTCGAACAGCCGACGCCGGCATCAATCCAACGCACGACATAGCCGAGAATGCCTTGGCAATTATTATCGAGCTCCTCGCGTATTTCCTGGGCGGTTGGCTTGGCAGCGCCGAGGAGCGGGATGGTGAGGATGTCATCAATCGTCGCACGCACCTTGCCTTGCAATTCGCCCTGGCGCCCCTTCACGTTGACCTTGTGATAGTGCATGACGTGCAGCGTGGCGGCAGTCGGCGATGGCACCCAGGCAGTGCTGGCGCCGGCATGCGGGTGCGCGATCTTGGTCTCGACCATATCCTTCATCAAGTCCGGCATGGCCCACATTCCCTTGCCGATCTGCGCCCTACCCTGCAATCCGCAGGCAAGACCCACATCCACATTCCAGTTTTCGTAGGACTGGATCCATCTTTCCTTTTTCATCGCATTCTTGCGCACCACCGGACCGGCTTCCATCGAGGTGTGAATCTCGTCGCCCGTGCGGTCGAGAAAGCCGGTGTTGATGAAAATCACCCGCTCTTTCGCCGCCCGAATGCATTCCTTGAGGTTGGCCGTGGTACGGCGCTCCTCGTCCATGATGCCGATCTTCAGGGTGTTGCGCGCCAAACCCAACGCATCCTCGACACGACCAAACAGTTCGACCGTAAAAGCGACTTCTTCCGGGCCATGCATTTTCGGTTTCACGATATAAACAGAACCCGTACGCGAATTGCGCAACCCGTCTTTTTTCAGCAGATCGTGTTTGGCAATCAGCGCAGTGATCATTGCGTCCATGATGCCTTCGGGAATTTCCTCGCCCTGATAAAGAATCGCCGGATTGGTCATCAGATGGCCGACGTTACGCACCAGCATCAGCGAGCGGCCGTGCATTACCACCTGTTTGCCGTTCGGCGCAGTGAATACGCGGTCCGGATTCATGCGTCGGGTCAAACTCTTGCCGCCTTTCTCGAACGTTTCGGTGAGCGTGCCTTTCATCAGACCCAGCCAGTTGCGATAGACCTCGGCCTTGTCTGCGGCGTCCACCGCCGCCACCGAATCCTCGCAGTCCTGGATGGTGGTGACCGCCGATTCAAGACACAGATCCTTTACGTGTGCCGGATCGTCCTTGCCGATCGGGTGATTTTTGTCGATCTGGATTTCAATATGCAGACTGTGCTGCCGAAACAACACGCCGGACGGGTCGGCCGCATCGCCGGCGTATCCGATCAACTCGCCCGGATGCTTGAGCGTGGTTTTTTTGCCGCTCTTGAGCGTCACCGCCAGCTTGCCGCCCTCCACAGCGTACTTCACGGCATCCGCGTGCGAGCCCTCGACCAGCGCCGCATCGGCATCAAGAAACGCCCGGGCGAAGGCGATGACCCTGGCACCGCGCTTCGGGTTGTAAACGCTGCCTTTTTCACAGCCGTCGGTTTCCGGAATCACGTCGGTGCCATACAGCGCGTCGTACAGCGAGCCCCAGCGCGCATTGGCCGCGTTCAGCGCGTAGCGGGCATTCTTTACCGGCACCACCAGCTGCGGGCCGGCAATGTGGGCGATTTCATCGTCGACATTTTCAGTGGCGATGGTGAAGTCCGGACCCTGCGGGACGAGGTAGCCGATATCAGCAAGGAACTTTTTGTAGGCAACCGCGTCGTGCGGCTGGCCGCGACGCGCCTTGTGGAAATCGTCAATCTGCGCCTGAAGGGCATCACGCCTGTGCAGCAGCGCCCGGTTCTTCGGCATCAGATCAGCAAGCATCTTCTCCAGCGCCGCCCAAAACGCGCCGGGTAACACCCCGGTACCCGGCGCCACCTCGTTCACGATCAGGTCGTGGATTTCCTCGGCGATCGCGAGTTGACCGATGGTAATGCGCTGTGTCATGGCGGGGCTCTCTTGCAGGTTGAAAGTGCCTGATCGGAACCGGCTTTGACAGGTCGCCCGAGGCACGACAGGAAGGGCGACATCGTACCGGAAAAGCGTGCTTCAATCATGGGCCGACCGTGCTATAAATCCGCAGTTGGATCAGCCCACAGGGAGAGTATCGGATGTTTGAATTTGACGAGGAGCGCCGCCGCTTCCTGCAACGCAGTTTCGCTTCCGGCTTCATCCTCGCCGGCGGCAGCCTGCTGGCACCGCTGGTGCATGCGCTGGGCGGCCAGGTACCAAAAGAACTGCCACCCGGCCGGTCGATCTACGACGTGCGCGGCACAGTGCATGTTGATGGCAGCAAGGCCAGTCGGCAAACCCGAATCAAGACCACATCAACCGTGGAGACGGGCAGCAACAGCCTGGTGATTTTCCGGGTAGGCAAAGACGCCCACATTTTGCGTGAGAACAGCAAGATCCAGCTCGCCTCCTCGGACAATACCTTCGCCGAGGGCCTGCGACTGGTCAGTGGTGCCCTGCTGTCGGTATTTGGTAGCCGGCCCAAGACCGGCAAAAGCTATACCCTGTCGACGACCACTGCCACCATCGGCATTCGCGGTACGGGCGTCTATGCGGAAGCGGCACCGGATGCCAGCTACGTGTGCACCTGCTACGGTGTGGTGGATATCAGCGCCAGCCAGAATCCGGCCGAGTCCGAGAGCATCACCTCGGTGCACCACGATGCACCCCGCTACATCCTTGCCAATCCCGAGGGCGGCAAGCTGATCAAGCCGGCGCCCATGAAGAACCACACGGACGAGGAACTGATGCTGGTTGAGGCCATCGTCGGCCGTGCCCCGCCCTTTTCCTCCGTAAAAGGCTATAGCACGCCGCGGCGCGGCTACTGATTCGCGCAAACCGTGCCGGTACCGCAAGGCGCGCCGGCACGAATCCAATTCAAGATGGTGTCGTAGCCCGCCCGACCCTCCGCCATGGCAAGGTCGATTTGTACCCCACCGCCATGCTGCAAACCGACCGGCTTACGCACCAACAGACTGTTCTGGGGATCAGCGAAGTTCACGCGCGCGACAACATCCCGGTAGACGTTCGGGTTATCCGTGGTGCGATACGAGACCGGAATGCCCGGATAACTCCCGGTCGCCGAATGGCAACTCGTGCAGGCGATCCCTGAAATCCCGTTCTCCAGCAACGGCAGAACATCGTTCGCAAAGGTCAACTGCGTCTGGTCTGCCGCCCCACTGTTGACCGTGACCCTGATAGTCGCAGGTGCACTTGCGCCCAACGCGTTGACGACCGTAAGCGAGAGCACGTAATCGCCGTCGGTATCGGCAGTCAGTACCGGTACCGCCGAGCGATTGTCACTGAGCGACACCTCGGCGCCGAGCGGCGCATCAACGATCTCCCACAAATAGGCCTGGGCAAACAGGCTGGCCGAACCGTCGAGCGCTGCCGGCGAACGGACGGTACGATCGGTGCCCGGATGTGCAACCGGCAGGCCCGGCTCAAGAACATGCCCGGCAGCATCGAACAATGTCGGCTCACCGAGGAATGCCGCCAGCAGCGCCGGCTTGTCTTGCGGGTCACGCCAGAAATCCTCGAAATTACGCAACGACAACGGCATCACCCCACGCTGAAAAACGTAATCAATGATGCGCTCGCGATTGCTGATGAATCGCTCCCAGCTGCTGAAGTTGATGGCATTGGCAAGCCCAGGCACATTCTCGGCGGCATTGCCGCCCTGCAGGGCGTGACAACCGACGCAATGCGGCTCGATCACGCGCTTGTACAACTGCGCAACGCCTTGCGGACGATCAACCGTTTGCCGCCAGCCGGCCGGCACATAATCGGCCTGATAGGTGAGTGCGGGCAATCCGGCGCCGCCGTAACGGCCCTCAGCGATATCAAGCGCGAAACCCGCGTACCACTTGCCGGCCTCCGTATCATCGCGGGCAGCCATGGCCGTGTAGCTGTCGTGCACAAATCCGTTGATCGTACGGAAAGCCGTCTCCTGCGCGGCTTGCGTGTACCCGGCAAGTGCGGAGTAATCGAATGAGTCGAGTTCCAACTGGTTAAACTTGGCGGAACGCAACGCCAGAAGCGGAAAATTACCGTTCTCGTCCAGTGGCAGCGTGCGGCCACCGTGACAGACCCAGCACATGCCCGGCATATGCTTGACCCCACGCCCATCAAGATCCGCCGAGGTGATGCGCGTGCCAGCCGGATTATAGGTGAAAAACCGGGCAATTTTTTCCGATGCCGGATTCGCCGGATCGAGCGGACTGAATTCGATGGCGTTGGTACCGCGGAAGTATTCGCGGTTCTGATTTACAGCAGCATCAACGTTCACCGGACCATAATTGGTGGCGCTGCCAGGCTGCAATGCAATCACATAGTTCTCGACAAAAAATGCCACCGAGCCATCGCTGTTGCGACGCGCATACATGTTGCGGCCATAACCGAGATCCTTGCTGTCACGAAAGACGACATGCGCGTCATGACCAATGGTTTCGGCGGCGCAGGCGGGATTGCCGGCAACAAAACAGTTCTTGCGCTTGAAATCCTCGATCGTAGTGCGCTCACCGCTCGGGTCGACCGCCGTGTAATAGGCATTCGCATAAGCCACGGAGCTGATGCGGCTGAGCGCGAGGTCGATGAGTGGATTGCCGTTCGCGCCGCTGTTGTCGTCCTCGGCGAGCACCTGCCCGCCACGTACCAGATAGAGGTAACCATCAACTGTCGATGTCAACGCAACCTTGAGGCCGCCCGCCCGATCCAGCCGGATAGCATGACGTGGGTTACCCGCCGCGCTCGCGCTTTCGCCGCCGGAAGATAACCATTGGCCGGACAGCTGTTGGTTTGTGCCATCGTCACGGGTGATTTCCAGCAGATACGTGCCGCTGTCTCCGGCAACCTGGGTGGCGGCAACGATTTCATAATCGCCCGCCGGCAGGCTCGCCTGGGTATTGATGTAGGTGAGGAAACTGTTTGGCGCTTCGGCAGCCAAGGTTGGCGCTGCAACGGCTTCATCGCCACGATCATTGCAACCGGACACCAGCAGCGCAGCACAGGCGAGCACGAACAGTCCATAGTTCACTTTCATCAGAACCTCGCCAGAACGCCAGCGCGCACGAGAGTGCGCTGATATTCATTGTTGCCGTCTGCATTGACGATGACATGTTGGGCCGATATATCGAACGACATATTGTGGCCAAAACCGCGATTGAAGCCGAGCACGAAAGCATGCGACGTTGCCGGAATACGATAGGAAAGCCAGGTGCCGCACAGCGCCTCGTTGAGCGCCGGATCCACCTCGATTTCTTCTGCTGCGTCTATGAGCCCGTAGATATCGCCAGCGGCGGCACCGTTGCAAAAAAGCAGTTGCGCCGACGACACCGTGTCACCGGAAATCAGGCTCCAGGTTCCATACATCGCCCAGTTGGGCGTGAGCGCGAGATCGCCATTCACGAAAAAGCGTCCCTGCGCAATATCGAATACGCGGCCATCGGCCTGCTGATAACTGCCTTCTACGCCGACGGAATAACGCAGCGCGTCGGTGAGCCGTTTGGTCATGAAACCCTGCACCCTGTAGCTGTCGCTGTCGCGCAGACCGCTGGCAACATCGTCAACCTGCCAGGCCACGCTCACCTGAAAAAATGGCGCCGTAAAACCCAATCTGTGCTGCCAACGATAAATGCCCTGCAGACCGGCGCCGGCACGATTGAGCGTATCAACTTCATCATAGGACTCACCTTCGAGAAAGCCGCGCAACGTTATCGCAGTCATCATGCCGAATTCATGATTCCACACCGCCGCGATGGAACCGACAAGCTGCTCATCCTCGACGACATCACGCTTGTAACCGGCACGGGTCAGATTGCTGTCGTAACCCGCTGCCAGCTCACCGTCGACCATCCAGGGCGATTCGTCTTCTTCAGCCCACACCTGCGCAGTGAAAACCACCAGCAATAGGCAGGCGGCCAAAATTGGGTTTTTCATGCGTTCAATCCTTGCGCCGAAAGATTCTTGCGCCTGCCAGCAACAGCAGGACGAGGAAGAGCAGCCCGCCATTGCCGGCGGTTTCACCCGAAGGCGCTTTCGACACAGCAGCATCGCTCGCGACGGCCGCAGCCGATGGGTCGCGGATCACGCCGTTGACGACGCCATCCGCATCGTTCGGACCGCCATCGCTGAGTGTCAGCCGCACGCAGTCGCTACCTGCCAGCAGGCCAGCTGACCACGCTGCATCGTCAAGCACCGGGCATACGCCACTGGCCGATACCGCCGAGGCAAGTGCGTCGCTGATACCTTCAGTGAAAGCGAACCAGCCGCCATTGATAAACTTGCGCCACTGCGCACCCGGCGGCAGAGAAACCGGCAGTGGCAAGACAACCGATGCCACACCACTGGTCGGCACGTTGCGCAACTCGAAATCGTAAATCGCACCAACATGCGTATAACCCGTGTCGACAACGGCATCACCATTGCCATCGGTTATGCGCTCGGCGGCGACCTGAATGCCGCCGCCTTGCTGCGCAAGAGCAACCGAACCGGCGACGAGTGTCACACCCGGTTCGGCGACGGCCAGACGCAGTAATCCGGTATCGCTGCCGTCAATCCGCAGCGCAGCCTGCTCGGGTGTATCGATCGGGTCGAGGTAATCAAGCAGGCCGTCCTGATCCTTGTCGGCACCGCCTTCGACATCGTCATTGATGCCATCGCCGTCCGAGTCGACCGCAGCAAGCACCGGCGTATTCTCTGCGAGAACAATCGTTGCGCGTTGTTCAGTGACCAGCGCGCCATCGGAGACGCGCACGACAACATCATAGGAACCGGTCGCAAGCCCGGCACTGGCCGGATCGAAGGTGAAATAGGCGGTGGCGGCAGTACCCGCGAGCCGCAGATCGCTCATCGACCAATCGTAGACAAGCGGATCGCCGTTCGGGTCGCTGGCCAATGCATTGACACTGACCAGGCCGCCGTCGCGATACACCATCGCGCGCTGCTCATTGTTCTGTTCAATCCACAGCGAGGACAGACGCGGTGCTGCCGCACCCTCGACGATCTGAATCGTTGTGCTGAGGCTGCTGCCCAGCAGTACCGCCTTGCCGTCCGTGACCGCAAGCAGTGTCACCACAATGGATTCATCCTGCTCGAACTGGGCATCCGCCAGTACCGGAATGCTGATCCACCCTTCCGTGCCACTGGCAATCGTCAGTGTGCCGGTGGGGGCGATCCCGATATCGGCCGCACCTGCAGTGCCACTCAGGGTGTAGGCAATCGTGACCGGATACTGCGGCGAGGGGCCGTTCAGCAACACGCGTACGCTCGCCGTCTGACCTTCGCCGACAACGCGAGTGCCGCCCGGGGTGACGGTGGGAACGACCGTGACAGTCTGCGTTGCCGTTGCCAGGTTGCCGGCATCGTCTGCGGCCGTCCAGGTCAGCACATGCGTGCCAGGCCGGTAGGGGCCATCGTCATCGACACTGACTGTCGCCGGAACCGGCAGACCGAACACCATGTCGGTAGCCGTCGCGGAAACCGGCACGGCAGTGTAGTAACCGGTAGCCGTTACCTCAACGTTGCCACTGGTATAAATGAGCGGTGCAACCGTGTCATTCATGATCCCCAGGCACTCGGAATCAAATCCGCCGCAGGCATTGAATTCATCGAGGTTGGTGATGCCATCGCCATCCAGATCGCCTGCCGCGTCGGTCGCGACAAGCGGGTCAAGACCATTGGCAAGCTCGGCAACGTCAGTGATGCCGTCGTTGTCATCATCGCTGTCGCAGGCATCGCCTCCGGTGGCTCCACCCGCAGCACCGGCGACACCATCACCGTCGTTGTCAGCCTGATCGGCGTTGCCGAGGTTGACGCAGTTGTCGTCGTAATCGGCAACCAGATCGTTGTCGGTATCGAGTTTGTTGATCCGCAACGTAAAGGTTTGCGCGGCCGTCGTTACCCCGTCTTCATGACCGTCATCCACGTTCACGGTAACAAGCACATCGAGGTATGACGCAGCGGCAGGCACTGTATTTCGGCCCGGCGTGTAGGTAATCCGGCCCAGTTTGCCCCACGCATTGGAAATCGTCATGCCCGCCGGTGACCCCGCCGGCAGCGACCAGATCAGATTGTGGCCGTCATTGGCGTCGTCCGGGTCACTCACCGATGGTTGCAACGTCAACGTACCCAATTCCATGACGCTTTGGTCGGCAATCGCACCGATCACCGGCGCCTCGTTCACCGAGGTGACGACGATACTGAATACCTTGACGCCATTGTTGCCGATCGTCGGCGTGGAACTGTCTTCGTTGCCATCGTCGACGGTCAGCGTGATCGGGCCGATGGTGGTGGGGCCGGGGGTGGTCAGCTGCGCATCCTCCGGCATCCAGGTGATCAGGCCCAGATCGGAGATGCTCATGCCGGCCGGCGCGCCACTCAGCTGATAGAAAATATTGCCCGCAACGCCGGCATCGTCATCGATATCGGTGACCGTGACCTGATACGAGAACGGAACACCTTCCGTGCCGGTCGGCGCTGGCGCGAACGCGGTGATTTCCGGCGGATTGTTGGTGGCGGCCACCGTAATGCTCCACGACAGGGTCGGGCTGCTGGTGCCGTCAGTCACCGTGACCACCACATTGACCGACGCCGGGCCGCCGTTTACCGGCGTCCAGGCGATCAGCCCGCTGCTGCTGTTGATGGTCATGCCGGCGGCAATCGCTTCCGCATTCAGGCTGAAAGTCAGTGTCTGACCTTCCGGCTCCGTCACGTTGACCGTATCGTCGGCATCGTAGTGATAGGCGGAGCCTTCGACTGCACTGGTCGGGCCCGTCCCTGAGGTAAAGACCGGTGCGTCGTTGTCGGCCGTGATGGTGAGCGACAACGCCTGATCGTCAGTCGGGCCGACACCGTCATTGGCGCGCACCGTAAAGTTATAAGTGGTGTCGGTGAGCAGATTCGGCGTGGTGCCCGCGATGGCGCCGGTACTGCTGTTCAGGCTCAGCCCCGCCGGCAAGGCACCTGCCACCACCGAAAAAGTGTAGCTGCCGTCACCGCCGGTAGCCGCAATGGTCGCCAGCGGTGCGCCGGAGGTATAGGTGGTTGCCTCCGGCTTGTTCGAAATGGAAGTGGTAGTGATGTTGGTGCAGGCGCTGGTGGAAAGACTTCCCGTGCTGCCCTGATCGCTGCCCACCGCGTTGGTGCCGTGCGCGCGGTAGTAGTAGGTGGTGCTGCAACTCAGACCGGAAGCGATACTGGCCGAGAAAGATGCGCTGCTGGTACCGCCACCCGAACCTGACGGACTGCTGGCAGACAGTGCTGTGCCACCACCACCGTCGACCGTGGCCTGGACCGTCGAATATTTGAAGCTGACGGTGGTATCCGCACCGTTTTCATACACCGTGCCATTCAGGGTAACGCTGTACGGACCGACGCCGGTCTCGGCAGCGGTAGAGACCGCAGGCGCTGCCCTCTGCAGATAACCGCCGGACTGCCAGGCAGACATCAGGCTCATCTCGCCTGCCGAAAGCGCCCCGGCCGGCGGCATGGTGCCTGCGGTAACACGGGTCACTGCCCGTGATTCATTGTCGCTGCCGGTCGCAGCGGCATAGGTGTTGAAATCAACGCCGACCGGCGCGTAATTGCGGTCATCTGCCGTGCTGACTGTGGCTGTGTTGTCGTAGTCGGTACGCGCAGTGCTGTGGCAGCCCGTGCAGGGATCCCCCTGGGAATTACTGTTGAAGATATTGGCGGCAACACCGGCAGTGCCATCGTAAGTCACAACGGCACCGGCCTGCATCGGGCAGGCAACGAAGGCGATGGCAACCAACACACAAGCGACCGGCTGGCGAAGGGTCATGGGTCGTCCCTGTCCTGATATGACGGTTGGATTCGATCAGTCGAGCAGGCGAGCTCGCCGACACGCGGAATAGTACCGACTTTCATTCTCGCCTGTCAGCAGCAGTACCTGGCGCCATCCGATCCCGAGTACTGCCGGCCGCCGGCCGGCGAGCCGTTCAGCCCTCCTCGCCGCCCGCCCTGCGGGCCACATACTGGATCAGTTGCCGCAACCAACGGTGCGCAGGGTTGTGGTGCAGCAGCGGGCTCCACGCCATCTTCAACTCAAATTCCGGGATGTGGAACGGCGGCTCGCGCAGCACGAGTTTCGGATTCGACTCGACCTGCAGCGCCGCCATACGCGCCGGCAGGGTTGCCACCAGATCATTGTTTTGTACCAGCAGTGCCGGCAGAAAGTAGTGGCGCGTGAAAATCGAAATACGGCGCCGCTTGCCGATGCGATCCAGCGCCTGGTCAACCCAGCCCAGTGACACCGACTTCTCGCTGGTCACGCCGAACCCCACGCCCATGCCGGTCTTGCTCACCCACACATGCTGTGCATCCAGATAGGTCTTGAGATTGAAGCGTTCGGCGGCGGGATTGCTGGCGTTGAGCACGCAGGAAAAATCATCTTTCCACAGCGTGGTCTGATGAAACGATTGCGGAATGTCGTTGAAACGGTTGATCGCCATGTCAACCTTCCCCTGCTCCAGATCGCGCGGGCTGACGTCCGACGGGGTCAGAATATCCAGCACCACTTTCGGTGCCTCGCTGCGTAGCGCTTTCACCACCGCAGGAAACAGCGTGGCCTCGGCATAATCGCTGGCCATGATGCGGAATACCCGGGTACTGGAGATGGGGCGGAAGTCCTGGCGTGGCTCCAGTACCTGCTGCAGCTCGACCAACATCGCCCGGATACGCGGTTGCAGCTCCAGCGCCCGTTCGGTCGGGGTCATGCCCTTGCTGGAGCGGACCAGCAGCGGGTCGTTAAACATGTCGCGCAGGCGCCGCAGGCTGTTGGACATGGCCGGCTGAGTGATTCCGAGCTGCTCCGCGGCGCGCGTTACATTCTTCTCCCGCAAGAGAATATCAAGTGATATCAAAAGGTTAAGATCTACCCTATCAAGATTCATAAATAAAATATCGAAAATAAGAACGATAAATTGGCGAAATTATGCCACGACTCCTATATTGCGCCGCACTCGGGATCCCCTCCCGGGCTTCCGTCACTGAATCAGGAGTCCACCATGACCATCGGCAATTACGATCGTCAGCAGGAAATCGACCGCATCAAGAAGGATTGGGCAACCAATCCGCGCTGGAAGGGCGTCAAGCGCAACTACACCGCTGAGGATGTCGTTCGCCTGCGCGGCTCGATCAAGGTGGAAAACACCATCGCCCGCCGTGGCGCCGAGAAACTGTGGCAACTGATCACCGAAGGCGCGAAGCCGGCCTTCCGCCCGGAGAAGGATTTCGTCAACGCCATGGGCGCCCTGACCGGCGGCCAGGCCGTGCAACAGGCAAAGGCCGGCGTGCAGGCCATTTATCTCTCCGGCTGGCAGGTTGCCGCCGATAACAACACCGGCATGACCATGTACCCGGACCAGTCGCTGTACCCCGTCAACTCGGTACCGGCAGTCGTCCAGCGCATCAACAACTCGTTCAAGCGCGCCGACCAGATTCAGTGGGGCAAGAACGTCGGCCCCGGTCACAAGGATTACATCGATTATTTCCTGCCGATCGTCGCCGATGCCGAAGCCGGTTTCGGCGGCGTGCTCAACGCCTATGAGTTGATGAAGGCGATGATCGAAGCCGGCGCGGCCGGTGTGCACTGGGAAGACCAGCTTGCCTCGGTCAAGAAGTGCGGCCACATGGGCGGCAAGGTGCTGGTGCCAACGCAGGAAGCCGTGCAGAAACTGCTTGCCGCACGTCTGGCTGCTGACGTTGCCGATGTGCCGACCATCGTGCTTGCCCGCACCGACGCCAACGCCGCCGACCTGCTGACCAGCGATTTCGACGCGAACGACAAACCGTTTTGCACCGGTGAGCGCACCGACGAAGGCTTCTACAAAACCCGCGCCGGCATCGACCAGGCCATTTCGCGCGGCCTCGCCTATGCGCCCTATGCCGATCTGCTGTGGTGCGAAACCGCCAAGCCGGACCTGGCCGAAGCGCGCAAGTTTGCCGAAGCCGTGAAGAAGCAGTTCCCGGACCAGATGCTCTCCTACAACTGCTCGCCGTCGTTCAACTGGAAGAAAAATCTGGACGACGCGACCATCGCCAAATTCCAGCGCGAGCTGTCGGCCATGGGTTACAAATTCCAGTTCATCACGCTCGCCGGCATCCACAACATGTGGTACGGTATGTTCGAGCTGGCGTATGACTACGCCCGCAACGACATGACCGCCTATGTGAAGTTGCAGGAGCAGGAGTTCGCTGCGGCCGCGAAGGGCTACACTTTCGTTGCCCACCAGCAGGAAGTCGGCACCGGCTATTTTGATGACATGACGACGGTGATCCAGGGCGGCACGTCCTCGGTGACGGCGCTCAGGGGTTCGACGGAAGAAGAGCAGTTCCATTGATCGAGGCAAGCCATCAGGCCTGAAACATCACGCCTGAAAAAAGGGCTGCCGCAAGGCGGCCCTTTTTTTTCCTGCGTGGACTGCTACAGTCCGGTCATGCAGCAGATGCCGCGCCGCCTGATCACCTTTCTTATCGCCCTGTTGACGGTCAACGCGGCGGCAGCGCGCAACTGTCCCGCAGATGGCGCACCCGCGCTCGTGGCCGCCCAATTCACCAGCCGGGTACAGGCGCAAAAACCGCAGGATCGGCTGCTGTACCTGGCCCCCGGTACGCGCGAGATTTTCATCCACGCAACCACGCTGGGCGCCGGGAAAATCACTTACCGCTGGTACCAGGACGGCAAACGCGTCATCGATGTCGCAGCCAACGTCGGTACCGGCCAGTGGCACACCTGGTCACGCCTGCGCATGGGTGCGCCCATGCCGGAAGATGTTCGTGTCCAGCTGCTGGGCGCCAACGCCTGCCTGCTGCACGAGCTGACCCTTGCCAGCGCGGCCTTTACCGGGCACCCGGAAATCCGCAAGGCCTGGCAACAACTGGCCGCCGACGATGCCACCGGTGCAAAAATCACACTCAAGCTGCTGCTCGAATCAGCCACACCCAACAGTCCGCTGGCAAAAGCGGTGCAGCGCATGCTCGATCGGGATGTCGCGCTCGCTCAGGCACTGGAACGTGCTCGCGCCGGCGAACTGTTTCTGGTTGAAGGCACTTTGAAGGCAGTCGAGAAACATCTCGGCAATCGCCCCGCCGATCGCAGCGCGCGCGATCGCATTGTCGACATCCGCCGCGAGATGGCCGCGCAGAAAATTCGCCTTGGCCGCGAAGGAAATTTCGTGGCGCTGGCTACCCGCCACTTGCTCGAAACCGAAAAACTTTTTCGCGGTGACTATCCGTTGTGGCGTGCAGAAGCCGACAGGGTGGTGACGCCGGCGCTGATCTACGCCGGCAACACCTTCACAATGATCGACTGGCAACCGACACTACGCGGCTACAGGTTGCTGTTACAGGACAAACGCACCGGCAGCACCATCGAAGTCACCCCGGACTAACCGCAAATCACTCTGCGTTCAGGCGAGCTTCAGCTTGCTGATGTCGGGATTGACAGGTTTTTTGTCATCCTTGATCTGCTCGAGGTCAGCGCCCGGCGGCGCCACGGTGATCGCACTGACATCGACGACGACCGGCACGACAACGCGCTTCTCGTTTTCCTTGAGCAGCTCGGTATCCGGCGGCGCCATGCTGAGCGCTGATACGTCAACCTGCACCGGGATGACCGACAGCTTCTCTTCTGCCTTCAGTAGATCGCCGCCGACCGGCGCCAGATTGATCGCGCTGATATCCGGCGCCACAACCGGCGCCAGGGCAAGCTGCCGGCGCTCCTCATCCTTGAGCAATTCAGCACCCGGGTTGGCGAGGGTGATGCCGGAAATATTCGGCAGCATCGGCGCCGGCATTGACTTGATTTCGACGAGCAGTGAACCGGCTGGAAACAGCCGCCAGCTTCCGGCCTGCGCAACATCTGCCGGCGGCGGCGGTGCATCGGACTGGGGTTTGAGCGCGTTGCTTTGCGCGTGCTCGGCTGCCAGAGCCGCAAGACGATCCGCCATGGTCGGGGGCTTCGCTGCGGCCGGCGCGGCGAGCCTGGCGGCAGACGCAGGTGGAGGCGCGGTGACCGCAGCGCTTGCCGTTACTGCGGCAGACGGTGCCGTCGGCGCGGCAGGTGGCACCGCCAGCGGCCGGCCCTGCGCGCCGGCCTCTTCGATGCTGGCAATGGCACCGGCCTGTTTCATGACCGCGCGATACTTCATCGCCGTGGCCTGATCGACCGCCTTCTTCACGGCGATACGCTGGCCGGAGAACAATTTCTCGATCATGGCGTCGTTCGCCTTGAACAGACGCGCGATATTGGCCTTCACTGCCGCCGGGTCGGAACCCCTGGCGATCTCGCCGGCAAATACCACATTGAACAAATCGGCCATCAGCACTCACCTCATTTGCGCCGATGTTAGCCAACGACAGGGCGGGGCGCCACGCACCGGTTCACTGCGCCGTTACGGGCGCACCTGCTCGGCCGCACGCTCGGCCAGCGCAGCAATGGTCTTGGACGGGTTGGTGCCTATCGAGGTGGGCACGATGGCACCGTCAGCCACATACAGGCCCGGATAATGGAAGACGGCGCCGGCATGATCGACCACGCCGTCTGCGTCAGTGCTACCCATCGGGCAACCACCGAGCGGGTGCGGCGTAATGAGATTACGCAGCAGGCTCCAGGTCGGCGGCGTCATCGGCACCCCGCCGGTCGCCTCCGACAGCCGCACATGCAGCGCGCTGATCGCCTGCATCACCGCCTCGTTCGGCCGATAGTCCCAGCGCATCTTCAGGACATCCCGGCGCCAGGGCGCATACCAGGGCCTGCCCAGATACAGTTCGCCGTTGGCCTCGTCGCGACTCTGCCCGAACCAGGGCATCAGGTGCCTGAGCGGATCGCGCTTGCGCAGCACTTCCAGCACCCCGGCCGGCAGCAGACCGAGGCGTTGCAACTGCCGGCGCCCCAGCCAGCTGCGGCCCATTTTTTCCAGCAGATTGCCCAGCACGTCCGGAAAGCCGCCGTCTTCAATGAACACCGGCCGGCCCTGAAATGCGCCATCCAGATAATCGATGCAGGCGGAAATCGTCGGTCCCTGTGTCGGTGAAATATCACGGTTGCGATAGTAAGTCGGCGTCGCGAAATCGCCGTTGGCGCTCCAGCGCCGGCCCAACAGGCGCGACAGATCCGGCAACGTGCGCTCGCGATCGCGACACTTGAGCAACAATTCGGTACTGCCAATCGAACCTGCCGCAACGATAACATTGCGGGCCTCGACATGACCGTTGCGCCGGGCACCCAGATCGCGGAAGGAAACGCGATAACCGCCATCGGCAGTCGGCGCGATATTGCGCACATGGTGCAGCGGACGTACGTGTGCGCCATGTTTCTCCGCTTGCGGAATGTAATTGAGATCGAGCGTGTTCTTCGCCTGCACCGGACAACCGATATCGCAGTTGCCGCAATGAATGCAGGTGCCCTGCTGCTGCCCGAAAGCATTCGTCCAGGTTTTCGAGCGCGCCTGATTGAACGGATCTTCCTGCTCGTATTGCCAATCCGGATCGAAGGTGATGGCCTGCGGCACCGTCCGGAAACGATGACCCTCACCCAAACATTCCGCAGCCTCCTGCATCAACAGGGTGCGTTTCGTCCATTGCCGGCGCGGCAGGTGTGCCGGTTTCAACATGCCGGCCACTCGATCGTAATAGGGCCGCAAACCGTCGGCAGTGATCTCGCCCGGCCAGCCGTGTGCGAATACTTCCGGGCGCGCATCGATCGAGACATTGGCATAGATCAGCGAACCGCCGCCGACGCCGCACCCCGCCACCACCGACATATCGCCGAACAGGCGCAGATCGACCCAGCCATGATGCCGATCGGGATTTGCTTCACGCCAGAACCAATTGCGGTTCGATACGCTGGGATAATCCGCCGTCTGCCAGCGCCGGCCACGTTCCAGCACCAGCACCCTGCGGCCCTGCTCGGCGAGACGACAGGCCATCACCGCACCACCAAAACCGCTGCCAATCACGATCACATCAACGTGTTCCATCACACGACTCCCGAGATCAGGGCCTGATAACGACTTTATCAACCAGCTCTGCACGGCGCGACGGCGTAATGCCATCGCCCGGCTCAACGAATGCCTCGCCAGGCGCCTGCGGCACACGCTCGATCCAGCGGCGACAAACACGCCGCACCCCGATGGCGTACAGCGTCAGGGTGCCGTCCACGGCAACATGCAGCCGCAGAAAATTCTTCCAATCTTCAATCCGGCACGCGGAGAACACGGTGTCACGGTGCGCGCCAATGCATTGATAGCCCGCGAATATCCAGGCACCGAACAGGATGCCGCAAGCACCCGCCAGCACTGCAGCAAGCAGCGCCATGTGCAGAAAAAAATCGATCGGATCGGCGGATGGCGATGGCGCGAACGCATCGATCAGCAGCAAACCGACCCCCAGATGCAGCAGGCCGTGCAGCATTCCCAGGGATAAGCGCACCGCCCGCCGCCACTGCGGCAACCAGGGTTCCGGCGGCTGTTCGAAAGCAACAAATGCCCAGCACCAGGCCACGAGCGCAGCGCACAGCAGGGGCGAAGCCGGCAAGGTGTCGACCAATACGCCCAGCGACCTGCCCCCGTTGAACGCGATACTGCCGAAAAAAATGCCATGACTGGCCGCATCGATACCCCAAAGCAACAACGCGAGTGCCAACCCGAGAAACAGGGCAAAAGACGGGTTGAATACCGGAAACGCCAACAGCCGCCACAGCATCAGCCGCGACCGGGCGGGCGACGGGAAGGCCTTTTCACGCACCCAGCGCACGGGGTTGACGGTGTCTTTTTCTACCAGAACATCCGGGTGCCAGGCAGTGCCGTGCATGAATGCGCCGCCACCACCCGCCGTGACGCGTTGCGGGCCACCGGCAATGGCGTAACGCTGATAATGGTGCAGATCGCCGGCGAGTGACAGCCAGACACGGGCCCCCCGCTCCGCCACTAATCGACGTTCAAGAAACGCCAGATTGCGGCGCAGCATGCTGTCGCTTTTCTCAAGCCAGAAAGGCACACTGCTGACAAGCACGACGCGATCACCTGCAGCCACTTCACTGGTCGCATGGCGCAGGTATTCCAGTTGCGGCGCATCAATATCGTTGTCGAGCTGTACATCGACGGCAATGAACCACCAGCGTTGCGGCAGTTTCAATACAAAATAACTGCGTGATTGCGAGGTGCGCCAACCGGCAAACCAGCGCCCCTGCAGAAACAGCCGCGCAAAAGCCGCGAGGCCGTCATACCAGTCGTGATTGCCCGGCAGCACGAACAGATCGCGGGGGGCATCGTCCTGACTGTGTGGCAGCACACTGTAATAGGGAGCCTCCAGACGATGCAGGTATTCTTCGCGTGATGCAGCCGGATAACACTGATCGCCGCCCATAACCAGCACCCGCCCATGCGGCAGCACCTCGCTATCTACTGCGAGTACCGGTGCGGCGAGCAGGCTCGCGATGGTGGCCGTCGAATTCCAGCCATCGCCCAGATCGGCAACGTAATCGAGCCATAACTCTTGCGTGCCGTCGTAACGATAGGGGCCGTCTAGCGGTCGTGCTGCTTCGCGCTCGCGCCGGTCGGCATAGGTGGCGAACGCGCGCGCAATCATCACCGTCAGCAGGGTGCGCAGCAGCAGGCGGGGATCAAACCAGTGAACCATGTCGCGCCAATGCCGACGGCCGATACGACGCTTCAGGGAAGGATTGAGGGGTTCGCGCTCTTGCGTGGACGACACATGCGGATCCTCTCTGCTGGCAGGATCCAACTCTAGCAGCAAGGACGGCAGAAGATAAAACTGCCAACAAACGCAGCGCGATATTTTTACGCGGCTTTTCGCTGCACAGCGCTCAAATTCCGCGCTGCACGCGCTCCAGCGCTGCAGCGCTGACCATACCGAGACCACGCAGGATGTTGGCAGTAAGGCTGCGGTCGTAATCGCTGCCGACATGCCCGTCGGAAACGCGCAACAAACCAAGAACCAGCGCGCCGATGACAAGATCCGGCGCTGCTTCGTCCGCCTCGGCAGTGAACTGACCCTTGCCGATGCCGTCGATGACGTCGTCTTCGAGCCCGCGCAACAGGGTCGAGCGCACCTGGAAAGCCGGCCGTGACACGAACTGCACGAGCAACCGGGCCCACACGTGATCCTCGCGGGCGCGGTGCAAGTGGGCACGCAGCACCAGGGCAATCCGTGAGCCCGGGTCACGTGCGCGGCTGCGCTGCCGGGAATTCACTTCAATGTTTTCGCAGACCATCGCCGCGAGCTCTTCGAGCATCGCGTCGAGCGAGGGAAAGTAGTTGTAGTAGGTGCCGGGCGCAACCGACGCATCGGTCGCAATGTCATTGACGGTGGTGGCATCAATACCTCGCTCTGCTATCAGTCGAACTGCCGCTTCAACCAACTGGGCACGGGTTCGCTCCTTTTTTTTCTCCTGCCAGGCGCGGTCCGCTTCAGGACGGGCCTGGTCAAGGGGGGTGACGTTGTCTGGAATGTGCATGATCATCCAAGCTCTTGAAAATTCAGCTATTAAAGGAGTCATTGCGCAAAAAGTACGCACTATTGACAGCCGCTTCAATAGCACTCCTCGAAAGAGGCGCAGATTTTGCCAGATATGCCGACCACCTCACGAACTATCTGTGTGCGCCACCACCTTTTTCAGTCGCCGGCAACCGCTCGGCCATACGGCAGGCTGCCTGCCCGAACCTCACTCATACAGCCTTGCATGTCGCCCCAAAGTATTTGCAATCTGGATTATATGATCATTTATGCTTATGTCTTTAGACACAAAGGCCAGTTGCCCGCCTGCTTGAGTTGCCCGGGCAAACCGATATGCTCCTCTAGCGCTTCCGGAGAGCCCATGAAACAACTGGATTTCGTCGATCAGGCCAGCGTGACCAGGGTAGCGCCAGCCCGCAAAGCAAAAGCAAAGCTGCAACCGAAACGCAAGAACCGCGCACCCGGATCGCGTGATGACCTGCAGCGCCTGAACATGGAAATACCAAAAGCGCTGCACAAGCGCCTCAAACTGAAGGCGATCTACGAGGATCGAACAGTCACCGATATCGTCCTGCAAGCCATCAACGAATATCTGCACAGCCACTGACATGCGTATCCTCATCGTGGGCGCCGGCGCAACCGGCACAGTATTCGCGGCAGCGCTGCTCAAGGGCGGCGCCGAGGTTGGTTTCTATGTGCGCGAACATCACCGCGCGCGCCTGCAACAGGGCCTCACGCTCTACCAGCAGGGATTTTTTACATTGCGCGAGGAGCGGATATCCCACATCGCCGTTGCCACGACGCCAGCGGAAGTCGCCGCCAGCCACTGGGACGAAGTTTGGTTCACTACGCCTTCCGATGCGCTGCGGGGCCCATGGCTCAACGAATTCCTGACTGCCACCGGCCGCGCCGCGCTGGTCGTGCTGCAGCCTGACCCGGAAGACTGTCAGTATCTGCGCGAGCATGGCGCAACAGATCGCCCCATCGTGCAGGGCCTGATCCAGTTCTCGGCGTGGCAATCACCGCTGCCGCACGAGCCGGCCAGCCAGAACGGCATCACCTGCGTACTCCCGCCGGGCGTTGCCGCGCAATTCGATGCCGAATGTGCCGCAAGCGCGACGATTGCTGCCACGCTCACCCGCGGCGGACTGCGGGCAGCAGTGCGCCACGATCTGCCTGCCCACGCGGCACGCATGTCGGCACTGACGATTCCGCTGATCGCCGGCCTGGAGCTGGTTGACTGGCGCATCGAACGCTATGCGAACCATGATGTTCTGAAAATTGCCGTCGCCGCCGCGCACGAAGCCATTGGCGGGCAGTGTGCGCGATTTGCCGTACGCAAACCGATCAGGTTCAAACTGCTGCTCAACCGGCAGGCCATCGCGCTGCTGCTGCGCCTGGTGCCCTGGGTGCCCGGTTTCGACGCCGAAGCGTTTCTGCGCCACCACTTCAGCAAAGTGGACAGACAAACGCGGCAAATGCTGGGCACTTACATCCGGCACGCTGCTCAAAACGGCTTGCCGCACACTGCGCTTGAGCAATTGCTCGGCGCACTGCCGCCACCCACGGGTTAACCACGCACGTCCGGCTCAGCGCTGCTCCTGTTTCGATCCGCCGCGACAGGCCGGCGAATCCGGTGCCGCCTCGCGTGCTGCCCACTCCGCGCCGGTATAGGTATGCAAGGCGAGCGCATGCACGCCGCCGGCAAGTTGCGCGTGCAACTGCGCATAAACCGCCTGATGGCGCTTCACCAGCGACAACCCTTCGAACGCCGGCGACACGATCACTACCTTGAAGTGGGTTTCGCTGCCGGCAGGCACGTTATGGTTGTGGCTTTCGTTGATGATCTCAAGATGGGCGATCTCGAAAGCCTCGCGCAAACACACGTCGATTTGCTGTTGCATCGGTTGTTTTATAACCACGGGAAAGCACCTTTCATCGGTGTCGAAAAACGGCAAAATTTACACAAGAAAATGCCAGAACGCGCGCTCGGCTGCCCCGGGCATGGCATCGATGCGCACCTGCCCGCCCAGGTGCATGGCCTGGCATTTTGTATCGAACGCCGGCCAGTCAAGACCACCAATCGTCGCCGGTTTCCCATGGCGGGCAAACGTCGCCCAGGCGCGCATCACCTCGTCGGCCAGTGTAGCGGCCACCTCGCCACCGCCGGTAAAAAACTGCCCGGTTGGCGAGCCTGTACCACCAAACACAAACGGCACATCAACAACATGACAGGCGCCCATCAGGCCGCCAAACTGAGGGCTCTCCCACTCGAACTGGGCGGCAAAAACCAGCGGCTGCTGTGCCGTTTGTGCCGCCAGCAGGCGGTGCGTCGGCACCCGGAACATGCGATCGGTCTCCAGCCAGCAAAACAGATCCAGCAACTTGCCATTATTTTTGCGGCCGGACAGTGTGCGGTAAAATGCCAGCGCAGCGGCACCATGCCCCGGCAAGGCCCGCTCGCAAAGATGCAACAGGCGCGCCTCATCAATCTGCCCGGCCGCGTCGCCATGATCACCGCCGGGCTGCGGCCTGTACACAAACAGGTTCCACTCGTCACGCGTCACCGACGCGAGCAACGGTACATCTTTGGCTGCGCCGGCGGCAATCGCATCGATCGGTCGCTGCGGCAGAAAATCGCCGTCGACCACCGGCATCAGCGACATGCCAAACTGCGGCGTAAGACCACGCAAGCCGCGATCAACCGTGAGTTTCAGTGCCTTGCGTTGCGCCTTGACGATGGCAGCGACATCGCCCTTCAGCAGTGCGTCGATTTGCGCACCACGCGAATCGCCAAGCGCATCAAGAGCAACCTGTGCCACGCGCACCGAATCCTCGCGCGACACTACAAAATCCGCACCGCCGGACTGCACGATGGCGCGCTGAAAAAGTCCTTTTGCCGAGGGCACGCCGAGCAGCGTCGCCACGCTCATGCCACCAGCCGATTCGCCGAAAATCGTCACGCAGGCCGGATCGCCACCGAACGCGGCAATGTTGTCGCGCACCCATTGCAGCACCGCAACCTGATCACGTGTACCCACATTGGTGGCAGCAGGAAAATCACCGCCCAGCGCAGCGCCGAAATTGCCGAAACCGAATAAACCGATACGGAAGTTGCAGGTAACGACAATGCAATCCTGCGAGGTTGCCAGCCGCGCACCGTGATAAAGCAGCTGATGGCCGCAACCGGCGATATAACTGCCGCCGTGAAACCAGACCAGCACCGGGCGCTGCGCATGATCCGCAGCCGGCGTCCAGACATTCAGGTAGAGGCAGTCGTCGCTGACGCGATCAACCCCCATCAGCGGCGACAATTCCTGTGGCGCTGCCGTGCCGTAAATCTGCGCTGCGCGTACACCGGCCCAACCGGCATGCGGCTGCGGCGGCAGGAACCGCTGCTCGCCAACGGGAGCCGCCGCATAGGGGATGCCGCGAAACTCAAGGTGATCGCCACGATCGATACCCTCGACCGCGCCGCAACCGGTAGAAACAGTGGTGGTCAGCATGCACACTCCGGAATGCCAGCAGAAAGTGGCTAGCATTCCGGAACCACTCACCGGTTACAAGGAGAACGCTGTCTTGCACGGCGCGCGCCGTTGCTACCGTAGCCCGGCGGCGTTGAACTCAGCGGTTGCCGCCGCGCTGCCCTTGCCCGCCGCCACCCGGACCACCGCGCGACAAACCACCACGTCCGCCGCGGCCACTGCGGCCGCGCGGTGCCATCGGCGGCCGCGGCCGATTGTAGTCGTCGGACGCGGCCTGTTTCTGCACTTCCGTCGGTACGAAGCCTTCGGCAATTGTCCGCGGCACTTCACGTTTCATCATGCGCTCGATGTCACGCAGGTATTTCTGTTCTTCCGGATCAACCAGCGAAATCGCCTCGCCGGTGCTGCCAGCACGACCGGTGCGGCCAATGCGGTGCACATAGTCTTCCGGCACGTTCGGCAATTCGTAATTCACCACATGCGGCAACTGGTCGATGTCCAGACCGCGCGCGGCGATGTCGGTAGCAACCAGAATGCGCAGCGAACCGGCCTTAAACTCCGCCAGCGCCCTGGTGCGCGCCGTCTGGCTCTTGTTGCCGTGTATTGCCATCGCCGTCAGGCCGTTCTTCTCGAGAAACTCGGCAAGCCGGTTGGCGCCGTGCTTGGTACGCATGAACACCAACACCTGCTCCCAGCCACCTTGTTTGACCAGATGTGCAAGCAGATAACGCTTCTGGTCTTTCGCGGTGAAGTAGGCGCGCTGGGTGACGAGTTCGGAAGCCGTGTTGCGCCGCGCGACCTCGACCGAAGCAGGATTGTGCAGCAGCCCCTGGGTTAGCTGGCGGATCTCGTCGGAGAAAGTCGCCGAATACAGCAAATTCTGGCGCTGCGCCGGCAGCAGTTTCAGCACGCGCTTGATGTCGTGGATGAAACCCATGTCGAGCATGCGATCGGCTTCATCGAGCACGAGAATCTCGATGCCGGACAGATCCAGCGTGCGTTGACCGGCGTGATCGAGCAGACGCCCCGGGGTGGCCACGAGAATATCGACGCGCTTTTTCAGCTTGTCGACCTGCGGCTGCATGCCGACGCCACCGAACATCACCATCGAGCTGAGCGACACGTGCTTGCCGTAGGTGCGCACGGACTCTTCGACCTGCGCGGCGAGCTCGCGCGTTGGCGTCAACACCAGGCAACGCGGGCGGCCCGGTTTCACCACCGTCGCGGCGCGCGTCGACAGTATCTGGAGGATGGGCAGCGTGAAGCCGGCCGTTTTGCCGGTACCGGTCTGCGCAGCGGCAAGCAGATCGCGGCCGGCGAGCACAACGGGAATTGCCTGTTGCTGGATGGGGGTTGGAACGGTATAGCCGGCTTCTTCGACGGCGCGCAGCAGTGCAGGCGCAAGCCCGAGGGCTGCGAAGTTGTTTTGGGATTGCATGACTTTTTGAACTCCTGCGACGGCCTGTTGCACTGACGCACAACACCAATCGAGGCAGACGGATTCGTGATCGAAGAACGATCGGGGATCTTGGGAGGTGACGCGCCCGCTGATTGGTATGGCGGGCGGCGCGCGCAGTCTAGGGGGTAAACGCCGGAAAAGCGAATGCTCAAGAGAATGGTCCGGCCTGCGGGTGCCGTGGGTCGGAGGAGCCATGACCGCAGACACTGGCCGCCATAATCGTTCTGAATCACTGCGATTCAGAACGATTTGCTATCCCCCCCGTGATCGTGATGCCTGCACAACACTCGTCACCCATGCCCTGCATCACTTCCCGGCCAGCACTGCAATACGCGCCCTTACCGCGCAACACTATCGGCGCGATGGCGACTATCTTCGCGGCTTCGATGCTTCGCGGCTTCGATGCTTCGCGGCTTCGATGATCGTTGGCAACGCCTGCCTGAGCCTGGCGCTGAATCAGCTTCCATCAGGGAGATGGGGAAAAAACCGCCGATGGCATATGGGATGGCCAATGGTTCGATGGCACTCTGCTGGTTAAAACACAAGCTGTATTGGGCGAAGAAATTCTCGCTTCCTCCCTGTTCGGTGATTTGGTCGCCATGCAACAGAACACGCTGATCGAATGCACACCACGCCTGCTGCCTGTTTTTTTCCGCTCTTTTCCTTTCCTCAATTTCATTCCGCGCGGGAAAAATCCGCACGCAGCCAACACCTTGGGCAATAAAAAGAAATACCGTATCGCCAATACCAATACCCTTGGTTATCACTTTCGCCGTTACAATACCTTCCAAAGCCGACAAGGCTGGCTAGTCCCAGATCCAGAAAAAGCATCCCGGTTTCGTGAACATTACCGCCAAAAATTCGGCGAAAAATTGCGCATCGGCATCGGTTGGAAAAGTGCTCGCACAGCTGCCAGTGCACGTCATCGAAAAAATATCGACCACAACGCACTGGCCCCACTACTGACTCATCCAAACGGTGCCTGCGTCAGCCTGCAGTACGGCGACATCAGCGTCGATATTGACCGCCTGAGGGCGCACACCGGCGCTGATCTTTATGTCGACCCACAGGTCAATGTCACCGACGACCTCGACTCACTGATCGCCCAGATCGTCAGCCTGGATCTCGTGATCTCGACCAGCAACTTGGCGGTACATATGGCCGGCGCATTGGGCATTCTCTGTTGGCTGCTGTTGCGCAAACAGCAGCTGCTGATGTGGTGCTGGGATTATCCTGGCACACCCTGCCATTGGTATCCGAACATCGTGCGCTTCCGCCTCGACGGCGCACTGCCTGAACAGGAAGCCCTCGCTAATATTGTTGCCGAGCTGCGCAACCGTCTCGATACTTTTTGATGGCCTCACAAAAACAGATTGCGCATTCTACCTCGAAAAAAATGGACAAATGGAAAGCAAACGATGGCGATCCCGCCTACGCCCGCCCTCCTGCCAGATAAAACCATGTATCCATAACCGAATCCGGGTTCAGCGAAATGGAATCAATGCCCTTTTCCATCAACCACTGCGCAAAATCCGGGTGATCAGACGGTCCCTGGCCGCAGATGCCAATGTACTTCCCCTGCTTTTTGCAGGCGTCAATCGCCATGCTCAACAGTGCCTTCACAGCTTCGTCGCGCTCGTCAAACAGGTGCGACACGATGCCGGAATCACGATCAAGACCGAGCGTCAACTGCGTAAGATCGTTGGAACCTATCGAGAAACCATCGAAGTGCGCGAGAAACTTCTCGGCCAGCAGCGCGTTGGTGGGCAGCTCGCACATCATGATCACGCGCAGACCGTTCTCGCCGCGCTTGAGGCCGCACTCGGCCAATTGCTTCAGCACCTGCGCCGCCTCGCCAACGGTACGCACGAACGGCACCATCACCTCGATGTTGGTCAGGCCCATCTGTTCGCGCACTTTTTTCAGCGCGCGGCATTCAAGCTCAAAACAGTCGCGGAAGTTGTCGGAAACGTAGCGTGATGCGCCACGAAAACCCAACATCGGGTTTTCTTCTGCCGGCTCGTACAATTTGCCGCCGATCAGGTTGGCGTATTCGTTGGATTTAAAATCCGATAGCCGCACAATGACTTTCTCAGGGTGAAAGGCCGCCGCGATCGTGGCAATACCTTCAACCAGTTTCTCGATGTAAAAATCCACCGGTGACTTGTAACCGGCAATGCGCTTGTCTACCGCCTGTTTTACGTCGCGCGGCAGGGTATCGTAATTGAGCAGTGCTTTGGGGTGAACGCCAATCATCCGGTTGATGATGAACTCCAGGCGGGCCAGGCCCACGCCCTGGTTCGGAATCATCGAAAAATCAAAAGCACGGTCCGGGTTGCCAACGTTCATCATGAGTTTGAACGGCAATTTCGGCATGTTGTCGATCGAACTCTTCTGGATATCAAATTCCAGCTTGCCGTTGTAAATAAGGCCGGTGTCGCCTTCCGCGCAGGAGACGGTGACCAACTGGCCATCCTTGAGCACATCCGTGGCATTGCCGCAGCCGACAATCGCCGGCACGCCCAGCTCGCGCGCAATGATCGCAGCGTGACAGGTGCGCCCTCCCCGGTTGGTGACAATGGCCGATGCGCGTTTCATTACCGGCTCCCAGTCCGGGTCGGTCATGTCGGTCACGAGTACGTCACCGGGCTGCACGCGCTCCATTTCCTTGATGCTGGTGATGATGCGCACCGGGCCGGAACCGATCTTCTGGCCGATCGCCCGGCCTTCGCAGATTACCTCTGCCTTGCCGCGCAACAGGTAGCGCTCCATGATGTTGGAGCGCACACGGCTCTTCACCGTTTCCGGGCGTGCCTGCACGATGTACAGCTTGCCGTCGTCGCCATCGAGGGCCCACTCGATGTCCATCGGCTGGCCATAATGTTTTTCGATGATCAGTGCCTGACGGGCAAGATCCGAAACCTGCTCGTCAGTGAGACAGAAACGATTGCGATCGGCCGGCTGTACTTCCACGGTTTCGGTCGATTTGCCGGTGTGGCCGGTTTTTCCGTAAATCATCTTGATGGCCTTGCTGCCGAGGTTGCGGCGCAAAATTGCCGGCCGCGCATTCAGCAACGTATTTTTGTGCACGTAAAATTCGTCGGGGTTAACCGCTCCCTGCACTACCGTCTCGCCCAAACCGTAAGACGCCGTGATGAATACCACACCGTTGAAACCGCTCTCGGTGTCCATGGTGAACATCACGCCGGCGCAACCGGTTTCGCTGCGCACCATGCGCTGGATGCCGGCCGAGAGTGCCACCAACTTGTGTTCAAAACCCTGGTGTTCGCGGTAGGCAATGGCGCGATCATTGAACAGTGAGGCAAACACTTGCTTTACGGCGGTGAGTACATGGTCGATACCGCGGATGTTGAGGAAGGTTTCCTGCTGGCCGGCGAACGAGGCATCGGGCAGATCTTCGGCGGTGGCGGACGAGCGCACCGCCACCGGCATATCCGGGTTGCCCTCGCTGATTTGCACAAACGCTTCTCGAATCGCCTGCTCCAGTGCCGGCGGCAGCGGCGCTGCCACAATCCAGTCACGAATCTGCTTGCCGGCCGCCGTCAGGGCGACAATGTCATTGATGTCGAGAGCATCGAGAATGCCGTGAATTTTCTGATCGAGATCACTGGCTGCAAGGAAGTCGCGATAGGCTTGCGCCGTGGTGGCAAAGCCGCCGGGCACCCGGACGCCGGCATGGCTCAACTGGCTGATCATCTCTCCGAGAGAAGCGTTCTTGCCGCCCACCCGGTCAACGGCATGCCTGTTCAGGTCCTGGAACCACAGGACGTAGTCTTGCGCGGCGGCGTTCTTCACTGCGGATTCTCCTTTTGAGGATTCGGGGGCCGGGGCCCGCCGTCTGCCTTGTGGGCGCGATGGCGTGGGCGGGAATTCTACTGGAAAATACCTCTCTGCCCATGGACATAAGCTTGTTGAATAGATGTCATCACCGTAAAAAATAAATTATTTAAATCAAGGGGATAAGAATTATGCCCAAGCGCTTCGCGTTTTTTGTATCCGACGGCACCGGCCTGACCGCAGAAGCCCTGGGCTTGAGTCTGTTGAGCCAGTTCGAGCACATCGCGTTCGAAAAGGTGACCCTGCCGTTCATTGACACGGTCGATAAAGCCCGGGAAGCGGTTGCCAGCATCGAACGCGCCGCCGCCGCGAGCGACGGCAAGCCGCTGGTCTTCGACACGGTGGTAAACCAGGATGTACG
>JBMOOP010000020.1:0-3099 GCA_049324495.1 Pseudomonadota bacterium
GAAAGCTGGTGGACGAATCGCCATCTGTTTGGTTTCGGTCTTGATCAATTCACCTGGCTGGTACCGCAGGGCCTGCGCGCCCGCTTCAGTCCGGCGCAGAGCGAATCGCCGCTGTGGAATGATGGAATCGAGTCTGATCACAAACCCAAGCCCGGGGTGTGGGCCGTGGAGCCGCATCTTGATTGCCACGGCATTGGCGCCAAGTGGGAAGAGATCCTCGTCATCACCGAGGATGATGCTTATTGGCTTGATGAGGAGACACCGCACATGATTGAGGCGCGCGCCAAGGGTTGGGTTGGCCGCAAGGCCGCCGCGAAACCGGCGGCCAAGAAGGCCCCGCCGAAGAAAACTGCGCCGAAGAAAGCGGCGGCGAAAAAAGTCGTGTCGGGGAAAATTTCGCCGCAACGAGCGCCGACGAAAAAGGTTATCGCAAGAAAAGCCAGTACAAAGAAAATCGGAATCAATAAGGCTGCCGCGAAGAAGTCCGTCATCCGTAAGCAGACGAGGGCCACCTGATGCGTACCCGTATAGTTGAGACCCAGGACGTCGAGCTGCATGTTGTTGAAGCCGGAGACCCGAAGAATCCCGGCATCCTGTTCCTGCATGGCTTCCCGGATTGCCATAAGGTCTGGGAAAACCAACTGCGCGACCTTGCCCGCCAATATCACGTCATTGCTTTTGATCTACGCGGTTGCGGCAAAAGTACCTGGCCGGCACGCCGCGACGGCTATCGCATCGCGCGTATTTTGCCCGACATTCTGGCGGTTATCGAAGCCACGCGCGGCCCGCATGGCAAGGTGCATCTGGTCGGCCACGACTGGGGTTCCGTGCTGGGCTGGAGTTTTGTTGCCAATGCGCAGTACGCCGAGCGCATCTTGAGCTGGACCAGCATGTCGGGCCCGCACGTCGGCTTGGTGTTGCAGTGGTTGTCACGCAAAGTGAAGCAGGGCGTCCTGCGCGGAAACTGGCACGAACTGAAGGGCGTCATTGAGCAATTCGCGCACAGTTGGTACATCTTCGCGCTGAATATTCCCGGCATCGGGCGGGCGCTGTTCCGCTTCGCCGGTGTTGAGGTATGGCGAGAGGGTATGCGCCAGGGCGGCATCAGCCCGGACGATCCCTATCTCAACATCACTCAGGACGAGGTGGAGCGCCTCACCTTGTTCACGATCGGCCTTTACCAACAGAACCTTTTCACGCCGCCGCCGGCGCCGGCGCCGCACTCGATCAGCACGCCGACGCAGCTGATCGTGCCGGTGCATGACAAATTTATTCGGCCGCAACTGTTCGAATATCTCGATGAGGTCTGCACTGATCTTACCCGCGTGACGCTTGACGCCAATCATTGGGCGCAGCGCACGCATGCCGACGAATTCAGTGGTCTCGTGCGCGGGTTTATTACACGCCTTGAGCGCACCGACAAGAAGAAATATCGTGGCAAGAATAATGCGTAGTGGCGCGGTAATTTAATATCGAAGTAATTTTCAATTTGTGGCTGTACGGGGAAGCAAGGGCGAAAAATAATGAAAATGAATTTTTGCCGGGTGATGCGCCTGATGGCGATGCATTATGGCGATCAAGAAGCCATCGTCAATGTGGAGCGCAATCGGCGCTACACCCATGAGCAATATCACCTTCTGACAAATCGTGTTGCCAACGCGCTGCGTACAACATTGCAGGTCGGCGCTGGCGACAAGTTTATGTTGATTCTGGACAATGACAACCTCAGCCTGCTGATGTTCCCCACTGTCTTCAAACAGCCTGGCACGGTGGTGATGACGAATATTCGTGATTCGGTGGAAGAGCATGCGCGCCAACTGGCAGTCTGCCGGCCGAAAGTCGTTTTCCTTGAGGCGCGCCTGCTCGACAGCCATTACGACATATTGTGTTCCCAGGGTTGCACCATCGTCCTGATGGATGCGCTGGCAGAAGACGTGGCGCCGCGGCAGGCGGTACTCAGTTTTTGGTCACTTATTGAAGCGGCCTCCGATCTCGACAACGATGTTGAGTTGGACACCGACAACCATCTGGTCATGTTGCGTTTCAGCGGCGGCACGACGGGTGCCGGCAAGTGCGCGATGTATTCAATCAACAACATGATGGCGACACGCGACGCCGGTTTCATCAATACCGACATGGGTTTTGACAGTGCCACCCGCATGCTTCATGTGGCACCTTTGTCGCACGGCACCATGATGATGTTTTATCCGACGTTCTATTCCGGTGGAACCAACATCACGCTGAATCAGCTCGATCTTGAATACTGGCGGCAGGTCGTCGAGGCCGAGCGAGTAACGCATTCCTTCCTGGTGCCGACGGTGTTGTATCGTCTGCTCGAATTGCAGCGAGAAAATCCGCGAGACTTCTCGTCGCTCACCACGCTTATTTATGGTGCTGCGCCGATGAGTGCGGCAAAGCTTGGCGAGCTGGTCAAGTGCTTCGGGCAGATATTTCTCCAAGTCTATGCCGCCACGGAAGCCGCGATGTTTATATCAATGCTGGATAAATCCGCCCACCGCCCTGACGACGAAACTGCCATCAAGCGTCTGGCGTCGGCCGGGCGCACGACGCCGGGCGTTGAAGTTTTTGTTGCCGATGCAAATGGCAAGCAACTGCCTGTTGGCGAGACCGGCGAAATCCGCATCCGCTGCCCGGCGATCATCCAGGGTTATTACGAAAATCCGGAAGCAACCGCTGCGGAGTTCGAGGACGGTGTGTGGAAGTCCGGCGATCTGGGTTATATCGATGCTGAGGGTTATCTTTATATTGTCGATCGCATCAAAGACATGATTATCAGTGGCGGCTTCAATGTGTATGCGGTTGAAGTCGAGGCGGCGCTGGCGTCGCACCCGGCCGTATTGATGTCGGCGGTGGTCGGCATTCCGCACGTTGAATGGGGTGAGGCGGTACATGCGGAAGTGATTTTGCGCGCTGGCGTGAGTGTTGCGCCGGAAGCGTTGATCGCGCACGCCCGAGCCAGGCTCGGTGGCTACAAAACGCCGAAATCAGTGGTTTTTGTCGGCGAGTTGCCGCTTTCGGTTGTCGGCAAGGTGTTGCGCCGCAAGGTCAGGGAGAAATACTGGCAAGGCGTTGAGCGTA
>JBMOOP010000021.1:0-27478 GCA_049324495.1 Pseudomonadota bacterium
CGTGTGGCAGCGCGGCTTGCAGAAGGCGAGGCGGCGCTGCAGAGTTGGGCCGAATTGCGCGGCGTGGAATGGCTGGTGCTGCGCCCCACACTGATTTACGGCAGGGGAAGAGATCAGAACATTGCTGCTGCCGCACGCTTCATTCGCCGGTTTGGATTTTTCCCGTTGGTAGGTGCAGCGCAGGGATTGCGTCAGCCCGTTCACGCTGCCGATGTGGCGATGGCCTGCCGTTTGGCTCTGGATGCGCGCACGCTGACGAATCGTGCATACAATATTTCCGGTCAGGATACGTTGCCATTTTCTGACATGATCGTTGCTGTTTTCGCGGCGATGGGCCGCAAGCCGCGCTTCATGCCGTTGCCGCTTTGGTTCGTCAGATTGACCGTTCATGTGCTGCGCTTGCTACCAGGTTTTCGCCACATCACCGCGTCCATGGCCGAGCGCATGAATTGTGATCTCGTATTCGATCACGAGGCAGCCACCCGCGATTTTGGTTTCACGCCGCGTCCTTTTCGTCTTTCGGCGCAGGATCTGCCGTCATGAACGCGATGCTCGCTCTGCTGTTTCTCGTTGTCGTTGCGGGCATTAGCCGGATCGTTGCCGGCTGGGTAGAGCGCCATGCCGAAATGTTGCGGCTGGTGCAGGCGCCGAATCATCGTTCGCTGCATGAGCGGCCGACGCCGCACGGCGGCGGCCTCGGTATTGTGCTGGCAGGCAGCATAGCCGGCGCGGTGCTCGTCATTAGCGGCAAGGCGGAATTTTTCGGCATCATGGCGCTGGGGTTGCTGCTTGCCGGTGTTGGCCTGCGCGACGACATCGCCCATCTTTCATCACGCTTGCGTTTGAGTGCACAGGTAATCGCCTGCGCTGGCCTGTTGTGGTTGCTGCCGCCATTGCCGGGAATGGCGTTCCCGGGAGGCCTCGTGCTGCAGGGGCCGCTGCTGTTTGCGTTGCTGCTGTTGGCCGGCGTGTGGTGGGTCAACCTGTTCAATTTCATGGACGGCATCGACGGTATTGCCGGTAGCCAGGCGATCTTCATGTTGCTCGCCGCAGTGACCATCGGCCTGCTGGCGCAAACATTACCGTTATCCGCAACGCTCACGGCAGAGTGCATCTGGATGCTGGCGGTGGCAGCGGCGACACTCGGCTTTCTGCTGCGCAACTGGCCGCCCGCGCGCATTTTCATGGGCGATGTCGGCAGCACCTGGCTGGGCTTCATGATTTATGCATTTGCACTGGGCAGCGTTGCCGCCGGCTGGCTGACATACACGGCGTGGCTGGTGCTCGGCGCGCTGTTCGCCACCGACGCAACAGTTACCTTGCTGCGCCGGATTGTTTCCGGCCGGAACGGGTCGGAGGCGCATCGCAGTCATGCCTACCAGCATCTGGCGCGTCGCGCCGGCAGCGATCGCACGCGCGGTCATCGCAACGTGACGTTGCTGGCAATTGCGATCAACCTGTTCTGGCTCGCGCCATTGGGCTGGGCCAGCCTGATGTGGCCGCAGGACGTTTGGGGCTGGGTGGCGCTGGCTTATGTGCCCCTGAGTGTGGCCGTTTGGCGCGTTGGCGCCGGCCGTGATTAGCGATACCGGCGGTTGTAGACTCCATCAGTAGAGTTATTCTTCAAAAATTGAAGGGTAAGAATTTTCAGACGGATACATTGCAATGAGCGACAACCTCGAACAACAACCCCTGCGCGAATACACCGAGAAAGCCTACCTCGACTACTCGATGTACGTGATCCTCGATCGCGCGCTGCCGCATATCGGCGACGGCCTGAAGCCGGTGCAGCGTCGTATCGTTTACGCGATGAGCGAGCTGAATCTCGGTGCCAATGCCAAGCACAAGAAATCGGCACGTACCATCGGCGATGTGCTCGGCAAGTTTCATCCGCATGGCGATACCGCCTGTTATGAAGCGATGGTGCTGATGGCGCAGCCGTTCAGTTACCGCTATCCGCTGGTGGATGGGCAGGGCAACTGGGGCTCACCGGACGATCCGAAATCCTTCGCGGCGATGCGTTACACCGAATCGCGCCTGGCGCCGTATGCGGAAGTGCTCTTGAGCGAACTCGGGCACGGCACCGCCCTCTGGCAGCCGAATTTCGACGGCACCCTGGAAGAACCGAAAGTGCTTCCGGCGCGGTTGCCGAATGTGTTGCTGAACGGCACCACCGGTATCGCCGTGGGCATGAGCACCGACATCCTGCCGCACAACCTGCGGGAAGTTGCCAACGCCTGTATCCGTCTGCTGAAGGATCCGGGCTGCTCTGTCGATGACCTGATGCAGGACATCCAGGGCCCGGATTTCCCCACCGAAGCGGAAATCATTTCTTCGAAGAATGATATCGCGCAGATTTACATTACCGGTCGCGGCAGCATCCGCGCGCGCGCGGTGTACACGCAGGAAGACGGCGATATCGTTATCACCGCGCTGCCATACCAGGTGAGCGGTGCAAAGGTGCTGGAACAAATCGCCCAGCAGATGCAGCAGAAAAAGCTGCCGATGGTGGCCGATCTGCGCGATGAGTCCGATCACGAAAGCCCGACGCGCCTGGTAATTGTGCCGCGCAGCAATCGCATCGACGTTGAGCAGCTGATGCAGCATCTGTTTGCGACGACAGATCTTGAGCGCAGTTACCGGGTTAACGTCAATGTGATTGGCCTCGACGGCAAGCCGCGGGTAATGGGTCTGGTCGATCTGCTGTCGGACTGGATCCAGTTTCGCATGGCCACGGTGCGCAAGCGCTTGCAGTACCGCCTGGACAAAGTCGAAGATCGGCTGCACATCCTGGAAGGCTATCTCGCCGCTTTCCTCAATATCGACGAAGTTATCCACATCATCCGCACGGCGGACGAGGCGAAATTCACCCTGCAGGAACGTTTCGGCATCAGTGAGCGGCAGGCCGAGGCCATCCTCGAACTGAAACTGCGCCAGATCGCCAAACTGGAAGAAATAAAAATTCGCGGTGAACAGGCAGAGCTGGCCGATGAGCGCAAGCACCTGCAGGAAGTGCTCGGTTCGATGAACCTGCTGAAAAAACTCGTGATGGCCGAGCTCAAGGACGATGCGAAAAAATATGGCGATAACCGCCGCTCGCCCATCATCGAGCGTGCCGAGGCCCGCGCGATGGACGAGAGCGAGCTGACGCCGAGCGAGGCCGTTACCGTCGTGCTCTCGGCAAAAGGCTGGGTGCGTGCGGCAAAAGGCCACGAGGTCGATGCGGTTGCGCTTTCCTACAGAGCCGGGGATGAGTTCTTTGCCAGGGCGCTCGGTCGCAGCAACCAGAATGCATATTTCCTCGATTCGACCGGGCGCAGTTATTCGCTGCCGGCGCACACGTTGCCCTCCGCGCGCGGGCAGGGTGAGCCGTTGTCGGGGCGTCTTGATCCGCCGTCAGGCGCGCAGTTTGTTGGCGTGGTGATGGGCGAGGATCGCCAACGGGTGTTGCTTGCTTCCGATGCCGGCTACGGTTTTGTCGCGCCGCTGGGTGATCTGGCGAGCCCGAAGAAAGCCGGCAAGGCGGTGCTCAATTGCCCGGACAACGCGCTGGCGCTGCCTCCGATACTGATCCGAGAACTCGACCACGACCTGATCGTCGCTGTTTCCAGCGAAGGCAAATTGCTGGTGTTCCCGGTCAGGGATCTGCCGGAGATGAGCAAAGGCAAGGGCAACAAGATCATCGATATTCCGGCGAAGGCTGCTGCCGCGCGTACCGAACTGGTAAACGCAGTGGCGATAGTCTCAAAGGGCGACACCTTGATCGTGGAAAGCGGCAAGCGCTACCTGAAGTTGAAGGGCAGCGATCTGGCGCACTATGCCGGTGAGCGCGGCCGGCGCGGCAGCCTGTTGCCGCGCGGCTTCCAGAAAGTCGAAAAGCTGTTGGTTGAGCGGTGATGTCGCTGTCTGCCAGCAAAGACTAGGCCGCTGCCGGCTCGCACAGCCGCTTGATCTGCCGGGCGAGCAATTCCTCGTACGGATCGGCGAGGCGCAGCACACCCAGCGCCAGCACATCCTGCAGCCGTGTCGCGCCTTCTTCAGCGTTCGGCAATTCGATCTGCAATAACTGGCGATGGCTGGCGTCGATGACCAGGCGCTCACCGAGGGAGGAATAATCAATAACGGTATCGGTTACGGTCAGGCGTCCGGCCGTGCCGGCCTGAGTGCAGATTTCCCAGGTCACGATCGCGCGTTCGCCGATGGCGAGGCGCTGATCGTGGTGCAGTGCAGCGGTGAATTGCATGGTGGTTTTTCCATGCGCCTTGAGTGCGGAATTTGTTTCGCGCACCACGCCGAAGAACAACTGGGCGCAGCAGATGGCGCGGAACAGCACTTCTTCCTCGCTGGCGCCGGCATGCGCAAAGGTGACCAGGCACTGATGATCGATCGGCCGGGCAACCTGCCCCTGGTAGAACGCACAGGCACGCGCCAGCATGTCGCCGTACAGAGCAACAAGATTGGCAAGCAGATGCGGCGCGAGGCGTTGTTCGAGGGTTGCGTAGTTGATGATGTCGATACGCAACATTGGGCCTTCCGGTACGCACGCCAGCGGCGATTCGTCGCTCGTTGCAATGAGCCGGGTGTCGGCAACTGCATCGGCCGCAGGAGTGTGTGGTGCGGGTTGCTCGGCGCGTGCCACGAGCAGCCCGTTACCTTCCGCGTCATGCTGATCCTTGCTGCCTTCACCGGTGAGGCCCGCGATATGTTCGCGCTGCAGGCGCGCGACCACCAGCAACAGCACGGCGGCGAAGCCGGCCCAGCCGAACAGGGCATAGTCAAAGCGTGCGAGGGCCGGCGCGGCAGCGCGCGGATCGAGCAGTATCTCGACAGTGCCGCGCAACTCGTTTTCTTCGGTGAGGATATCGGCGCTGGCGACGAGTGTGTCCGGTGTTGCCTGTACCAGCCCGGATTGAGCCAGTGGCTGGCGGTGGCGATCATAGATCGTGGTGCCGACGATTCCGGGCAGTTGCGAGAGGCTGCCGGTAATCACGTTGAGGCTGACCAGATCGTTGTGAACGAGGTGCTCGGCGGCGCGTTGCGCCGACTCGCTGGCCAGCGCGCGGCCGAACTGCACTGTTTGTTCGCTAACCACGGCCCGCATCATCACTTGGACGAGCACTGCCCCGCCTGCCATCAGCAACAGTGCTGCAACGAGCACATTGAAGAGCGCTCGCCGGGGGCCGGTCAGCCGCCGAAGGCGATCGCGCAGGGAAGTACGGGCTGGGTTGGCGCTGAATGTCACGTCGGTCGGGACACTTGGTCGGGACTGAAGTCGCCGTGGAATGCGCGCGAGTATAGCAGGAAGCCGGTGACTCGCCCGCTGCCTGCCCGGTGGTAGCCGCAGGTGAGTTCGCCGGCTCGTTTGCGGGTGATTTACTGATAAAGTGGCGGCCGCTGCGCAAATCACCGCTGGAGTCGTTGTTGCCGTGCGCGAAATTCTGCTGATTCAGGTGTCCGGTCACGACCGGCCCGGCCTGCTTGCCGCCTTCATGCGCATTCTTGCCCGCAGCCGGGTCAATGTCCTGGATATTGGCCAGGCCGTAATTCACGACGCGCTGTCGTTGGGTGTGTTGGTCGAGATGCCGCCGGGCATCGATTCTTCGGTAGTCCTCAAGGATGTGCTGTTCCAGGCGCACGAGATGGCCGTGTCGGTGCGTTTTCGTCCGGTTGCAGGTGGGGCCTATGAAGAGTGGGTCGCTACCGAGGGCCATGCCCGCTATATCGTCACGTTGCTGGCGCGCACGATTACGGCTGAACAACTGGCGGAAGTCACCACGATCATCGCCGGGCACGGCCTGACCATCGAGAATATTGCGCGGCTTTCCGGGCGCCAATCGGTGGCTGCGGAATTCTCGGCCGAAGCCTCACGGGCATGCATCGAGTTGACCGTGCGCGGCGAGCCGGGGCATGCAACGGACTTGCGCCGGCAGTTTCTCGATGTTGCCAACAGGCTCAATGTCGATATCGCTTTCCAGCGCGACAACGCCTATCGGCGCAACCGCCGCCTCGTTGCTTTCGACATGGATTCAACGCTGATCGACGGCGAGGTGATCGACGAGTTGGCGCGGCTGGCCGGTGTCGGCGCGCAGGTGGCGAAAATCACCGGGGCGGCAATGCGCGGCGAGCTCGATTTTCAGGAAAGTTTTCGTCGTCGCGTGGCGCTGCTCAAGGGGCTCGATGCGGCGGCACTGACCCAGGTGATCGATAGCATGCCGTTGACCGAAGGCGCCGAAAACCTGATTTCTTCGCTGAAGACGCTCGGTTACAAGACGGCGATTCTTTCCGGCGGCTTTACTTTCATGGGATATTACCTGCAGCAGCGGCTTGGCATTGATTACGTGTTTGCCAACGAACTCGAAACGCGCGACGGCAAAGTCACGGGCAATGTCGTCGGCCGGATCGTCGATGGCGAGCGTAAAGCGGAATTGTTGCGCGAGATCGCGCAGAAAGAAGGTATTGCTCTCGAACAGGCGATTGCTGTGGGTGATGGCGCCAACGATCTGCCGATGCTGTCGATTGCCGGGCTTGGCATTGCCTTTCGTGCCAAACCGCTGGTGCGCGAGACCGCGCGACAGGCGATTTCCACGCTCGGTCTCGACGGAATTTTATATCTGCTCGGCGTGCGGGATCGTGATCGCACCGAGCTGATGCGCTGAGCTCATGCGTGACGTGGGCAATGGCTACGGGCTATTGATCGCTGAACGGATAATCCATCGCTACCGATGCCGGTGCGACGTAATAACCCTCGATGTAGTTGATGCCATAACCCCATAGCGTCTGCAATGCGCCGGCACTCTCGACGTGCGAGGCAATCACTTTCTTGGCGTAACCCTGCACTTCCTTGATGCACTTGGAAATTGCCTGCTTGCCCGTGTCGGTGCCGATCTCCTGCATGAACGAGCCATCGAGTTTCACGTAGGCAACATCGGTGAGATGGGTCAGCACTTTGCTGGGCGCATGGCTGGCGCCGTAGCGGGTAATTGCTGTGTGGATTTTCAGCGCCCGTACGTCTTTGGTGAACTGGCCGGCCTGTTTCAGGTAGGTTGAGCCGTCCGCTTCGGTGAATTGCAGGATCAACGACTCGCCGCCGATCTTTGCGGCCTTGAGTGCGACGCCGACCCATGGCACGAGAGAAGCATCGGCCAGCGAGTCGCTGGTCAGCGTTACCATGATGCGGGCGTGGTGGCCGTTCGCATTGTGTTCGGCGAGCACCTTGAGCGCATTGAGAATGACCCAGCGGTCGATCTTGGAGTTGAGGCCGGCGGCGGCAGCAGCCTGCAGGAAGTCGGCCGGCTGCAGTTCCTTGTCCTTGAGCGGCAGGCGCAGTAACACCTCGTAGGTTTCCTCGGCATTTTCCTCAAGATTGAGGATGGCCTGCCAATAGAGCTTGAACAGATTTTTTTCCAGCGCCGCGTGCAGGTGTTTGGCCATGCCGGTGTCGGTGGAGGCGTCGATCATGTCGATCGGATTGCGGACGAACACGCCGTTGCCGGTACTGTTTGTCTGGCGCACTTTCACGGCGGCATCGGCCGCATAGGTGAGGGCGTCCTGGCCGGTCGGCACGGTTTCGTCGATGATCGCAGCGCCAATCGACACAGTGACATGCAGCGTTTTTTTCTGCACCTCGAACAGGTGATCGTCGATTTTCTTGCGGATTTTCTCGGCGAAGGCCCGGGCTTTCTCGAGGTCGCCGTTGGCGATCAGTACCGAGAAGGTTTCATCGCCAAAGCGCGACAGCGCACCGGTATTCTCGGTAATGCTGTTGCGTAGCACGGCGGCGAGCTCGGTCAGCACCGTATCGGCACCGCCGATACCCACCGAGGTGCGCAGGGTCTGGAAGTCGTCGATCTGGATGAAGAAGATCGTGGCCGGCCGGGTTTTGCTGCGTGCGGCGGCTACCGCTGCGTCGACCTGCTCCATGAAGTATTGGCGGTTGCGCAGCCCGGTAAGCGGGTCGATGCTCGCGGCTTCCTTGAGTTTCGCCTCAAGTTCAGCGTCGCTGAAACCGGCTGGCGCTGCGACCGAGCGGATCATGACCTGGGTGCAGGGCTCGCCATCGTAGACGGCGTGCGAGAACACCATCCTCGCCTCGAACTCGTGGCCGTCGGCATGCAGACAGGGGCAGGTAATCTCGTGTTTGTCATTCTCTTTTGATGATTGCCGGCGGCGCAGCAGATCCTTTAATTCCTTGTGTCCGCGCTCGGCGACCAGATCCATGATTGGCACCCCGGCGAGCTCGTCGGAATCGCTGTAACCGAACAGCGCAAGATAGGCGGCATTGGCCTGTACATGCATGCCGTCGGTAACGTAGGCGACGGCATCCTGCGCCGTATCGAGCAACATCTCCGAGCGCTTTTCGCTTTCGCGCAGATCGCCGGCAAGGCGATTTTTCTCGCGCAGCGTCGCGAGATTACCCATTTCGCGATCGAGCACCAGCAACAGGCGCTCGGTTTCTCCGCGCGGCACGACATCGCGGGCGCCCGTCTTGAGGCCGACGAGGATTGCGGCCGAATTGTTGTCGTCAGCGAGAATGATCATCGGCAGGTCGCGACCAAGCCTGCGTACGTGCTTGATAGCCTTTTCGGGCGTACAGCCGGCAACCGTCGGCCGGGCGAGCAGCGCATCCCATTCCCCGGATTTCAGCAGTGCCACGAGGCTTTCTTCGTTGCGAGCGAAATCTGCGCGCGTAGCTTTGCCCGCCTTGCGCAGGGCGTTCAGCAGCAGCTCCGCCTCGTCCTGGGACTCGTGGAGCAGCAACAGTCGGATTGTCTCGATGATAGGTTGTTGACTCATGCCTGAAACCGGAAAGTCGCCCGGGGTAATCGCCCGGGACGAATCTGTGATTGTGCCGCAACTGCAACTGGATTGTGGTGTAACTGTCGCGTAACCGGACTCGCGGTCGGCGGGCTTTACAGGCTCGACCAGATCGAGTCGAAGTCTTCGCCCCCTGCTGTGCTGGCATTGGGGTCTTCTGCGGCCCTGGCGGGCTGGTCCAGGTCGCGGAACATGAACTGGCGGAAACCCGGCGTTGCATTGAGCTGGCGGTGCAGGACGACGCGGTTCTCGTTGCCCTGCAGATTGATCAAAACCTTGTAGCCGATATTGAAGGCAATTGACGGCGTGACCAGGGTTGCCTCCTGGCCGATCGCCCGGAGTTCCGGCAACAGCAGGGTGCGCATCCACTCCGTCATGTCGCCGGAAGGCTTGATCGCCCGGGTGGCGCAGGGGGTGGCCCTGGGGGCAAGCAACTCAATGCCCAGCTGCGCGCCTTTGCCAGGCAACTGCTTCACCCAGCGGATCACGCCGACGCTCCATGTGGCCATGCCGCTTTCGCGCAAGCCGATCAGCTCGCCGGTACGGATGTGGCTGGGCATCTCACCTGCCCACTCGACGCAGTAACCGCCCGGGCTGCTGTTGACAATTGAGCACTGGTAGCTGTCGAACTTTTGTTTCGGCACGCCCTGGCGGTTCTGATCCGCCACCAGGCTCTGGACGTTACCCAGTGCGACGCCGGAGAAATCGATGGAATCCGACATTCGGGCGGCGCCGCCATCGAAAGCCTGGGACCAGGCATCGGTGACGTCGATCTGCTCGCCACTCCTGCCGACGCGCGCGCGCAGGAATGGATTGTCGTGCTCCTCATGCAGGACCTTCAGCGTGCGGCCACGGATCTGACTGTCGAAATCGGCGCCGCCGGAGAGGAAGTGATGGGTGGCGCCGAGCCCAATGCAGATCTCGATGGTGCCGCTTGCCGCAAGGCGGGCAAACGCGCGCTCCGAGAGGTTGCCCCAGGCCTGTGACAGATGCATTGCAAGCTCGCGACTGAACCCGCGCGGGAAAGCGAACTCGGTATGCTTTTCCGGCAACAGGCCGCTGTCGGCAGCGAGCTTCAGTCGTCCGGACAGACCTTTGGCATCAATCGAGCGCAATATCTCGTCGGGATGTTGCGAGGCCAGTTTGCGGTAGGTGGGTGGTGCGTCCGCCTGGAGATCGAAGGCGAAAATATCGCTGTTTTGTCGGGTGTCGTTGATCGCAACAAGATCGCACCATTCCTCGGTGGCATCCCAGACCAGTTCGATTTCCTGCTGGCGGAGCTGGTTTGGCCGGGCGGTGGCAAGCAGCAGTGTGCGCACATACGCTTCGCGCACGGTGGACGATTGCACCCGTTTGAAACTTTTGTCTTCCACCTCGATGTTCTCGAGATCGTGGCCGGCAGCGAGCAAATACAACTGGTGCAGTTCCAGCCAGTGGAAGCGCGGCGTCGGCAAGTAGAGCTGGTAGCCGCGCAGCAGGGTCTCGCCCATGCCGGTGATCGCCCGGTGAATGGCTGTGGTGACGATGTGGCCGATGTCCTTGTCGCGCGCCTTGCGGATCGTATCGATCGCCACCAGCTTGTAACCGATGGCGAGATGTACCTGCAACGCATTGGCGAGGCTGGCAATCTTGCGGGTTTTTTCCGGCAGCACAACCGATTGTCCGAGGTAATGCTTGCCGAGTTGGCGCTCGACATGGACCAGCGCCATACGTACGGCTTCGAGCAGTGCGAAGCGCGACTTGCCATCGGTCTTGAGGCGATTGAGCTCCTGGATCAACTGGTAAAGCTGGCGCGACGACTCACCCACATTGACCATTGGTAGCGACTCAACCCACTCCTGCATTTTCTTGGGGTTGGTGCTACCCAGGGTCAAGTGATACAGGTCCTGCTCCGGCAGGCGCAGGCGGATGCTTTTGGGTTGCTCCATGGCTTGATTTGGCAGTTCCGATCGATGCCTATTGTTGTGATGATGTCTGAACAGTATCTGCCAAGTATCTGATGTGGCAGCACAAAGAGGTTCAACTATAGCGGCTGCGCACGGGCTTGGCCAACATCGGCTGTGATCGACTCTACCAGTCGAAGGTGACGGGCGTCTTGGCTGGCCGGTCAGGGATTTCCCTCACCAGCCGGGGTACCAGATAGCCCGGCAGTCGTGCGGTGAGCATGCGCAGCAGGTCGGTCGCCGCCGACTCGGGAACATCAAAGTGCGCAGCCCCGGCGACCGGGTCCAGCAGGTGGAGGTAATAGGGCAGCACCCGGCAGCCGAGCAGGCGGCGGGACAGCTCCTCCTGTGCCGCGACCGAATCATTGACGCCACGCAGGAGTACCGACTGGTTCAGCAGGCCAACCCCGGCGGCGGCCAGACGTGCCATGGCGGCGGCAACGCCGTTGTCGAGTTCGTTGGCATGATTCGCGTGAATGACAACGATGGGGGCCAGGCGGCTGCCGGCGAGGATGCCAGGCAGCTCCTGATCGATGCGGTCGGGGATCACCACCGGCAGCCGGGTATGTACCCGCAGGCGGGACAGGTGCGGGATAGCCGCGAGTTCATTGATGATCCACGCAAGTCGGCGATTACTAACCATTAATGGGTCGCCGCCGCTGAGGATCACTTCCTCAATGCTCGGATCAGCGGCGAGGGTGGCAAAAACGTGCTGCCAGTGCGCGCTGTCGGGGGTGTTGTCCGCGTAGGGAAAGTGGCGCCGGAAGCAGTAGCGGCAATTGATCGCGCAGGCACCGCCGACGATCACCAGCACCCGTCCCTGGTATTTTTGCAGCAGGCCAGGGGTGCGGGTATGCCGGGATTCGGCCAGCGGGTCACCGGTATACCCGGGCATGGCGATGAGTTCCTCGCCCAGCGGCAGTACCTGCCTGAGCAGCGGATCGGTCGCATCGCCGTGCCGCATGCGGCCGACGAACTCGCGTGGCACCCGCAGACGAAACGAATCGCTGGCGAGCAGCGCCGCTGGCAGCAAGGCCGGGTCGAGACCCAGCATGGCCAGTAATTCGCGCGGATCGGTAATGAGGTCGGCAAGCGAGCGCTGCCACCGGACGGTGGCGGGCGCCGCCTGCCTTACCTGGGTAGGCTGGGGTATCATGCGCGCCTTTCGTGATCAGCCGGCACGCCATGTGGCCGCGTACCAATAATGAGGGAAGAACAATGGCGACCTATTCTACCAACGAATGGCGTATGGGCCTGAAAGTCATTTACGAGGGTGATCCGTGCATGATCACCGAAAACGAAATGGTGAAACCGGGCAAAGGTCAGGCCTTCAACCGCGTGCGGATGAAAAACCTCAAGACCGGTCGCCAGTGGGAAAAGACCTTCAAGTCCGGCGAGTCGCTGGAAGGCGCCGATGTCGTTGATCGCGAGATGCAGTATCTCTACAACGACGGCGAGTTTTGGCACTTCATGAACACCGAAACCTTCGAGCAGCTGCAGGCTGACCACAAGTCGGTCGAAGACGCCGAGAAGTGGCTGAAGGAAGAAGACATCTGTCTGGTGACACTGTGGAACGGCGTGCCACTGAGCGTCGCGCCGCCGAACTTCGTCGAGCTGGAAATTGTCGAGACTGATCCGGGCGTGAAGGGCGATACCGCCGGTTCCGGTGGCAAGCCGGCCAGGCTGTCGACCGGTGCCATGGTGAAGGTGCCGCTGTTTGTGCAGCAGGGTGAAGTGGTCAGGATCGACACCCGCACCGGCGAATATCACTCGCGCGCCGCCAAGTAACCCTGCATTGATGGTCGCACCCGCATTGATGTGCGACGGAGTGCGAACTGCATGAGCGACTGGCGGTCAGGCGCAAACCTCGACATTCTCCGTGAGCGCGCTCGCCTCAACGCCGACATCCGTGCCTTCTTCGCGTTACGCGGCGTACTTGAGGTCGAGACGCCGCTGCTGTGTTCATCCGCAGCGACAGATCTGCACCTGGCTGCATTTACCGTCGAGAGGAAAGGCTTACTGCGCCCCCTGTTTCTGCAAACCTCGCCCGAATTTGCCATGAAGCGCCTGCTCGCTGCCGGCAGCGGGCCGATCTACCAGCTTTGCAAGGCATTCCGGGCCGGTGATATCAGTGCGCGCCACAATCCGGAATTCACGATGCTGGAGTGGTATCGCCCCGGCTTCACATTGCCGGCACTGATGGACGAAATGGAGGCGCTGTTGCTTGCAACGGCAGTCTCGGCTGCAGCCGAACAGACAACCCCGGGCGTGGCGACGTCATTTGCACGTTGTGATCGCACGACCTATCGCGCCCTGTTCGAGGCGCGTTTCGGCATCAATCCGCACACGGCAGATGCTGCCATGTTGCGCACTTTGGTATTGCGCGAAACGACCTTCGGCGACGCGGCGGCGCTTGACGCTGTTGCCTGTCTCGATTTGCTGTTTGCGATGCTGATCGAGCCGTCACTGGGCCATGTGCAGCCCGTGTTCGTGTTCGATTTTCCGGCCATGCAGGCTTCTCTGGCGCGCGTCATTGTGAATGACGATGGCGATCGTGTTGCGGCGCGTTGCGAGGTGTACATGCGTGGCATGGAGCTTGCAAACGGTTATCTGGAACTCATCGATGCTGTTGAGCAGCGGCGTCGCTTCGTTGCTGACAACGCCGCGCGCGCCGCACGGGGTTTGCCGGAAATTCCGCTTGATGAGCGCCTGCTTGCGGCGCTCGCCGCCGGCCTGCCTGAGTGCAGTGGCATTGCGCTGGGTGTGGATCGGCTGCTGATGCTGCGTACCGGCGCGGCGTCTATCGATGCGGTGCTGGCGTCATGAGTTGGAAATTCGCATGATAATTCGCCGCGCTTTTCCATGCCTGCCGGCGTTGCTTCTCCTCGCCATGGGAGCTGCCATGACTCGTCGTCGCGTCTTGGCATGCCCGAAAAATCACTGGCGGCTATTTCCAACTCAGGACGCCAGCCTTCGCGGTGCCGCAGGACTGACTGCCACTATTGCTGCGTAATTGCTCCGATTCGCTGCCCCATTTTCAGCGGCGCGCCGGCACGCAGTGCGTCATCCCACCGTGCCGCGCCTTTCGGCAGCAACACGATTGCGGTCGAGCCAACGAGGAAGCGGCCTGCTTCGGCACCCTTCTCCAGGCGCGCCGGTTTTTGCGGCGCGCCGAACGAAGTGACCTGGAGCGGGCCGGCCGGCGGTGTCACCGTGCCGCTCCACACCGTGGCGATACCGGCCACAATGATCGCGCCGACCAGCACCAGCGCCATCGGCCCGGCGGCGGTGTCGAAAATGCACACCACCCGTTCATTGCGCGCAAACAGCCCCGGCACGCCGTTGGCGGTGCGCGTATTCACCGAAAACAGCTGGCCCGGTACGTAGATCATTTCGCGCAAGGTGCCGGCCAGTGGCATGTGCACGCGGTGGTAATCCTTCGGCGCGAGATACACGGTAATGAAATTACCGTCGCGAAATGGCGCGGCGCGTGCGGCATCACCACCTAACAGTGTTTGCGCGCTGTAGGAAAAACCTTTCGCCTGCATGATCGCGTCGTTGGTAATGGGGCCGAGTTCGCTGATCGCGCCATCGGCCGGCGAGACGATGCTGTGCGGATCGGTATCGATCGGGCGGGCACCGGCGCGCAGTGGCCGCGTAAAAAATTCGTTGAAGGTGCGATAGGAGGCGAGGTCAGGATTTTCTGCTTCGGCCATGTTCACGCCGTAGCGGTTGGCGAACCAGTTGAGGAACCGGTCGCGGATCGCCGGGTTTTCGCTGTTGGCGACCAGGCCCATCAGGCGCGAAATCAAGTGCTGCGGTATGGGGTACTGCCACAGTGACAGCAGGCGATCGCGGCTCATGGTGTGGTCTCGACCGGCAGGGTCGGGTCATTGCCCCACTCGCTCCAGGAGCCTGCGTAAGCGCGGATGTTCGGAAAATCGAGCAGGGTGCCGACCAGCCAGCTCAGGCCGCTGCGGTGATGCGTCTGGCAATGCGTGACGATATTCTTGTCGGCGGTGATGCCGATGTTCGCGAGTGTTGCGCGCAATTGGGCGAGATCCTTCAGCCGCATATGGCGGGTGCGATCCATGCAGTCGACCCAGTCGAGATTGACTGCGCCGGGGATATGGCCGCCACGTGCGGCGAGTGCACGCACACCATCGAATTCGTCGCGTGAGCGCGCATCCCAGATGGCGAAGCCCGGGGCATGGATGTGCGTGCGAATGTATTCCTTGTCGACCGCCGCCGCGCCGGTAACCCGGGCGACGAAAGTGCTGCGCGCCGGCGTGTTGCGGCGCTGTTCGATCGGCAGTTTTGCAGCCATCCAGGCATGGATGCCACCGTCGAGGTACGACCACTTTGTATGGCCGACCATCGCCAGCAGCCACAAAAAGCGGCCGGCCCAGCCGCCGCCTTCGTCGTCGCAGGCGACAACGTGCGTGTCCGGCCCAATGCCCAGTGACGACAGCAATTCGCTCAAGACGTCTTCCGGCGGCAATGCCCCGGGTGCCGGCTGGGTGCCGGCAAGTGTGCGCTTGCAGTCAAGATGCACTGCGCCTGGCACATGGGCTTCGTCGTAAACACGCTGCTGCGACAGATCGACGATCCGCAGATTGTCATCCTGCAGGCGGGCAACAAGCACCTCCGGTGCAAGCAGGCGCGGCAGGGCGGGAGCAGCGATTTTCAAGGCGGTCATCGGGAGCTCCGGCAAAGGCGACGACGGCATTCTACTAGCGAATTTCCGGCGCGTCCTTCAACCCTTCGCGAATGCGCAGGAAGTTCTCGAGGCGCTCGGCAGCGAGGTCCCCACGTGCTGCCGCCTCGCGCAGCGCGCAGTCCGGTTCCCGCAGATGACGACAATCGCGAAAGCGGCAATGACCGCGAAAGGGTGCGAAGTCGATGTAGCTCGCTTCCAGCGCGTCCTCATCAACGTGCCATAACTGAAATTCGCGCACACCGGGAGAATCGATGAGGTCGCCGCCTGGCGCGCCGTTGAAATCCGACAGGTGGAACAGGCGGGCCGAGGTGGTGGTGTGCTGGCCAAGGCCGGAGCTGTCGCTGACCTCCTTCGTTTCCAGCGCCGTGCCAGGCAGCAGCGCGTTGACGAGCGACGACTTGCCGACGCCCGATTGCCCAACGAACACACTGGTATGCCCGCACAGCGCCGCCCGCAATGCATCGAGGCCGTGTTTCTCGCGCGACGAGCAGTGCAGCACGCGATAACCGACTTTCGTGTACAGCGCGGCAAGCCGCAGGGCCTCGGCATGGCCGGGGGTGTCGACGACGTCGCTCTTGTTGAGCAGCAGCATCGGCGGCAGCGTGTTGGCCTCGCAGGCAGACAGGTAACGGTCAAGCAGATTCGAAGAGGGCACCGGCAGTGGCGCAAACACGACGACGACGTTATCGATGTTGGCGGCGATCGCTTTCAGCTTGCCGTAGTTGTCCGGGCGTTGCAGTTCGCTGCGCCGCGGCAGGCGGGCGACGACGATGCCGCCACCGGGCAGGCCTTCGGCTTGCGGCGGCTGGCGGCGCCAGACGACGATGTCGCCGGTCACCGGGTTGTCGATGGTGGTGCGCAGGCGGCAGCGAACAACCTCGCCGGGCAACGCCGGCACGCGCGGTTCGACATCGGCCTGCTTGCCGAAACGGGTGATGACGATACCTTCTTCTTCCGCACCGAGACTCGTCTCGTCGAGCTCGTCTTTGCGGCCCTGCATACGCTGGATGCGCTTGTCCTGCTGGGCGTTGACGCGCTGGGTTTGCTGGCGGGTGAGTTTGCGGCCGGACATCAGGCTTCCGTGTGAGTGGCGTCGAAGGCAGGTTAGCCTCTGCTATGATCGCCGGCAATCGCGGCATCGGCAGCGATGTTTTTCGTGAAGATGGGAGTGGACGGCATGGCGGTGCGCAACGGCAATCTGATCTGGATTGATCTGGAGATGACGGGCCTTAACCCCGACACCGACCTGATCATCGAAATTGCCACCATCGTCACCGACCCACACCTCAATATCCTCGCCGAAGGCCCGGTGTTCGCGATTCACCAGAAAGATACCGTGCTCAACGCGATGGATGAATGGAACACGCGCCAGCATGGTCAGAGCGGCCTGGTCGACCGGATCAAGCGCAGCACCACCAACGAGGCGAAGGCTGAAGCGGCGACCATCGAGTTCCTGCGCATGTATGTCGACGCCGGGTCCAGTCCGATGTGCGGCAACAGCATCTGCCAGGATCGCCGTTTCCTGTGGCGGCACATGCCGAAACTGGAAGCGTTTTTCCATTACCGTAATCTTGATGTGAGTTCGATCAAAGAACTTGCGGTGCGCTGGTACCCGGAGCTCGTCAAAGGTATCCGCAAGAACAGCAGTCACCTGGCGCTTGAGGATGTCCGCGATTCGATCAACGAGCTGCGTTTTTACCGCGAATCGTTTTTCCGCTTCCCGGAAGTGGAAGTCGATGACGGCGAGGACGATTGAGCCGGCGGCAATCTGCGCTCAATTCACTGCGCTCGCCTGCCGCTGCAACGCCCACGCCACATGCTCGCGCACGATCAGGGAGGTGTCGCTCTGACGTGAGTGCAGCGCGGCAATAACAGCCGGCGAGTGCGGCGCATTGCCGAGCCCCACCGCGATATTGCGCAGAAAGTTCTCATAGCCGGCGCGGCGGATCGCCGAGCCTTCGGTGCGCGCCAGGAACGTCGCTTCATCCCAGCCGAACAGTTCGACCAGCGACACGCGGTCGAGGCCGTGTCGCGCGTTGAAATCCCCTTCCTGCGTCACTTTTGCGTAGCGATTCCACGGGCAGACGAGCTGGCAGTCGTCGCAGCCGAACACGCGGTTGCCGATGGGTGCGCGAAATTCTTCCGGAATGCTGCCGGTAAGCTCGATGGTCAGATAGGAAATGCAGCGGCGGGCATCGAGCCGATAAGGCGCAACGATGGCCTGCGTCGGGCAAATATCGATGCAGGCGCTGCAACTGCCGCAGTGTGCGCTGCCGCGCGCGTCCGCCGGCAAGGGTAGATCGGTGAGGAAACCGCCGAGGAAGAACCACGAACCGGCGCTGCGATTCAACAACAGCGTGTGCTTGCCGATCCAGCCCAGCCCGGCGTTTTCGGCGAGGGCTTTTTCCAGCACCGGCGCGCTGTCGGTGAAAACGCGATAACCGTGCGGGGCTGCTTCGCGTGCCAGTCGTTCGGCCAGCTTCGCCAGCCGGCGGCGGATCAGTTTGTGATAGTCGCGGCCGAGCGCATAACGGGAGATGTAGGCGCGCGTGCCGTCGGCGAGCGCTGCGGCGATATCGGCTTCCGGCGGCAGATAATCCATGCGCACCAGCACCGCGCGCAGTGCGCCCGGGGAGAGTTGTTGCGGGTCGCGGCGCAGTGCCAGGTGGCGCACGAACCAGTCCATCTCGCCGTGAAAGCCGTCGGCAAGCCAGCGTTCAAGGTGGTGCAGATGCTGGTCGAGATCGAGGTTGGCGATGCCCGCCTGCTGAAAACCGAGCTCGCCGGCCCAGATGCGCAGTTGTTCGGTGATGGTGGTCATCGTCCGGGTGCCCGGCAGCCTGTCTGTCATGGTTTGCCTGCTGCGATGCGCCCGTATAATGCGGCCAGGATCCTGCGCGCCTCTTGCCGAGGCTCCCGCCAAAACTCTCTGCGAGACAAGTGCCGACGCCATGACACCAAAAGGCCTGCCCCGCGACATGTATCGAGCCGACCAGGTGCGGGCGCTGGATGCATGCGCGATCAAGGAGTTCGGAATTGCCGGCATGACGCTCATGGAGCGGGCCGGGCAGGCGGCGTTCGCAATTATACAGCGACAGTGGCCGGGCGCCCGGCGCATCGTCGTGTGCTGCGGCGGCGGCAACAACGGTGGCGATGGCTACGTTGTCGCCAGTCTTGCCCGCCGCGCCGGCAAGGATGTCACCGTGGTGCATGTCGGTTCGCGCGAGGCGCTCGCGGGCGATGCGCGCGCCGCAATGCAGCAGGCCGTTGCCGCGCAGGTGCCGATGCTCGATGCGCTTGATCCGGCGATTCAGCTCGACCAGGTCGTCGAGGGTGCGGCCGATCTTGTCGTCGATGCGCTGCTGGGTACCGGCCTCAAGGGCAACGTACGCAGCGACTGCATCGGCCTCATCGAGGCCATCAACGGTTGTGGCGTGCCGGTGCTGGCACTCGATATTCCCTCAGGGTTGTGCGCCGACACCGGCACCCAGCGCGGTCCGGCGGTGCGCGCCGACGCGACGGTCACCTTTATCGGCCTCAAGCAGGGTCTGTTCACCGGCCGTGGTCCGGCACTGTGCGGCGACATCCATTGCGATGAGCTGATGGTGCCGCGCGAGGTGTATGCGCGGGTAAAAGCGTCATGCGAACGCATCGATGTCGGATTGATTGCCGATTTGCTGCCACGGCGCGAGCGCGACGCCCACAAGGGGCGCTTCGGCCACGTGCTGATCATCGGCGGCGACCACGGTTACGCCGGTGCGGCGCTGATGGCTGCGGAAGCGGCGGCGCGTGTCGGGGCGGGGCTGGTGTCGGTGGCAACGCGGCCGGAGCACGTTGTGCCGTTTATTGCCCGGCGCCCCGAGCTGATGGTGCACGGCATCAGTCAGCCGACGGAACTGGAAGTGCTGCTGGCGAAGGTAACGGTGGTCATCGCCGGCCCGGGGCTTGGCACTGCGGCCTGGGGGCGCGGGCTGCTCGAACGGGCGATGAATTCGGCGCAGCCGATGGTGCTCGATGCCGACGCACTCAATTTGATTGCTGCGGGCGCCATTGATGCCTTTGCGGCGCGCCGCCGCGATCCGCACTGGGTGCTCACGCCACATCCAGGCGAGGCCGGCAGGTTGCTCAACCTCGATGGCGCGGCGGTGCAGGCCGACCGCTTCCACGCTGCGCGCTCGGTGCAGATGCGCTTCGGCGGCACGGTGCTGCTCAAGGGTGCCGGCACGCTGATCGACGACGGCGATCAGCGCCCGCTATCGGTTGCCGCCGTGGGGAATCCCGGCATGGCCAGCGGTGGTATGGGCGATGTTCTCTCCGGCGTGATCGGTGGGCTGATCGCACAGGGTTTGTCGCTACCGGATGCGGCGCGCGTCGGCGCAGTGGTGCACGGGGCGGCGGCGGATCGTTGTGCTGCCCGGCACGGCGAGCGCGGCCTGCTCGCTACCGATCTGCTCGGCCATCTGCGCGAACTGGTGAACGGCCTTGCGATCGACACCCACCCGCATTCTTGATCTTGCCGACGCCGAAGCGACCGCCCGGCTCGGTGCGGCGCTCGGTTGTGCGCTCACGCGGCCGTGCTGCATCTGGCTGGAAGGCGATCTGGGTGCCGGCAAGACCACGCTGGTGCGCGGCCTGCTGCGCGCGCTCGGTCATGTCGGTAGCGTGAAGAGCCCGACCTATACGCTGGTCGAGCCTTACGATCTCGCCGTCGGAGTCGTCTATCACCTTGATCTGTACCGGCTCGCCGATCCCGAAGAGCTCGAATTCCTCGGTGTACGGGAACTTGCTGTCGGCAATTCCGTCGTACTGGTCGAGTGGCCGGCGCGCGGCGCCGGCTTCTTGCTGGCGCCCGACCTGTTGCTGGCGCTGGTTGTGCATGGCGACGGCAGGCGCGCGGCAATTGAGGCGCGCAGCACGCGCGGCGCCGACATTCTTGCCCACATGGAATTTCCGCGCTGATGCTGTCGTTGCGCCAATCTTTCATTGCGATCTTCGTGCTCGCCGGCAGCATGGTCGCGGCCATTGCGCAGGCGAGTACGGCCATCGACAACGTGCGTATCTACCGGGCACCGGAGTACACGCGTTTTGTTTTCGATGTTTCCGAGCCGCCGCAGTATCAGGTGTTGCCGGAGGTTGCGCCCGGGCGCGTGATCATTGATTTTCGCGCTGCCGAATTGCGCGCAAAGCTCGAAGCGGTTGATCTGCAGGACAGCCCGGTACGCCGGGTGCGCAGCGGCTTGCAGGCCGACGGCACGCTTCGCGTGGTGTTCGACCTTGCCGTCGCGGTACGCGTAAACAGTTTCACGCTGCATCCCAATGAGCAGTACGGCCATCGTCTGGTGGTCGACCTGTACGATCAAACGGTCGAGCAGAAACCGAAAACCGCCGAGGATTTTCTGACACCCGGTATCGGGCTGCGCAAAATTGTCGTGGCGATCGATGCCGGTCATGGCGGTGAGGATCCCGGAGCGCGCGGCGTCAGTGGGACGCGCGAAAAGGATGTCGTTCTTTCCATTGCGCGCGCCGTGCGCGATCTGCTGCTGCAGGAGTCCGGTATGCAGCCGGCGATGATTCGCGACGGTGATTATTACGTTGGCCTGAAGGAACGCCGTGCCTTGGCGCGTCGCAAACACAATGCCGACATTTTCGTGTCCATCCATGCGGATGCGTTCACCAAACGCTCGGCTCGCGGTGCCAGCGTGTTTGCCGTGTCGCGCCGGGGCGCTACCAGTAACATCGCCGCCTACCTGGCCGAAGCGGAGAACCGGGCCGACCAGGTAGGTGGTGTTGCGCCGCAACTTGATGAGGACGTGGCCAACGTAATTTCTGATCTGATCATGGAGGGTACGATGAGCCACAGCCTGCATGTTGGTCGCAGCGTGCTCGATCAGCTTGGCGGTTTTGCGCGTTTGCACAAAGGCAGTGTCGAGCAGGCGGGGTTCATGGTGCTCAAGGAACCGAACATGCCGTCGATTCTCGTCGAGACGGGGTTCATTTCGAATCCGGATGAAGAGCGTCTGCTGAAAACGGCCGCCTACCAGCAGCGTCTGGCAACGGCGATTGTCAACGGGGTGCGGCGTTATTTCGAGCAGTACCCGCCACCGGGCACTGTATTTGCGGCGAATCGTGACGGGCCGGCACACGCCTTGGCGCCGGTTATGCTCGCGAGTGCTGTGGCGGCGAAACCGATGCCGAAAAAGGACGAGTTCCTGTTGCACAAGGTGGGCAAAGGCCAGAGTCTTGGTTGGCTGGCGAAGAAGTATGGCATCACGCAGCAGGCAATCAAAGCCGCCAACAACCTGAAGCGCAACGATCTGCGGATCGGTGAAACCTTGAAGATACCGAAATCGTGATGGCCGCTGCCGACCGGATATACACAGCATGAGCCGCATTCAGGTACTCAACCCGCGTCTTGCCAACCAGATCGCTGCTGGCGAGGTGGTTGAGCGGCCGGCGTCGGTGGTCAAGGAGCTGCTCGAAAATGCCCTCGATGCCGGTGCGACGCGTGTCGATGTGGCCATCGAGGAGGGCGGTGTACGGCTGATACGCGTGCGCGACAACGGGCTTGGAATCGCCCAGGAGGATCTGCCGCTGGCGCTTGCCCGCCATGCCACCAGCAAGATTGGCGAACTGGCGGATCTCGAGGCAATCGCCACGCTCGGCTTTCGCGGCGAGGCGCTGGCATCCATCGCGTCGGTGTCGCGTCTTGCGCTCACGTCCAGTTGCGACGAATCCGGCGCCGGTTGGCAGGTGAGCGCCGAAGGCCGCGACATGGCCACCACCATGCAGGCGGCGGCGCACGCACGCGGAACCACCGTCGAGATGCGCGACCTGTTTTTCAACACGCCGGCGCGGCGCAAATTCCTGCGCACCGAAAAAACCGAAGCCGGCCATGTCGAGGATGTGGTGCGCAAGCTTGCGCTCAGTCATTTCGGCACCGGCTTCGCGCTCACCGTCAATGAGCGCGCTGTGTTGACGCTCAAGCCGGCGGCGGCGCAGGAAATGCAGCGGCGCGTCGCGCAGATTTGCGGCACGCCATTTGTTGACAATGCGGTGGCGATTGATGTCGAGCACGCAGGCCTGCGGCTGTGGGGCTGGCTCGGTCTGCCGACTTTCTCTCGTGCCCAACCGGACTTGCAGTTCTTCTTCGTCAATGGCCGCATGGTGCGCGATCGGGTACTCACGCATGCGGTGCGGCAGGCGTTCGCTGATGTACTGTTTCACGGCCGCCATCCGGCCTATGTTCTGTATTTCGAACTCGATCCGGCGATCGTCGACGTCAATGTTCATCCGACCAAGCACGAGGTGCGTTTTCGCGACGCTCGCCTGGTACATGATTTCCTGTTTCGCACGCTGCATCGGGTGCTCGCTGATCTGCGACCCGATGTGCAGCAGGTGCCGGCGCGCGTTGATGGGCCGGCTGCAACCGACGGGTTGAATTCACCGGCAAATCAGGGCGCGTTCCGCTTGCCGGATCCGGCGGTATCGCCGGCGACGATGCAGCAGCAGATGACGGCATACGCGCAGTTGCGCACGCCGTATGCGGCCGGCGGCGGCATTGCCGATGCCGTGTTGCCACTGCAACCGCTGCCGGAAACGACTACCCGCCATGGCGCCACGCCACCGCTCGGCTACGCGCTGGCGCAACTGCATGGCATCTACATTCTTGCGCAAAATTCGCAGGGATTGGTGTTGGTCGATATGCATGCTGCGCACGAACGCATCACCTACGAGCGTCTGAAATGCGCCTACGACGCCCAGGCCGTTGCAATGCAGCCATTGCTGGTGCCGGTTGGCGTTGCTGTTGGCGAGCGTGAGGCAGATGCGGCCGACGATGCGCAAGACTTGTTCGCGGAGTTGGGTTTTGTTGTTGAGCGTGCCGGGCCCGAGTCGTTGCTGGTGCGCGAAATTCCGGCGCTGCTTGCCCAGGCAGATATTCCCAAATTGCTGCGCGACGTGCTCGCCGATCTGCGCCAGCACGGCAGCAGTGCGCGCATGACGCAGCGGCGCGATGAACTGCTCGCGACCATGGCCTGTCACGGCTCAGTGCGTGCCAACCGCCTGCTCAGCATGCCGGAAATGAACGCGTTGCTGCGCGACATGGAAGCAACCGAGCGCAGTGGCCAGTGCAACCATGGCCGCCCGACCTGGACGCAGTTGTCGATGCAGGATCTCGACCGGCTGTTCCTGCGTGGACGCTGATACCTGTCAGCCGGTCGTGTTCCTGATGGGCCCGACGGCCTCGGGCAAAACCGCGCTCGCCGTCGAGCTGGTGCGCCGTGGCGCGCCGGATGGGCGCGGCTTCGAGATCGTCAGTGTCGATTCGGCGATGGTCTACCGCGGCCTTGATATTGGCACCGCCAAGCCCGCCGCAGACATCCTCGCCATCGCCCCGCACCGGCTGATCGACATTCGCGACCCGGCCGAGCCTTATTCCGCCGCCGATTTCCGGCGCGACGCGCTCGCCGCGATGGCCGCGATCCACGCCGCCGGCCGCATTCCGCTGCTGGTCGGCGGCACGATGCTTTATTTCAAGGCGCTGAAAGACGGCTTGTCCGCGCTGCCGGTAGCCGATCCGATCCTGCGCGCCCGCTTGCAGGTGGAGCTTGAAACCCATGGCCGCGAGATGCTCGCCGCGCGCCTCGCGGCTGTTGATCCGGACGCCGCCGCCAAACACGGCCGCAACCCGCAGCGCCTTCTGCGTGCCCTGGAGGTATACGAGCTGAGCGGCCAATCGCTGACGGCGCTGCAGGCGGTGCCGCTGCCAGCGGCCGCCGCTTTTCCCTATCGGCTTGCCCAGTTCGCCATTACCCCGGCTGACCGGGCGGTACTGGCCGAGCGCATTGCCCGGCGTTTCCAGGGCATGCTGGCGGCGGGCCTGGTGGCCGAGGTCGAGCGCTTGCGCGCCCGGAGCGAGCAGCCCCCGCCGGGTTCGCCGGCCCTGCACCCGGATCTGCCGGCCCTGCGGGCCGTGGGTTATCGACAAGTCTGGCAATACCTTGCCGGGCAGCTTTCCTATCAGCAGATGGTGGAGCGGGGTATCATCGCCACCCGGCAATTGGCCAAGCGGCAAATGACGTGGTTGCGTGGCTGGGGTGCGTTGCCGTGGCTGGATGCCGAGGCACCTGATCTCGTTGGCAATACCTTGAAACTGCTACAACAGGACGCCACCTGGACGGTGCCAGTGCAGCGCGAATGAGAGTGGTTCGACTTGCCGCCTGCTTTTTTTCAGGCGGGGTTCCGGGCGAGCGGCCCGGTTTTGCCCAAAGTGCTGGGCGACATTTTTTTGGAGATTGTTGTCATGTCCAAGGGTCATAGCCTCCAGGATCCTTTCCTGAATGCGCTGCGCAAAGAGCGCATCCCCGTTTCCATCTTTCTGGTCAACGGCATCAAGCTGCAAGGCCAGGTCGAGTCCTTCGACCAGTACGTTGTGCTGCTGAAGAACACCGTCAGCCAGATGGTGTACAAGCACGCGATTTCGACCGTCGTTCCGGCGCGTAATCCGAAGCCAGGCACCACGGCCGGCCGCGAAGGCGCGCCACTGGACAACGGCGACATGCAGCCGCCGGGTATCTGACGATTGCAACTCTTTGAGCGTCCCGAGGGTGGTTCACGCGCCATCCTCGTGCACGTTGCCATCGACGGGGAAAACGGCAGCGATGATCTCGCCGAGTTCGAGCAGCTGGTGCAGTCAGCCGGCATCGATATCATTGAGATCGTCACCTCGGCCCGACACTTCCCGGACAATCGCTATTTCGTCGGCAGCGGCAAGCTCGAAGAGTTGCAGCATCTGGTGCGCGATCGGCAGGCGAACATTGTGCTGTTCAATCACTTCCTGAGCAGTTCGCAGGAGCGCAATCTGGAAAAGGCGCTCAACTGCGCGGTACAGGACCGCACCGGCATCATCCTGGAAATTTTCGCCCAGCGCGCACGCACGCTGGAAGGCCGCTTGCAGGTTGAGCTTGCCCAGTTGCGGCACACGTCGACGCGGCTGATTCGTGGCTGGTCACACCTTGATCGGCAGAGTGCCGGTGTTGGTGTGCGCGGCAGCCCCGGCGATACGCAACTTGAAATCGACCGGCGGCTGATCCAGGCGCGCGTCGACACCATCAATCGGCGTTTGGAGAAGACCCGCTCGGCGCGCATCCAGGGTCAGCGCGCGCGCAAGCGCAGCGAGATCCCGGTGATTTCCCTGGTGGGCTATACCAACGCCGGCAAGTCGACGCTGTTCAATCGGCTCACGCATGCCAACGTGCTGGTCGCCGATAAAATGTTCGCAACTTTGGATCCGACTCTGCGCCGGGTCGAGTTGCCGGGCATGGGGCCGACGATCATGGCGGATACTGTTGGCTTTATCCGTCGCCTGCCGACGCGGCTGGTTGAGGCGTTCCGCTCGACGCTCGAGGAAACCGCCGACGCCGACCTGCTGCTGCACGTTGTCGATGCGGTAGCCACTGAACGCGATGCCAATATTGCCGCAGTGGAATCGGTGCTGGAGGAAATCGGCGCCGGTGCCGTGCCGATACTGGAAGTTTTCAACAAGGTAGACCTGGCGGCGGCGCACGGGTCGCGAATCGAGCGCGATGAGCAGGGCCGGCCGGTGCGTGTCTGGGTTTCCGCTGCCAGCGGCGAAGGCATCGACCTGCTGCTCGCGGCGATTGCCGAGCGACTCGCCGCCGATCGCCGCCAGATCGAGCTGCGGTTGCCGCCATCTTGCGGTCGCTTGCGCGCGAAGCTGTATGCGCGCGGCGCTGTCGAGACGGAGCACACGGCCGAAGATGGCAGCGTCGAGTTGGTGGTACGCATGCCGCGCAGTGATCTTGACGAACTGTTGCGGCAGGAGCGTCTTGACCCGTCGCTTGTTCTGATTGATGCGGGCGGGTTGCTTGCCGCCGCGTCGGGCGATTCCTACAATCCTCACGCGTCTGGCGGGCAGCTGTTGCCCGGCAGCGCGTCTTCACGCAGCAAGGGAGAACTCCATGGCCTGGAATGAACCGGGAGGCGGCCGTAAACCGCAAGATCCCTGGGGAAATCGCGATCGCAATACCGGTGTCCCGAAAGGAGTCGACGACTTGCTGCGCAAGGCCAGCGACTGGCTCGGCGGCCTTTTGAAGGGTGGCGGTGGCAACCAAAGCGGCGGTAGCGGCTCGCTGGTCGGGCCGGTATTGGCGATTCTCGGTGTGCTCTGGCTGGTCATGAGCACCTACAAGTTCGATCAGGCCGAAGAAGGCGTCGTGCTGCGTTTTGGCAAGTACTACGAAACTGCCGGCGCGGGTCTGCATTGGTACCCATGGTTGATCGATGAGGTGCGCCGCGTGAACACCGGCGAGCTGCTCAACCTGCCCTTGCAGGCGGAAATGATTACTGCCGACCAGAACATTGTCGCTATCCAGTTGGCAGTGCAGTACCGCATTGGCGATTCGCGTGCCTATGTGTTGCGCGTAGCCAATGCCGAAGACGTATTGCGTCATTCCACCGAGAGCGCGTTGCGCCATGTGGTCGGCAACTCGACACTCAATCAGGTGATCAACGAGGGGCGCGCGAATCTTGCCATCGGCATGAAGCCGCGGTTGCAGGGTTATCTCGACAGGTACCAGACCGGCCTGGTTGTCTCGCAGGTGAACATCATTGAGGCGCAGCCGCCGAAGAGCGTCGGCGACGCTTTTGTCGATGTTGTGCGTGCCAAGGAAGACAAGGATCGCACCGTCAACGAAGCAAAAACCTACGCCAATGGCATCGTGCCGGAAGCGCGCGGCAAGGCGCAGCGCATGTTGCAGGAAGCCGAGGGCTACAAGCAGGAGCAAGTGGCGCGCGCCGAAGGCGATGCCGCCCGCTTCAACAGTTTGTACGCGGAGTATCGCAAGGCGCCGAAAGTGACGCGCGATCGCATCTACCTGGAAACGATGCAGGAAGTGTATTCGAAGAGCAGCAAGGTCATGCTCGACACCCGGGGCAACAACATGATCTACCTGCCGCTTGAGCAGGTGCTCGGTGCCAAGGC
>JBMOOP010000022.1:0-27430 GCA_049324495.1 Pseudomonadota bacterium
CTGCGCACCGTGCCGCCGGTTGCACCAACAACCGCGATGGCCGCGCCGGCAATTCCCGACAGCGGCGCGCTCTATGCCACACCCGACGACCTGCGCAACTGCAGCGGCCTGGCACTGGGCAGCCCGACCCGCTTCGGCAACATGGCAGCACCGCTCAAGCACTTCCTGGACGGCACCAGCGAGCTCTGGCAGGCCGGCAGCCTGATCGGCAAGCCGGCCATGGTCTTCACCTCTACGGCAAGCCTCCATGGCGGCCAGGAGTCCACCTTGCTGTCGATGATGCTGCCCCTGCTGCACCACGGCATGCTGATCGCCGGCATTCCCTACAGCGCACCGGAGTTGTTTACCACCCGTGCCGGTGGCACGCCTTACGGACCGAGCCACCATGCCGGCCCGGCCGGCGAGCAGCCGCTGAGTCCGACAGAAGAACGCCTCTGCGTCACCGCTGGCCGACGCCTGGCCGAATTCGCCCGCAAACTCACCGCAACGGTACCCGCACCATGAGCCGCGATCGCTACACCACGGCGCTGCACATCGCCGCCACCGCCGCCAGCGCTGAAATCCTGCTCGTCGCCGGCTGGACCCTGCGCAGCGCCCCGGTGGACGCTGCGTTGTACGCGGGTTTCCTCTGGGCGCTGGTGAAGTGCGGGCCGCTGCTGGCCCTGATGCCCGGTCTGGTTCGCGGCAGCACGCGCGCCGCCACCTGGCTGTGTTTCGTGCTCTGTGCCTATTTCCTTGCCGCCATCATCAGCGCCCTGGCACCGCCACCGGTACGCTGGCTGGGGCTGATTGAGATCCTCGTCATCGGCACCGGATTCAGCGCCGGCCTGCTGGCCGCCCGCTGGGGTCGCGGCCATCCCGAACCGCCGCCCCGGATATCCTGACGGACCGGGAATCTGCCTGCGCGGGAAAGACGCAGGCGGAACCCTGTACACTCGCAGCAACATCGCGTCCGGCCAAATATCAAAGACAAATATCATGCGCATACACACACAAACCGCGATCCTCCTCACCGCCCTGCTCGTCGTTTCCTGTGCCGCCCAAAAGCCACTGGTAACGCCGGAGGAAATCGCCAACGCCGAAGACAACGGCGTACTTGACGGGCTCTATAACCACGTCAAATCCGGGCTCATCGGCAAGAACCGCAACAACAAGAAAGATGCCATACTGTTCGCGCAGCTTGATGCCATCGGCCGCAAGCTCACCAACCATCTGGATGACGAGCTGCACAAGCAGATCGAAAGTGCGCGCCTGCACAATGGCATCGTACCGCTGAATGTGCTCACCGATACACAAGCTGCCGCCGAACCCATGCGCACCTGGAATCCTGCGCGCCACGACATGTTCGTCAAGGAGATCGGCAAAACCCGGGCGGTAACCGAAAAGGCGATTCGTGACATCAACAACTACATTGCAAATCTGCCCCCAACCGCTTTCCGCAAACACATGGGTGCGCTGTCCCAACTGGCGCAGGTGACCGGCGAAACCCGTTATGTCGATCAGCGCGAATCCATGCTGCGCAGCCTGCGTGGCGAATTTGAGCAGGCGCGCAACACCGATGACTTCGAGAAAGCGCTGCAGCTGCTTGATGCCCTGCCGCAGGACGACCAGACCGAACCGATGCGGATCGAGCTGCAGGCACGACTTTCCGAGCGACGCTTCAACGAAGCCCTGGCCGATGATCGGCCAGACGAGGCCTATCGCCATTTCGATACGCTGGCAAAATCGCCCTACTTCGCCGAAGTCAAATCGCGGATTGAACCCACCGCCAATCAGATGGCCGAGTATTTTGTCGCCCTGGCCGCCGATGCCGTGTCTGCCAATCGCATATCGGATGCCTACCGCTGGTTCGCGCAGGCCCGCGACGTGCACCGCAAGCTCGATGGACACGTCAACCCCATCCCGGAAGAAAAAGTGTTTGTCGACCGTATTTATCGGGGCCACGACGCCGCGAAGGCGCAAGGCCTCTGGAGCCTCGCACTCGGTCATCTGTTGCTGGCGCAGGAATTCGATCCGGCGCGCGCCAACCTTGCCCGCGATCTGAGTACGGCGGAAACGGAAATCGGCAAAACGGCGATACCCAACACGTCAATAGCACCTTTCGCCAGCGTCCCTGCCGGCGCCGATTATTCCGGCGCGATCGCCACCCGCATCACCGACATGCTGTTCCGGTCGATTCCCAACGACGTGCGCATCATCGCTTTCGATCCGGTGCGCAACACCGGCGGCGACTACACAATCACCGGCAGCATCGACGAGGCGCGCGTTGAGTCCAGCGAAACCACGACACGCAAAACCACACGCGCAGTCACCGAAGCCGGCGCCCTGGTGCGCAATCCGCAGTATGACGAATGGCTGAAGCTCCCGGAGCGCCAGCGCCGCTCCATCGCGCAGCCCGTGGCCCAATTAACCGAGGACAAGAAGGAAGACATTTCCTACAACGTCGTCGAGTTGCGCAAGGTCGGTTATTTCTCGGTAGCGTTCCGCGTCATTGAAACCGCAACCGGCAAGGTTATCTACACCGACTCACTGCCGCTCAAACGCGAACTGACCGATACCGGCAACGAAGGCGTGGCACTGGGCGCATTCCAGCTGGAAGCCAAAGCCCCGAAGTTGCCTGCCGACATCGAGATCCTCAACCAGTTGGCCGCCGAGGCTGCTGAAGAGGTGGGCAAGCGGCTGAGCAAGCAACTGGGCGATCTGGAAAAGCGTCATGCCGACGCTGGCAAGAAGGCCGCTGCCAACAACAATCCCGTCGAAGCTGCGCAGAATTACGGTATCTCCGTGCTGATCGCCCAGCGCAAAGGCATCGACGCCGAACCTTATCGCGCGGAACTCAAGAGACAGGCATCAGCGGCCGGTTACGCGCGCTGAACTACATTCCCAACTGCCTGATCTGCTCCATGCCGGTCTGTGCCGCTTTGTTGTCCGGATCAAGCGCCAGGGCCTGTTCAAAGTGGGCGCGCGCACCGACATAGTCGCCCTGCTTGTATAACGTCACGCCGCGGCTGGCCAGACCACTCGCCCGCAATCGGTTGCGCACGGCATTCGGATCGACTCCCGGCACCACTTCCACTACCGCCGGCTCCTCAACGACAGGAGCCGGAGCCGCCGGCGCCACAGCGGCATTCGCTTCGTAATTGAGAATGCGCGTCGCCGCCTCGGCCACGGGCGGGTAACCTGGCGCCACACGCTCGGCAGATTTCAGGTATTGCCTGGCCTGGGTCACGTCGCCGCTGGCCAGCGATTCGTCGACCAATTGCACAAAACGATCGGCGATGCGCTTCAAGCCACTGGCAGCCTTTTTGTTCTTCGGCTCGGCCGTGAGCGCCAGTCGGTAGTAATCCCAGGCATTGTTCCCGGCGGGCGCATCCAGGCGATCTTCGGCCAGTGCTGTATTGCCCTTGGCCAGCAGGGCTGCCACATCAATGGCCGGCTTCGGTGCTGGTGTCGGCGCCGCGACCCGCAGCGGTTCGGGTTCAGGCACCGGCTCGGGCACCGGTTCGGGTTCGGGCACCGGTGCCGGCACACTCACAATTGCCGGCACAGGTTCCGGAACCGGTAGCGGTGCCGGCAGCGGGGGAGGCGTGACGACGACATCGACCGTCGGCGCGCCCGGCCCCCACAGAAAATACCAGGCGCCGCCGCCAGCAGCCAGCAGCACCGCCAGCACCGCCACAGCGGCGCCGGCACGCTTGCCCGCGCCATTGGCGACCTCCTGCGCCGTGACGGCAGGCCGCATCTGCGTAGCTTCCGACGCGACCGGAATCGCTTTCATGTTGCGTAGCGCGCCGCTGGCGACAATCTCTTCCAGTGTCCGCGCGACTTCACCACCACGGTGATACCGTTTTCCTGCTTCCTTGGCGCACAGGCGATCGAGAAACGGGGTGAACTTGCGCAGTGCTGACGGCAGCGGCGGCAACGGATCCTTGATGTGCTTGATGGCGAGCGCAATCGAATCCTCGGCCTTGAACGGCACATCACCAACAAGCATTTCATAGAAAACAATACCGAGGCTGTAGAGATCACTCTCGGCCTCAAGTGGCAGCCCCCGCGCCTGTTCAGGACTCATGTACTTGGGCGTGCCGGCAACCATGCCCATCTGGGTAAACTGGGTCTGCGCATCACCCTGCTTGGCGATACCGAAGTCGGTAAGCACCGCGCTGCCGTCGTTGCGGAACAGAATGTTGTCGGGTTTGATGTCGCGATGGATCACACCCTTGGAGTGCGAAAATTCGAGCGCGCGGGCCACTTCACAAGTGATTTTCACCGCATCCAGCGGCGTTATGCCAGATTTCAGTTTGGCCTTGAGATCACCACCGGTGTGATATTCCATCGCCATGTAAACGTGGCCGTCGTATTCGCCGACGTCGTACACCGCGACAATATGCGGATGAGACAGCCTCGCCACCAGCTTGGCTTCGCGGATGAAGCGCTCCTTGAAGCCTGGATCACTGTTCAGCGATGCCGCCATAACCTTGAGGGCAATTTGACGCTCGAACTTTTCCTGCTCGGCGAGATAAACCGTGGCCATGCCACCGCGACCGATTTCGCGGACTATTTTGTACCCCGGAATTTCCATGCGAAGAGTGACCATCCCGATAATCCGCCGGAGGGCGGGCTGCGAAGAAAGACCGGCACCAAAAGGCCGGCGCCAGTATAGGGGCGGTACCGATTGCCTGCCAGAGAACGCAGCGCCGATCAGTGCCCGGGCCCCGCAAGCGAGCGGCGGTAGGCGCCAGGTGTCTGGTTCTCCCAGCGGCGGAAGGCATGATAAAAGTTCGCCGTGTCGGAAAAGCCCAGATGCTGGGCCAGGACGTCCATGCTGACATCCGGCCGGGCCAGCAGACGGCACGCCAGCCGATGGCGTACCTGGTCACGCAGCTCGCCGAAGGTCGTCTCTTCGTCCCGCAGGCGCCGCTGTAACGTGCGCGCCGTCATGTTGAACAGCCGCGCGATATCGTCGACGCCGACCGGCTGCTCGCTCAGACGCTGTTCCAGTTGCGTCATTACCTGCTCAGTCACGCTGTGACCGCGCGCCAGGCGCGACAGTTGCTGCTCCGCCTCCTGCGCGACCCGCTGATGGTACTGTGGATATGCTGTGCTCAGCCGACGTTCCAGTACGGCAGCGCCAAAGTGCACCTCATTGCGGGCAGCACCGAAACGCATCTGGATATTGCCGAACGCTCGCCGGTACTCGCTACAATCCGGCGGCCGGGGATGACGCAATGCCAGCGCGCGCACATCGAGGTCACCACCAACAAGTGATGTGCCAATTGAGACGATGGTCGCCACAAGCAGGTCGTTGTGGTGGCGCGCTTCGGCAAACCGGACACTGCCATCAGGAAAACTGGCAAGCACAGCCGTTTCACCGTCAAGATCGAGAGAAAACTGCAGATAAGGTGCGAGCAGATTCTTGAAGCGCAATAACTCTCGCACCGCATCGCCAAGCGTACTGCTGGTTGCCATCAACCGGCCCAGCAGATCGAGCGACGAGTATTGATTGTTCAGGCCGGCGTGCAGGCCGAACCAGGGATCATCGGTACGCTGGAAGGCAATGGTAAACAGCCGGTCGATCTGATCGATGCCGACCAGTGCATCCGGTCGACCGATGACATCCGGGTCGATGCCGGCCTCGCCGAACAACTCCTCAAGATTGAGCCGGCTGCGCAACGCCAGTTCGATCATATTCTGGAGGATGGAAGCGGAAACAACATGCCGAACCATGCGTACCATCCTCAGGCTGCTGCATACAATGGCAGTTCGAACCAGTAGAGATCCCCATCCGCCATACGCTGGGCGCCCATTCGTCCACCCATCAATTCACACAATTGGCGACATATACCAAGCCCGATGCCTGTGTCGCCGTGTGACGCAGCGAGCGGATTACCGTGCCACTTTTTCTGTGCTTCAGCAACAACCGACGATTGCAGCGCGACACTCGCAAAAATTTGCGCCTCATCGGCAGGACCACCGGCTGCTGCGCCGGCAGCCTGCACCTCGAAGCGCACCCAGCCTGGCGTCGCAAGGGCAGACAAGCGCAACGCAACGGATCCCCTCACCGTGCGCTTGAACGCATGGGCCATCAGGTTGATCAGTACCTGGCGAATACGTTGCGCATCGCCGACAGCAATGCGCGATACACCGGCACCCACATCAATGCGCAAGGTTACGTCATTGTCGCGTGGCTGCTGTTCGAACAACATGCGACAGTCATCGATCAGCTTGAGTAGATCAAAAGCCTCGCGGCGCAGCTGCAGGCGACCTGCCTCAATGCGGGCATGATCGAGTACATCATTGATCAGATTCAGCAGCATCTCACCCGAATAACGCAAGACCGACAGGTAACGGCGCTGTTGCGGAATCAGGGGAGTCTGCTCAAGCAGCTCGGCCATACCCAGCACACCGGTCATCGGTGTGCGCAATTCATGGCTCATACGTGAGAGAAACTCGTTGCGCGCACGGATGTCGGCAGCCACCTCAATGACCCGCTCCTCGGCATGCCGGCGCTCCTCTTCGGTATGCCTGATGCGCTCACCGAGCGCCAGGGTGAAGCACACCAGACTAAAGACGATGTCGAGGCGATGGCCAGTATCAGCCAGCTCGAACAAACCCGGCAGCGAGCTCACGGCACCGACCGATAGCAACGCCAGCATCAGCAGGTGCACGCCAATGGCGAGTACGAACCAGCGTGCCGGCCGGAACCCGGCGCGCAGGCTGATGACGCCAGCAATCGCCATCATCACCGCCATCACCAGGCTCAGGGCAATGATTGCTCCCAACGAATAGACCAGCGGCAGGAAAGGCACCAGCAGCGTGGCCAGCGTCGCCAGTGCTGCAATCACCAGCAGTGCGCGGTCGAGTCGCGGCGCCAGGGCCGCCAGATTCAGGAAGCCGCGCGCAAACAACAGCATGAAGGTGACCGACAACGCCGCGCAGAGATACAACAAGTGCTGGACTATCCAGGGGCTGCCTGAAAACACGACCGCGACATAGCCATCCACCGACGCGAAATAACCCACTGCGAGCGCTCCGACAACGGCGTAGTACAGAAAGGCGTGATCGCGCGTTGCACGGAACAAAAAAGCACTATAGGCAAGCAGGCTGAGCACCAGCCCGTAAAAAGCGCCGAGCCAACCGTACACCTGGCTGGCATGCGCCAGATAGGCACGCTCGTCGTAAAGTGTCAGCGGCAGATTCACTACTGCAGCTGACTCGACTCGCAGAAACAAGGTCACACGCTCACCCGCGCCAAGCTTGACGGGAAATAAAAATCGCGGCGACGATATCGGCCGACTGGCAAAGGGTCGCACCTCACCGGTCAGCCAACTATCAACCTGTCCGTCGCCATGAACGATATGAACATCGAGAAAATCGATCTTCGGAAATGCCGCCTCCAGCATGAAGTCGCGCGCCGACGGACTGGCGTTCTCCAACGCGACACGAAACCAGAGCGGCGCACGCGGCACACCGAATGCAGGCCCCGGCAGTGCCGGGACAAAACGGGCGGTGGTGCTCCGGACAACCGCCAGACCGGCATCATTCGGCGCCCCAGGCCACCAGGCCAGGCGACCATTGAGCCCGGTAACATCACCACTGATACGGACGATGTCAGCAACGGCATTATCATCAACAGCAGAATCAGCCATGGCGCTGGCCACGAACTGCGGGGCATTACTTTCCGCACGCACCCATGCGGTCGTGACGAGCAGCAGGAGCACCAGCAGCAGGCGATCCGTCACAAGCATGCGCGCCCCCCCACAAAAAGCCCTAAAAAAATGCCCGCGTACCGCTATCGAACTGCAGCAATCAACTGCCAACAATACCCGGCTCGACGCCGGTACGCACTCTCGTGCTAGTCTCCCATGGCGTCAATCAGATGGTCGTGCTGCCCGATGGTCGTGCTGCCGAGCATCGCATATCCCTGATCATTTCAACGCAGCCGATAATCAACCCTGGACTGGATCATGCTCATCTTCAAGCACTCCGGCTGGCCGCGCACCATCCACACCACGCTCTTCGCCATCCTGCTGACCAGTGGCTGCGCGACCACCGGCGCGGATCAGCCGCGCAACGATGCCATGACGATACTGCAATTGAGTCATGCCGAAGACCGTTTCAACCTCGTGATGCGCGAATTTGCCCAACGCCAGATCGAGCGCAGCCCGGAATTGAAGCCGTACTACGGTGCCATCGACGGTTTCTGGCGTGACCAGGTGCGTTGGCCCGATGTGCGCGAAAAGGTCGTTGCCGACTATCTGAATCTGTATAAGCCGGAAGAATTGCGCGGTATCCGGCAGATGCTGGAAAGCCCGATGGGCGACCGCATCGCCGGTCATACCGATGTGCTCAACCGTGCACTCGCCGAGCAGGCGCTGACGGCGGTCGGCACCAAGCTGCCGGCACTGGAACAGCATCTCAAGGCGATGCGTAATGCAATCGCCACCGGTCAAACCGGCGGCCTGTCGCCGGAAGAGGATTTTACGGCGACGAAAATACGCGCCGAAGCCGGCGATGCCGCAGCGCAACTGCTGCTCGCCGAGAAGCTGTTGGCTGGCGCCGGAACGACACGCGACATCCCGCAGGCCATCCACTGGCTGGAGGCATCGGCAGCCCAGGATCATGCGCCGGCACAGGATACGCTCGCCTCCTTCCATTATCGCGGCGTCGGCATGCCACGCGATCTTGCGAAAGCGCGGGATCTGCTGGAAAAAGCCGCAGCACGCCAATATCTGCCGGCCATCAATAACCTTGCGTGGCTGCTCGCCACCTGCCCGGACGCGACGCTGCGCGATGGCAAACGCGCACTGGCAATCCTGCAACCGGTGATGGATCAGAGCGCACAAATGCTCGACACCCTGGCCGCCGCACAGGCAGAGACCGGCCATTTTGCCGAGGCAATCGCGCTGCAAAGGCGAGCCATTACTGCCGTCGGCAATATCGCCGACCCACGTTTCGCGGTGTTCATCGACCATCTGCAATCCTACGCCGCCAACCAGCCCTGGCGGGATCCGCCGGTGGTACGCATTCCCGGCAACGAGTGATCGGGCCGGCTGCCGGCACGCGCGCCGTCAATCGAGTTCGTTGAGCAACATGCCGCGACTGCCACGCAACAACGCGCGCGTCGAGCCATGCACCTCGTGCAACACGTTCAACACCGTCGATAGCTCATGAGCACGCAAACCGCTGCGCAGATCCTCGGCGTACATCCGCCGCTTCATCACCTCGTGCAGCTTTGCTTCCTCAAGATTCAGCCGCCCCAGCACATCACTGACCATCCCCTCGTGATGGGGCTTCAACAGCATGTCGGCAAGCACTGCGTAGAACCCCTGCAGCGCTGCGTTGTACTCGGCAACATAGGCACTCAGCCAGGCATTGGCTGAGTGCCGGAACTCGACCAGCTCCTCGCGCACATCCTTCACACCCTTGGCAGCCTGCACAGCCTCGCGCGCCGCAATCAGCAAGACCGCAAGGCGTGCCGCCTCCGTTGCGTTGAGTGTCTGCGACTGCAGCAGGCGCACATAGGCCAGGATCTCGCCCTCCAGGCGCTTCACCGTTTCGTATTCCTCGCTATAGGTGCGATGCGCCGGGAACAGTTTATCGAATCGGCGCGGGCTGCCAGCCAGAACCGGTGTCGGCATTTCCAGCTTCAACGCATGTATATTGAGCACCATCACCCGGCGATACAGGTTGCGCATCTCGTGCTCAAGCGCGGTGAAAGCCGCTTCCTTCTGCGTATGCGGCACCTGTACCAGATAGGTTGCCACGGCTGTTTCGTCGCCACGGAAACGCAGCTCAAGAAAATCCCCGATTCGGTTCACGAACGGGTAGAAAAGCAGAACGCCGATGATATTGAACGTACTGTGAAACGCCGGCAGTGCCAGCAGCGGATCGTCAATGCCATACCAGCGGATAATCAGCTCGATGTTCGGCAGCAGCAGAAAAAATGCCACCAGATCGGTGATGCTGTTGAACAGCACATGGAAAAGCGCAACCTGTTTCTTGGCGGCAACCCCTTTCACTGCCGCAATGGCCATGGTGCTGGTGGTGCCGAGGTCGGCGCCGATGGCAATCGCCGCCGCCTGCCCCAGATTGAGAATGCCGGCATTCATCGCCGACAACGCGATCATGATCGTGGCGGCGCTGGTGCGCACGATCACGGTAATCACCAGGCCTGCCAAAAAGAATACAAAGGGATTGCTGCCTGCCAACAACGCGGGGTCAAAACCACTGGCAAAGCTGTCGGCCGCCGCCACCATGTGCTGCATCCCGAGCAGCAACAGCCCCAGCGCCAGCACCAGTGCGCTCCAGGCATTGCGACGGGTTTCCGCTGCCGCAAATACCACGCCGAAAGCACCAAGTGCGACCAATGGCAGCGCCATGGCCTCAAGGTTCAGCTTGAAACCGAGTGCCGCCACCAGCCAACCGGTGAATGTGCTGCCGATATTCGAACCGAGAATGACGCCGATTGCATTGCGCATCGGCAAAATGCCCGCGCCGACAAAAGCCAGCACCATCAGCCCGAGAATCGAACTGCTTTGCAACACGCCGGTAGCGACGACGCCCAGCAGGATGGAACGCACCGGGTGCCCGGTGGCCCGCCGCAGCATGGCGCTGAAGGTATGCCCGGCAACCGCGTGGACGGCACGCTCAAGCTGCCCCATGCCGAGCAGAAACAGGCCGAGGCCAGCCAGTAACCCCCAACCATCCAGCGATGTCAGCAGCGAGAAGTCCATCAGGTCGTGGTGGGCGCAACTGCCGGCAGCGGATCTTCGTGGACAATCACATCGCAATTCGGGTAACGGTTGATGATCGTCTGCTCGACATCCTCGGCGATCTCATGCGCCTGCCACAACGGCATTTCCCGATCGAGTTCAATGTGCATCTGCACGAACATCTGCTGCCCGGAGCGCCGCGTGCGCAGATCATGGACACCGGTCACACCCTTGCGCGATTCGATCAGGCGCAGGATCTCGGCACGTACCTCATCGCTCACTTCGCGATCAAGCAGATGGCGAAACGCGTCCTGGGAAATTTGCCAGGCATTCCAGAGGATGTAGAACGCGATACCAATACCGAACCAGGCATCCACCCTGCTGTAACCCGCTGTCGCCGCCAGCAAGGCAACAATAATGCTGACATTTACCAGCAAATCACCCATGTAATGCAGCGAATCGGCCTTGATCGCTGTCGAGTCGGTCTGGTGGATCACCAGCCGCTGCAGGATCACCAGCAACGCCGTCAGCACGATGGAAAAAATCATCACCGCGATGCCAACGTCGGTATCACTGACCGGCATCGGGTGGATGATGCGATCAACTGCATGCAACATCAGAAATACCGCCGAGCCGGCGATGAACGCCGACTGGCCAAGACCGGCAAGTGCCTCGGCCTTGCCATGGCCAAACCGGTGTTCCGCGTCGGCAGGCGCCAGTGCATAACGGATGGCAAACAGGTTGATCAACGATGCCGCCGAGTCCATGGTTGAATCGATCAGCGAGGCGAGCAGCGCCACCGAATCGGTCATGAACCAGGCGACACCCTTCACGCCGATCAGGATGAGGGCGACGACAACGGATGCGGTGCTGACGATGCGCAGCAGACGCGCATTCTCTGCGGTGGAGACGGCCATGGGTAATTCCGAAAAAAGGGCACAGCACGGGAACTATCGGCAATTCTATCCCGGCATCGGCAACAACAGCGTATTGAGAATGCCTTTCAGATCCACCAGCTCAACGGGCGCGGTTGGCACTCATCTCGATCCGGCCGCCCTCTCAGCGGGCGACTGCCGCTGCCATACCATGCAGATCCGGGTTTGATCCCTGTATCCAGGCACGCCATCGCTTGACCATTACCGACGCCGAACACAAACTGCAACCGCCGTCATACCCCCGTTTCATTGCAAGGAGCCTGCCGCTTGCGACACATCCTTTTTCTGCACGGCATTGAAGACAGCAATTGCGTCGAGGTGCACTCGGTCACGCCAGAAGGCACCAAGTACGCAATGCAAGGTAACATTGATCTCTATCGTGACCTCGGGCATCCGGAGCTGCGTCTGCATACGGCTGTTCTCGGCGGCCTGGTGCCGCAGGTACCGGTCGTGCGCAGGCCCCATATCGTCTTCAACTGCATCAGCGATGCCGACACCAACCGCAAGGCGCTGGCCCTCGCCATCGACGCATTGCTCCCGCTCGGCCTGCCGGTGCTGAACGATCCGGCACGGGTGCTGGAGACACGGCGCGACGATGTCGCCAAAAAACTCGCCGGCATCCCCGGCATGCACATACCGGTAACGCAGCGCATCGTACCGCAATCGCATCGGGAAATTCTTGACACCTTGGCAAATGGCCCGGTGCGTTACCCCGCCCTGCTGCGTCGTGCCGGCACGCACGGCGGTGTCTCAATGTTGCTGTTGCGTTCGGCGGCCGATGCGCCGTTGCTTGAGCGCATCGCCTGCGACGGTTCGGATTACTATCTGATCGAGTTTGTCGATTTTCGTTCGGCAGACGGCTATTACCGCAAAATGCGCCTGGTCGTCATCGATGGTCAGGTCTACGCCCGCCATCTGTTGGTTGGCAACGAGTGGAACGTGCACGCCAGCGCCCGCGATTCGGTCATGGTCGACCAACCGGCATTTGCCGTCGAAGAAGAACAATTTCTCGCCGCCTTCAACGCCGGGGGCAACACGCCGTGGCGCAGCGCCATCGCCGAAATCCACCGTCGTCTTGGCCTCGACTACTTCTCGATTGATGCCAGCGAGCTTGCCGACGGCAGCCTGCTGATGTTCGAGGCCAATGCCAGCGGCAATGCCCTGCGCCAAAAAAATCCCGACCGGTTTCCCTACCTCGCCCGGCATGTGATCCGCCTGCGCGAAGCAGTGATCGGCATGCTGCTGCGCCCACGCTGACTGCCATGGCCGATGACGAATACGCGCGCCTGTTCAATGCGCGCGGCCGACAGTACCACGCGGCGATGGAACGCTACCCGCACGCCCGTGACGACGAATTTGGCAATGTGGTCGCGATCGCCGACGTCAGGCCCGGCGAATATGTCGCCGACATCCCCTGCGGCGGCGGCTATCTGGCCGGCTACCTGCCGCACGACATCACGCTCTGGTCGGTCGACAGCTCCGACATATTTGCGGACTGTTTCCAGCGCTCGAATCAACATCGCCTGCTGCAGTGCCCGATCACGGCGGTGCCGCTCGCCGCGGGCTCGCTCGACCATGTTCTCAGCGTCGCCGGATTGCATCACGTCGATGACCGCAACGATTTCTGGGGCGAATGCGCCCGTCTGCTGAAGCCTGGCGGCACGCTCACTGTGGGCGATGTGCGTGCAAACTCGCGCGTCGCCATCTTTCTCGATTCCGTGGTTGACCGCTACACCAGCACCGGCCACCGCGGCGTCTATTTCGACAGGACAACGGTTGCGGAACTGGAGCACAACGGCTTCGATGTCACACTCGTCGAACCACGACGGATTGCCTGGCGCGCCGCGAGTCGTGAGTCACTGGCGGATTTCTGCCGATTACTTTTCGGGTTGGAGGGAATCGACAACGCAACGCTGGCGTCGATGCTGGCGAGCGAAATCGGCGTACGCGATACCGTCGATGCAATCTTCGGCAACGGTGTCGCACTCGACTGGGAATTGATGTTTTATCGCGCAACACGACGCTGACCGAAACAACGACACATGGTGTGCCCGCAACGACGCAAGTGACGCTCAGGCGCTGACTCTCAGCGTGGGGCCGACGGCAGCGTCGCGGTGGTGGACTCAATCCAGTCACGTACCTGCTCGTTAAGCGCCTTCGCCGACATTCCCTGCGCATCAATCGGCTTGCCAAACACCACACGGATGACACCCGGACGCTTTATCAGCGTGCTGCGCGGCCAGCACAGACCGGAATTAAGCGCCACCGGCAGCACCGGCACCTGCGCGCGCACTGCCAGCATCGCCCCGCCCGCTGAATACTCGCCTTGTTGACCCGGCAACATTCGGGTGCCCTCAGGAAAAATGATCACGTGGTTACCCGCGCGCAAGCGCTGGGTACCCTGGCGAATGACTTCCTTGAGCGCACCGGCACGCTGGGCGCGATCAATCGCGATCGGCTCCATTAACGCCATACCCCAACCGAAGAACGGAATTTTCAGCAACTCCCGTTTTGCAACCGTTGATGCCGGCTGAAATCGCGCCTGCAAAAACAAGGTCTCCCAGGCACTCTGGTGCTTCGACAACACCACACAGGGCGTATCCGGGACGTTGGCGTCGCCCTCCACTTCGTAGCGGATGCCACAGGCCACGCGCGCCCACCAGACCGATCGGCTGCAGGCCGACACGGTAAAACGTTGCAAAAACGCCTGTGACACAAACGGCCTGATGGCCAGCGAAGCCGTCGATTGCAGGACCATGATGAAGGTGTAGCCAACATAGAAAACCAGCGAACGCAGGGCATACCACACAGTCATCACACAACCTCTTTAGAGAAATCCAGCGCCATCGCGACGCGATGCGGCGTACAGCATAGCGAGACCAGCGCCGCACTGACCAGTACGGATCTTCCGACGGCGCGCCCGGGATAAAAACCGTCCCGGCCTGAACATCGGCCGGCAACAAAAAACCCCCGGTCGGATCCGACCGGGGGTTTTTATTGTTTCCAACTTTCGCTTACACGAAGCTCGCGCCCGCTTCAGCCTTCTTCACCAGCAGTGCCGGCGGGTTGAAGCGTTCGCCGTACTGCTTCGCGAGTTCCTTCGCACGGGCGACAAAACCCTTCAGGCCGCCTTCATAACCATTCATATACTGCATGACACCGCCGGTCCAGGCGGGAAAGCCGATGCCGAAGATGGAGCCGATATTGGCATCACCCACCGATTCGATCACCCCTTCTTCCATACAGCGCACAGTCTCGATGGCCTCGATGAACAACATCCGCTCCTGCATGTCCCGCATAGGCAGATTCACATCCTTCTTCCAAAAATGTTTCGCGACACCCGGCCACAGTGTCTTCTTGCCACCGGCCGGATGATCGTAAAACGCACCGCCGGTAGATTTTCCCTTGCGATCAAACTTGTCGACCATGGTGTCAATCACGATATCGGCGGGGGAAGGTGTGTACTTCTTGCCTTCCTTCTCCAGCGCCTTCTTCGTTTCTTCACGCACCTTGCGCGGCAGCGTCAGGGTCAGCTCGTCCATGATGGCCAGCGGCCCGACCGGATAACCGGCCTGCGCCGCAGACTGTTCGATGGATTGCGGATGCACGCCTTCGTTCAGCATGGCGAGCGCCTCATTGATCTGCGTGCCAATTACGCGCGTGGTGAAGAAGCCGCGCGAATCGTTGACGACGATCGGCGTCTTCTTTAATTGCATGACTAAATCGAAAGCTTTTGCCAGCGCTTCCTTCGAGGTTTTCTTGCCGGCAATGATCTCGACCAACGGCATCTTGTCGACCGGCGAGAAGAAGTGCAGGCCGATGAAGTCTTCCTGCTTCTTCACACCGGTGGCGAGGCCGGTAATCGGCAGCGAAGATGTATTGGAAGCAAGCAGACAGTTCGGCGCGACGACATCCTGAATTTCCTGGAACACTTTGTGCTTGAGTTCCTGGCTTTCGAATACCGCCTCGATAACGGCGTCACAACCGGCAAGATCAGCGGCAACAGCGGTCGGCTTGATCTTCGCCAGCAGCTCGTCACGCTTCTCTTTGGTCATGCGACCCTTCGCGACGTCCTTGTCGAGCAGATCGGCAGAATACTTTTTGCCTTTCTCTGCTGCGTCCATCGACACATCCTTGAGCACAACCTCCATGCCTGAGCGCATGGCGCTGTAGGCAATACCGGCACCCATCATGCCGGCACCGAGTACGCCGACTTTTTTCGCCGTGTACTTCGCAATGCCCTGCGGACGGCTGGCGCCTTTGTTGATTGCCTGCAGATCGAAGAAGAACGCCTGGGTCATGTTTTTCGCAACCTGGCCGACTACCAGCTCGGTGAAGTAGCGGCCTTCCACCTTCAGGGCATTATCGAAATCCACCTGCGAACCTTCCACCGCCGCACACATGATATTGAGCGGCGCCGGATAGTTGGCACCCTTCAACTGCTTGCGCAGATTCGCCGGAAACGCCGGCAGATTCATCGCAAACGCCGGTACTGATGGCGTGCCGCCTGGAATCTTGTAGCCTTTGACGTCCCACGGCTGTTGCGCAGCCGGGTTTGCCTTGATCCAGGCGCGCGCCTTCGCCAGCATGTCGGCGCGATCCGTGGCGAGCTCGTTGATCAGCCCGGCGGCCTTGGCCTGCTCCGGATTGAACTCCTTGCCTTCCATCAACACGCTCATCAGCGCGCTCTGGATGCCAATCATGCGCACCACGCGCGTAACGCCGCCGCCACCTGGCAGCAAGCCAAGTTTCACTTCCGGCAGACCGAATTTTGTTTTCGGATTGTTGATGGCAACGCGGTAATGGCAGGCAAGCGCAATTTCCAAACCGCCACCCAGCGCGTGGCCGTTCAGCGCAGCAACAACCGGCTTTCCGAGCGTTTCCAGCAACCGCAACTGGCGCTTCATCTCGGTGACACCTTTCTCAAACTCTGCCGCGTCTTCCTTCCTGACCTTGATCAGATCCTTGAGGTCGCCGCCGGCAAAGAACATTTCCTTGCCCGAGGTGATAATAACGCCGGCAATTTCGTTCTTCTCCTTTACCAAACGCTCAACAGTGGCCAGCATGGAGCGGCCATAGAGCGCGTTCATGGTGTTGGCGCTCTGGGTAGGATCGTCGATGGTCAGAGTAACGATATTGTCCGCGTCTTTTTCCCAGCGGATGGCAGTCTGTTCAGTCATTTCTGTTTCCTCGGAATTCTGTTCGCTGGAATCAAACGCGTTCGATGATGGTGGCAATGCCCATGCCGCCACCCACACACAGGGTGCACAGGCCATAACGCAACTTGCGCCGCTCAAGCTCATCAAGCACGGTGCCGAGAATCATCGCGCCCGTGGCCCCGAGCGGGTGGCCCAGGGCAATGGCGCCACCGTTCACGTTCACTTTCTCGTGCGGAATGTTCATGTCTTTCATGAAACGCATGGCAACGGACGCGAACGCCTCGTTGATCTCGACAAGATCGATCTGCTCCATGGTCAGACCGGCAACCGCCAGCGCCTTGCGCACGGCCGGAGTCGGGCCGGTCAGCATGATGGTCGGGTCGGCGCCGGACACAGCCGTAGCGATGATGCGGGCGCGCGGCGTCAGGCCATTGGCCTTGCCGGCTTTCTCCGAACCGACCAATACCAGCGAGGCACCGTCGACGATACCCGACGAGTTACCCGGCGTATGCACATGATCGATTTTTTCAATCCAGTGATATTTCTGTAACGCCACCGCGTCGAAGCCACCCATTTCGCCCATCACCGCAAAAGACGGTTGCAGCGCGCCGAGACCTTCCAGCGTGGTGCCCGGCCGATAGAACTCGTCCTTATCGAGAATGGTCACTCCGTTCATATCCTTCACCGGCACCACCGACTTGCGCACGTAACCCTTTTCCCAGGCGGCAGCAGCGCGTTTTTGCGATTCCAGCGAAAACTTGTCGACATCTTCGCGCGAAAATCCTTCGATGGTGGCGATCAGATCGGCGCCAATGCCCTGCGGCACAAACCCGGTTTTGAAGTTGGTTTCCGGATCCATCGCCCAGGCACCGCCGTCGGAACCCATCGGCACACGCGACATCGACTCGACGCCACCGGCCAGTACGAGGCTTTCAAAGCCCGAGCGGACTTTCTGGGTCGCCAGGTTCACGGCTTCAAGGCCAGAGGCGCAGAAACGGTTGATCTGCACGCCGGCAACGGTATCGGGCAGGCCCGCCTTGAGCGCGACCGCCTTGGCGATGTCGGCGCCCTGCTCGCCCACTGGACCCACGCAACCGAGTACGACATCGTCGATCTGGCTGACATCAAGCGCAGGAAAGCGGCGGCGCATCTCATGCACCAGGCCCACGGACAAATCGATGGGCTTCACGGTATGCAGCGAACCGTCTTTCTTGCCTTTACCGCGGGGGGTACGGATGGCTTCATAGACAAAGGCTTCGGTCATGGTGTCCTCACAGGTCGTCTGGGATACAAGCGGGCCGAAGAGTGGCCGACAGCACCGGCCGGGGCAATGACGGGAGTGCTCAAATTCGTTGACCGCGAGGGCGGCGCCGGGCCAGAGCTGGCACAGTTGACGTTAGAATGCGCCTGCGCCTGCGGCAGACCCTGGCAACAAGGCATGCCTCCTGGCGCACCGGCCGGCCCCTGCCCATGCGGCAGCGACCATGCGATAAGGAGCCTGCCTCTTGCCCCGCCTGTCGTCCTTTCCGGAGCGCGTCGCATCCGCCGTACTCGACTGGCGCGACGGCATGCCGGTGTCGCGTACCTTCGGCGATGTCTATTTCTCGGCCGATGGCGGCGTGGCCGAGACCACACATGTCTTTCTCGACGGCAACGACTTGCACGCGCGCTTCAGCGCTGGCGGTTTTCGCATCTTCACGATCGGCGAAACCGGCTTTGGCACCGGTCTCAATTTCCTCGTCGCCGCCCAAGCCTTTCTCACGCGCGCACCGGCCGACGCCAGACTGCATTTCGTATCGTGCGAAAAATTCCCGATCAGCCCCCACGACCTCAGCCGCGCCCACGCGCACTGGCCGGAACTCGCGGCACTCTCTGCCGAATTACGTGCGGCGCTACCACCCGGCGTCGCCGGGTTCCATCGACGATCCCTCTGCCAGGGCCGCATCCACCTGAGCCTGCTGCAAGGTGACGCAGCCCTGTTGCTGCCGCGACTTAGTGCGCAGGTCAACGCCTGGTTTCTTGACGGCTTCGCCCCGGCGAAAAACAACGCACTATGGACGAGCGCATTGTTCGCTGAACTGGCAAGACTGTCTGCACCGGGTGCCACATTCGCTACTTTCAGTGCTGCGGGCGAAGTGAAACGCAGGCTCTCCGCCGCCGGATTTGTCGTGCAGAAAGCAACTGGCTTCGGTCGCAAGCGACACATGTTGCGCGGACGCTTTCCTGGCCATGAACAGCAAACAACGGCGATATCGACACCCCGAAGCGCAGCGGTTATCGGTGGCGGTCTTGCCGGTTGCGCGGCGGCGCGCTCGCTCGCCGAACGCGGCTGGCAGGTCACCCTGATCGAACGCCATGCACAGCTCGCCAGCGAGACCAGCGGTAATCTTGCCGGCGCGGTATACCCAAAATTCTCGCTGCACGAAACACCGCAGAATCGCTGGTATCGCGACAGTTACCTGTTTGCACTGGCGCGATTACCGCAACTGCTTGGCGAGCCCGATGGCAGCACCTGGCAGCGTTGCGGCCTGCTGCAATTACCCGGTGACGACAACGCCGCGCAACTCGCCGCGATTGCTGCCAGCGGACGCTGGCCGGAAGATGTACTGCATTATGTCGACTCCAGGGCAGCAGGCGCACATACCGGAATCGTCCTGCGCGAGGGCGGCCTGTGGTTTCCCGGCGCGGCTTGGGTCAACCCGCCACAATTGTGTCGGGCACTCGTTACACATCCGGGCATCAGCATGCGCATGAGCACGACAGCACGCGAATTGGCGCACGATCGCAGCAGCCCGACAATCGATGGCGAAGCATTCGATATCGTGGTCATCGCCAACGCACTCGCTGCGAATGAATTTCCGCAGACCAGATCACTGCCGCTGCGTCGCGTGCGTGGCCAGGTCAGCCATGTCGTCGCCACCGAAACCTCGCGCGCGTTGCGCGCCGTGATCTGCCACGCCGGCTACATCACGCCGGCGCGTCATGCTGACAACAACACGGCGCTGCACTGCGTCGGCGCAACCTTTGGCCCGCGCGACAGTGACCCGGCCGTACGCGACAATGACCATGCCGAAAACCTCGCGAATCTCGCTGCCACCTGCCCTGCCCTTTATGCAGCACTGGGCGGCGATGCCTGCACAGTTGCCAGCGGTCGTACCGGTTTTCGCACGCAGACACCGGACTATCTGCCGGTGATCGGCGCAGTTGCTGACGTACAGACATGTGTCACCGACGCCGAGAAATGTACGGCAGCGCCTGCATCTGCCACCGCACACACCATCCCCGACCTCTACATCCTCGCCGCGCTCGGCGCCAAGGGCATTGCCTTTTCATTGCTCGGTGCCGAGATCATTGCCGCGCAGGCGAACGGTGAGCCGTTGCCGGTGGATACCGAAGTTGCCGCCGCAATCGCCCCGAACCGGTTTATGATCCGGGCAGCACGCCGCCAATCCGCCCTGAGGAAGCCCGCATGACCGCTCCGATCACTGCACTGTACGCCGCCCTGCTCGCGATCTTTCTCGTGGTGCTCGGCGGCCTCGTGGTACGCATGCGCATCAAGGAACGCATTGCCATCGGCGACGGCGGCAACAAGGCGATGCTGGCGGCGATCCGTGTCCACGCCAACGCGGTCGAGAATATCCCGATCGCATTGCTGCTGATGCTGTTGCTGGAACTGAACGGCGGCAGCGTCTGGTGGCTGCATACGTTCGGCGAGGCGTTGATCGTCGGACGCCTGATGCATGCATTCGGGCTTTTCCAGAAAAAGAACATCAATTATTGGCGCCAACTCGGCATGGTCATCACCTGGCTGGTGACGACCGGTCTCGCGTTTATGCTGCTGGCGCAACTGATCATCGGGCTATGAGCCACAGGCAGGCCCACACGACTCAATCTGCGGCGGGCAACTGCCGCAACCGATCGCGATAGTCGCTGCGCGCAAGAATATTCACTGATTCACTGGTCTCGTCGAACACGATCAGCACCTCGCCACGCCGCAGTTGCGCGCGCGCCTGCGCGACCTTGTGCGCTTGTGGCACCTCGATATCACCGTAATCAGTGCCGTCACGACTGACGAATTCCTCAAGCAACGCCTCAAGGGTATCCGGCGCAATATCCTGCCAGGGGACTTCCATCATGGGCGCAACCGGATCACGCCTTGCGGCCCGGCCGGAACACGACATCGTGCTCCCACTCGCAACGCACCGCGAGCGGGCCGTCACCAGGACGATGTATGCCGCCCTTTGGCTGATAGATAAACGTGTGGTTGCCGGACAGCTCGGTCTGCAGATGCACGGTCGCGCTGACCCAATACATTTTCGCCAGCAATGCCTCGAAGCGCGCCAGCCACTGCTCCCATTCATACTCAACGGCACGATAACTCGCGCCGAAATGAATGACCTGGGTGTGGTAGGTGCCGGAAAAAGGATCACGCCCGGAGGAGCCAAACATTTCGCGCGCCAACAACGGGAACCCGTCGTCTTCCGGCAGCGCGGCAATCGCCGTCGCGTTGGCGTGATAACGGTGGTCCCGTTCAGTCTCGTCGCCGGGCTGATCCTTGATGCACCCATAAACAATCGATTCCTGATCCACGCTCTGCCTGACCATCAGAAGGGCCACCACCAGGGGCCGTCGAGCTCATCACGACACTTCGCCAGCTGCGTCCCATACGTTTTCGCGCGGCCATCCACTTTTTTCGCTACATCGAGCAGCCATGATTTTTTCCTGAACGTACCGCGCGCATAACCGCCATGACCCTCGTGGTAGGCAAGATACAATTTATACGCATCGCCGCGCGGGATACCGAGCTGCCTGGCGCTGCGATCGTGGTACCAGCCGACAAAGTCGATCGCGTCATCGAACTCATCGCGATCGGCCATACCATGGCCGGTATCGTCGCGATACACATCCCAGGTGCTGTCGAGCACCTGGGCATAACCGTAGGCAGACGACGGCCGCTTCCACGGGATGATCCACAGGATTTTTCGCCTCGGTGGCTTCGCCTTGGCCCGGAATTTCGATTCCTGATACATCGTTGACATCATCACAGGAATGGGAATTTCCCAGCGGTTCTCGGCGTCCTTGGCATCCTCGTACCAGTCCTCGAACCAACCGTCCTTCTCCTTGAAGATCGCGCAGAGATCCTCCGGATTCGCAGGCGGCGCGGTAGCGCAACCAGCCAGCATGGCGATGCAAAAGCAGACGACAGTGAATACTCGCAGGTGCAACATCAGGGTACATCCTGCGCACTGGCACCATGACCGGTATCGATGCCGTGCTCACGCAGCAGCGCGAGAAACTTTTCCTCGTCCCAAACCGTGACACCCAGCTCTGCCGCCTTGGTGAGTTTCGAACCGGCCTCACTGCCGGCAACGACCACGCTGGTTTTCGCCGAAACGCTGCCGGACACCTTCGCACCAAGCGACAACAGGTGTGCCTTCGCCGCCTCACGCTCCATGGTGGCCAGGGTGCCGGTGAGTACGAAGGTCATGCCGGCGAGCGGCAACTTCTGCGCGGGTCGGATCGCCGGATCGAACTCGGGCCAGTGCACGCCAGCCGCAATCAGCGCCTCGATTACTTCGCGGTTGTGCGGCTGCCGGAAAAAATGGGTGAGCGCGGCGGCCACCACCGGGCCAACATCCGGCACTGTCATCAAGGCTGCTTCGTCAGCGTTCATCAAGGTTGCCAGCCGGCCAAAATGTTTCGCCAGAGCAAGCGCCGTTGCCTCACCCACTTCGCGAATGCCGAGCGCGTAGAGAAAACGCTGCAACGTCGTCGCCCTGCTGGCAGCAATCGCCTCAATCAGGTTCGCTGCCGATTTCTCACCCATGCGTTCCAGTGCGGCAAGTTGCGGCGCAGCAAGCGTATAAATATCCGCGACACTGCCCACCAATTGCTGATCGACGAGCTGATCGATGATTTTTTCGCCCAAACCATCGATATTCATCGCCAGCCGTGAGGCGAAATGACGTATTGACTCCTTGCGCTGTGCCGGGCAATACAGGCCACCGGTGCACCGGGCGATGACCTCGCCTTCAGGTTTCACCACTGCCGAGCCACAGACCGGACATTCGCCCGGCAACTGCACCCGACGCGCGTGCGGCGGGCGGCGATCAAGTACCACGCCGACCACCTTCGGGATCACATCGCCGGCCCGATAAACGATCACGGTATCGCCGACCCGGACATCCATGCGCGCCACTTCATCCATGTTGTGCAGCGTCGCGTTGCTGACTGTCACGCCGCCAACGAATACCGGCTTGAGCCGCGCCACCGGCGTAATAGCGCCCGTGCGGCCTACCTGGAACTCGACGTCCAACAACTCGGTGAGCTCTTCCTGGGCTGGAAATTTGTGTGCAACGGCCCAACGCGGCGCGCGTGACACAAAACCGAGCTTCTCCTGCAGGGCAAGATCGTTGACCTTGTAGACGATTCCATCGATCTCGTAGGGCAAACTGGCACGCAGTGCGTGCAAACGATGAAAACAGGCGAGCGCCGCTTCGATACCGGCGGCGGTAGCAACATGCTCATTGACCTTGAATCCCCAATCGCGCAGGCGCATCAGCACGGTGTGGTGATCCCCCGGCAACACACCACCCTCGGCGATCCCGACACCGTACGCATACAGAACAAGGGGGCGGGCTGCGGTAATTTTCGGATCAAGCTGCCGCAGGCTGCCCGCAGCGGCATTGCGCGGATTGACGAACACTTTACCGCCGAAAATTTCCCCTTGTCTGTTCAGCGCCTCAAAACCGGCGCGCGGCAGCAACACCTCGCCGCGCACTTCGAGGCGTTGCGGCCAACCGGCACCGCGCAGTCGCAGTGGTACCGAAGGAACCGTCCGAATGTTGGCGGTGATGTCTTCGCCGGTAAAACCATCACCACGCGTTGCCGCGCGCACCAGCAGGCCGTCTACGTACAACACACTCAAGGCAATGCCATCAAGTTTCGGCTCACAGTTGTAAATCACGGCATCAACAGTACCAAGCCGCTCGCGTACCCGACGGTCAAAATCACGCGCCTCATCGTCGCTGAACACATTGTCCAGTGACAGCATGGGCATTTCGTGTTTGACCTCGGCAAAGCCGGTACTGGGCTTCTCACCCACCCGCTGGGTAGGCGAATCGGGGGTAACGAGTTCGGGATGCGCCTGCTCGATGGCTTTCAGTTTATGAAAGAGGCGGTCGTATTCAGCATCCGGCACCACCGGCATATCGAGCACATGGTAACGATAACTGTAGTCGGCAAGCAGGCGGCGAAGCTCGGCGGCCTCGCGTTCAAGGCTGTTCGTTGCAGAGCGTTCCGGCACGCCGGGCTTTGGCATCGCAGCAGCGGACTCAGCCATTCGCCCGTTGTTGCGCCAGCCGACGCCGTTCGAATTCGAGCACACGCTGACGCAGGTGCTCGACAGTTTGCGCAGTCAGCACGCTGTGCTGCTGATCGTGCAGTTCGCCACCAACATCCTTAGCCACGCGCCGCGCCGCATCGATCAGGGTATCGAGCGCCTGCCGGCTGTTCGCCGGGCCCGGCAACATCAAAAAGAAACTGACTCCGACAAAAGTCTGTTCTTCCATGGTGTCGAGATTGAAGACACCAGGCTCGACTGCACTTGCCATCGAAAACGTTGCTGCCGCATCGTGGGCACCACTCTCGTAGCGATGGAAAATGTTGTATTCACCGAAACGCAGCCCGCAATCAAGCACCGACTGCAACAGCTTTTTCCCGTCAAGGCGATTGGTGCCGCCCATGACATGAACAACGATCACTTCTTCGGGTGCCTTTTTATCGGGGTTCCCAGCCTTTTGCTGCGCTGCCGCAGAATCGCGCCGCAGGTGGCTGCTACCGGCCGACTCCCGGCGCGGCAGCTCGCCACGCTCCTGAATTTCTCGAGCGGCGGCCGGCTGGGCTGCTGGAATCTCGATATCGCCGAACATTTCGACCTGCTCGATTTTCTTCACGATCGGCTGCTGCAACTGCACCTCGCCCGGATTGCCCGCCAACAGGCCCGGCGCCCGACGGACAACGCGCGCCTTGCCCGATGGCAGCTCCGGATTGAAGTCGGAATCAGCGAGGGTATGCTCTTTGCCCAACGGCGGTACCGATGTTGCCTCCGATTTACTCTTCCGGTGCATGCGACGCGCGGCATCAATCAACAACGCCGCGATGACCAGCACAGTGATACCGACGAGAATCCAGCGCAATTCCACGTCCGCACTCCTCTTGTTTGTTTGGCCCCTCACCCGAGCCATGCGTTCCCGAGCGAGCACCTGCGTTCAGCGCGCACCGTGCAACTGCCTCAAACTGCCGCCAATTCAGCAGCCTCGTCCACATCCACCGCCACCAGGCGGGAAACGCCGGGCTCATTCATGGTGACGCCCATAAGCGTACTGGCCATCTCCATCGCGATCTTGTTGTGCGTGATGTAAATGAACTGCACCTTGTCGCTCATCGAGCGCACCAGATTTGCGTAACGGCCGACATTGGCGTCGTCGAGCGGCGCATCAACCTCGTCCAGCATGCAAAACGGCGCCGGATTGAGCTGGAAAATGGAAAACACCAGCGACAATGCCGTCAGCGCCTTCTCGCCGCCAGACAACAGGTGAATGGTGCTGTTCTTCTTGCCCGGTGGACGCGCCATGATTGCGACACCGGTCTCCAGCAGATCTTCGCCGGTAAATTCAAGATACGCGTGACCGCCACCGAAAACTTTTGGAAACAGCTCCTGCAGGTTCTTGTTGACCTTGTCGAACGTTTCCTTGAACCGTGTGCGCGTTTCTCGATCGATTTTCTTGATGGCATTTTCGAGCGTTTTCAGCGCTTCTTCAAGATCGGCATTTTGCGCGTCGAGATAATTCTTGCGCTCGCTTTGTGCCTTGTACTCATCAATGGCCGCAAGATTGATCGGCCCCAGACGGAAAATACGTTGCCCAATCTCATCCGCGCGCTGCGACCACACCTGCTCATTCGCGCCCGATGGCATTGAGGCGAGCACGTCTTCGATTGTCACTTCCGCCTCGCGCAAGCGATCAAGGATGGTATTGCGCTGCACCTGCAGACCCTGCCATTCCATGCGCTGCTGCTCAAGATTGGTGCGCACCGTCTGTGCGCCCTGCTCAAAGCGCGAACGCTGCCGCTCGAATTCGAGCAGATCATGCTCGACGGCCTCGACACTGCGCCGCGCAGCGCGCAACTCTTCCTCGACCACAGCGCGCTTGGCGAGCAATTCCTCGAGCTGGGTTTTCGCTTCCGCTGCCGGGTCGTCGCCGCCGGTGAGCTGCTGTTCAAGGTAATCGCGACGATCTTCCAACTGGCGCAACTGCATTGCCAGACGATCAAGACCCTGCTGCATCGACGCCTGCCGGGTCTTGAGACCCTGAATTTCCAATTCCTTGCGATGCGCAGCGTCACGGTCATGACGTGCCCTCTGGCGCGCCTCATCAAGACGTGCGCGCAGCTCATCGCGCCGGCGCAGTAAATCCTCGCGTTCCTTCGCTGAGCCTGCCATCGCATCCAGCGCGTCCTGCAGGATATTGCGCGACTCGCTGATTTGTTCGCGCTCCGCCGCCTGCTGCGCCCGCGTTTCGCTTAACTCGCGTTCGATACGCTCGCGACGGGCCGTGTACTGCTCAAGACGCACCTGGCGGGCACTGACCTCGGCACTGGCGTTGCTGAATTCACGGTTAAGCACAGCCATGTCACGCTGCACCTGTTCACGCGATTGCTCCAGTTCGCGGAGCCGCTCGCGGCCGGTAGCGAGGCGCTCACCCAGTTCGGCCAGCACCTCTTCGGTCAACGCAATGCGCGCATCAATCTGCTCCAACTCCTGCTTGCGGGCCAACAGACCCGACGACGCATCCTGCTCACCGGTAACGCGCAACCAATTCGGGCCGATCCAGATGCCTTCGCGGGTGACTATCGATTCGCCCACCGACAATTCACTGCGCTTTTTCAGCGCATCCACCAGTGAATCCGCCGTATAGATGCCGGCAAGCAGGCTGGCCGCATCAATACCACCGGTAGCGCGCACGCGCTCGGCCAGCCGCGGAAAACGCTGACCGCTACTGCCAGCCATCACACGATTCTCAATCAACATCAGATGACCGTGCTGCACCCCGCCCAACACGCCGGCGAGCGGATCGAGACCATCGACACACACCGCCTGCAGGGTGTCGCCCAGTACGGTCTCGACCGCCTTCTCCCAGCCACTGTCAACATCCAGGTTCTCAGCGAGGCGCTTGCGGTTATCCAGCCGGCGTTCACGCAACCACTCGGTGACCCCGCCTTTGGCAGCACCGGCGGCCGACTGCTGCAACGCTTCCAGGGAGGCATGCCGGCCCTTCAACGCCTGTAGTTCGCCGCGCCGCGCGTCAAGTTCGGTACTCACGCGATTATTGTCTTCGCGCTGCCGGTCGATCGCACCGATAGCGTCGTCGGCCTTCGCCTGCTGCTGATCGATACGCCCCTGCATCCGGGCAACCTCACTTAGCAACTGCTCAACTTCCTGGACCAGCGGCCCGGAGGTAAGCGTCTTGCGTTCCTGCTCAAAGCGTTCCATGCGATCGTCGAGCACACGAATGGATTTCTCCAGGTGCTGGATACGCGACTGCTCTACCCCGGCCCGCTG
>JBMOOP010000023.1:0-27393 GCA_049324495.1 Pseudomonadota bacterium
CCAGGGCAGGTGGTTTTTTTTGCCGGCATAGGATGCCCAGTCGATGTCGGCGCGCAGTGTCTTGCGCTCCTCGTTCATCAGAACCCGCGCAGCGCGCACAAAACCGGCGATCTCTGCGCCGGTTTCTTCCTTCACGCGCAACAGCATCAGGAAGGCGCCGAGCTGGATATCCAGCACTTCGCCGCGCAGGATCATCGCCATCGCCGCGAACGCTTCTGATTCGCTCAGCGCCCGCGAGCCTTTGCGGCCCTTTCCGAGAATGCGCACGTATTGCGCGAAAGGGTGTTCGAAATCCTTGTAGAGGTTACCCGTCATAAAATTTACCCGGCGATCACAGGCAGTTGGTGGGACGTGGCAGGCCGGCGATTTTTGCCATCACCAACGCCGGGCTTTGTTTGGCGGGGAACAACTGCATCAGATACGCACTGGTACCCTTCTCGGCGCCAAGCGTCTTGCCAACGGCTTTCACCAGCACCCGCGTGGCCGGTGAAATGCGGTACTCGGCATAAAAATTACGCAGTACGTCGAGCACCATCCAGTGTGCGTCGGTGAGTACGATACCGGCTTCCTGCGCGAGTGCCGCAGCCACTTCGCGATCCCAATCGGCGAGTTGCTTGAGGTAGCCCTCTTTGTCGCGGGCGATCACGCGGCCGTCAACATGCAGTGTGGTTGCATTCGGGGCGGTCATTTGGCGCCGGCCATGTTGTCAGAACCAGCTCACGATGCGCGGGTAGCGCTCGGTGAGTTCGACAAAACCGTTGTCATCAACCAGCCGCAGGCCCGGATACAGGCGGCCCGCCAGCCCGCGTGCATCGAGATCCGGCAGCAGCGCATGCAGTGCAATGCCATTTGCTGCAGCGTCGCACAGCAGTGCCACCGACGCGGCGGCGTGTGCAACTGCAGCGTAAACGCCATCTTGCAGCAACAGCAGCGCATCGCCGGGTGCGGCAAGCCGCAGGCAGTCGGCCAGGGCAGTGCCGGCGGTGGGCGAGGTGCTTACGAGATGCAGGCTGTTCATATGCGGCAACTCACAGCGTTACAACACGGTCATGGGCAGCAAGCAGCTTGCACAGTGCGTCGGCATTAAGTGCCTGCGCGCCGGCCAGCAACGGTTCGGCCGCCAGGCCACGCAACGCAAGCGCTTGCGCATCGGCGTAGACGTGGGTGATGTCATAGGCTGCGAGCGCACCAAGCGTCGCCTCGATGGATTTTGCGCCGAGCGTCGCGGGCCGCTGGTCGTTGACCAGTTGCCACACGCCTTCACCGCTGAACAGTACGGCGATTTGGGGCGCGAAGGCGGAAAACAGCAGCACTACGTCGAGTGCTTCGCGGGCACGGATGCCGCCATAAGGCGCAGCGCGAATGATGAGCAGAATCTTCTTCGTCATTGTTATCGTCAGCCGCCGAAGGTAATGATGCGGTCGGTTTCGAGCACGGCGGCAGCAAGCTGGCCCAGGCCGGTGAGCACGAAGGCTGGATCGAGAGTGGCCGCAGCGCGCGCGTAGCGGTCGCGTTCGCCCTCATCAAGCACGCCGCGCCGTAGCGCCGCCGCCACGCACACGGCAAGCTCGACGCCATGGGTAAGGGCGAACTCATGCCAGGCGGCGACGAGATCCTGCTCATCCTGCGGCGGTGTTGCGAGTGCCGAGCCGTTGTGCACGCCGTCGGCGTAAAAAAACACGCGGCTGATGGTATGGCCGCGGGCAACGGCCGCCTGCGCGAAACGCAGTGCGCCATAGCCGGCGCCACGGGCATGGGGCGCTTCAAGAACGAGCAGGGCATAGCGCATATACGACCGTGACACGGGGGATTCCGGGCATGATAGGCGCACGCCGGGGCAACGCAAGGGCAGTGTCTGGATCGGCCAGGCAACAGAAGCGCTTCCTTGACTCGCTCCGGCCCTCCTATATCCTTCCGGCTCGACTACGGAGAGGTGGCAGAGTGGTCGATTGCATCGGTCTTGAAAACCGACGGCCTCGCAAGAGGCCCGTGAGTTCGAATCTCACCCTCTCCGCCATTTTCGCGTCCGGCCTTGTGCTGCGGCGCCGTATCGCCAGGAACAGTCATGTTCGGCCTGCCCCGTACGGTTGTCGCATTGTCGTTTGTCTCGCTGCTCAACGATGCGGCCAGCGACATGATCGCGCCCTTGTTGCCGTTGTTTCTGGTGACGGCACTTGGCGCCGGCCCGGCCATCATCGGCTTGATCGAAGGCGTCGCCGAGGCCACGGCCAGTTTGCTCAAGCTGCTCTCCGGCCGGCTCACTGATCGCGGCGTGCGTCCGCATACGCTGGTTGTCGGCGGATACACGCTGTCGAATGTTGCCCGGCCGTTGATCGGTCTGGCCATCGGCTGGCCGTTCGTGCTGCTGTTGCGGTTCATGGACCGGATCGGCAAGGGCCTGCGCTCGGCGCCGCGCGACGCGATGATCGCGGCAGTAACGCCAGCACATCAGCAGGGTGCGGCATTCGGTTTCCACCGCGCGCTTGACAACGGCGGCGCGGTGATCGGCCCGCTGATGGCATTTGCCCTGTTGGCCATGCACGTGCCGCTGGCACAGGTATTCCTGTTTTCTGCGGTATTCGGCGTGCTGGTGCTGATGTTGCTGGCCTTTGGCGTCGATCGTGAGGCGGGGAGAGTAGCAAAAGTGGCGTCGCCGCCGCCCTTGCATTGGCGCCTGCTCGATTCGCGTTTGAAGGGAATCATCATCGCCGCGTCGCTGCTGGCGGTCAGCGCGATCCCGGAAGTGTTCCTGGTGCTCTGGGCACGGGATCACGGCTTGGTAATCATGTACGTGCCGTTGATCTGGGCGGCGGCCAGCCTGGTAAAAATGCTGGTGGCGGTGCCGGCCGGCCGTTGGTCCGACCGTGTGGGCAGGCTGCCGGTGCTGCTCACCGGCTGGACCTTGCGCATCCTCATGCTGCTGGCGCTGGCCTGGGCCGACAACGGGCCCTGGCTGGTATGGGCGATTTTCCTCGGTTATGCCGGCTCTCTGGCTTTTACCGAGGGCGCCGAACGCGCGCTGATTGCCGAGGCTGCTGCCCCGAATGCGCGCGCCACGGCCTATGGCATCTATTACATGAGCAGCGGCCTCATGGCACTGCCGGGGGCGGTCATGATCGGTTGGGTCTGGGAAAAACACGGTGCGGCGCCGGCCTGTGTTCTGTCGGCGGGGCTGGCCGCGATTGCGGCGACGATCATGCTGCGTGAGACAATGCTTACAAAGCGTTCCGCCTGAGGCGGCTTTGCGGGCATTGCCGTCGTGACTATCTTTGCGTGCCGCTGCGGGATCAAAGTGGCGAGCATGTCAATAATCCGGACAGGACGCTGGGAGCAGGCAAATGGCAATCAAGGTACTGGTGGTCGATGACCACGATCTGGTGCGTATCGGCATCAGCCGTATGCTCGAGGATGTCGAGGGCATTCGTGTCGTCGGCCAGGCGGCGAGCGGTGAAGAAGCGGTGAAAATGGTGCGCGAGCATGCACCGGATGTGGTGCTGATGGATGTGCAGATGCCCGGCATCGGGGGCATGGAGGCGACCCGCAAGATCCAGCGCATCGATGACGCCATCAAGGTGATTGCCGTCACCGTCTGTGACGAGGAACCTTTTCCTTCGCGTCTGCTCAAGGCCGGTGCCGCCGGTTACCTCACCAAGGGAGCCAGCCTGCAGGAGATGGTCAAGGCGATCCGGGTGGTCAACGCCGGGCAAAAGTACATCAGTTCGGACATCGCCCAGCAGATGGCACTCAAGCCGTTCAATGACGACCATACCTCGCCGTTCGATCAGCTTTCCGAGCGCGAACTGCAGATCAGTATCATGGTGGTCAGTTGCCAGAAGGTGCAGGAAATTTCCGACAAGCTTTGCCTTAGTCCGAAGACAGTGAACAGCTACCGCTATCGGATTTTTGAAAAGCTCGCGATCAACTCCGATGTCGAACTGACCTTGCTGGCGGTGCGTTATGGCCTTGTCAATGCGCGCGTGGCAAGTGGCGTGTCCTGATGCTTCCCGTGGTACATGACTGACGGCGCCAAGACTACGCCGCCCCCGGATGAGGGGGTAGCCCCGGCGATTTTCGACGCCGCCGATTTTCTGCGTACTGCCAGCCGCCTGCCGGGCGTCTACCGCATGCTCGACCTGGCCGGCCGCGTTCTTTACGTTGGCAAGGCGCGCAATTTGCGCAATCGCCTTGGCAGTTATTTCCAGAAGGATCCTGGCTCGCTGAAAACGGCGGCGTTGCTCAAGCGTGTTGTGGCGATAGAGACCACTGTAACAGCGACCGAAACGGAAGCGTTGCTGCTTGAGCAACAATTGATCAAGTCGCTCAAGCCGCCCTACAACATTCTGCTGCGCGACGATAAATCCTATCCTTACATTCACGTTACCACTGCCGACGATTACCCGCGCGTGGGGTTTTATCGCGGTGCGCGCAAGGCGCCAGGGCGCTACTTCGGGCCGTTTCCGCATTCGGCCGCTGTGCGCGATACGCTGAATCTGTTGGAGAAAATCTTTCGTATCCGTACCTGCGAGGACAGTTTTTTCCGTAACCGCTCGCGCCCCTGTTTGCAGTACCAGATTCACCGTTGCAGCGGGCCTTGCGTGGGTTTGCGCACGCAGGAGGATTACGCCCAGGATGTGCGTCACCTGTTGATGTTTCTCGAGGGTCGCAGCGACGACATTGGCGCCGAGTTGATTGCGGCGATGGAAGCGGCGAGCGCACAACTCGAATTCGAGCAGGCGGCGATGCTGCGCGATCGCATCGCCGCGCTGCGGCATGTGCAGGAAACCCAAGCCGTGTCGAAAGAAGGCGGCGAAGCGGATATTTTTGCGGTGGCTGCCAAGCCCGGTGGCGCCTGCGTCCAGGTGTTGTTTGTGCGCGGTGGCCGGGTGTTGGGTAGCAAAGGTTATTTTCCGGATGCAGCGGGCGACACCGACGGCGCGGCGTTGCTCACCGAATTCCTGCCGCAGTTCTATCTTGCCGGCGATGAGGCAGCGCAAGCCGATGGTGGCGGCCGCGAAGTGCCGCGCGAGGTGATCCTGTCACACGCAGTCGACGCAGTTGAGGCGCTGGCCGAGGTGCTGGGTACGCGTGCCGGCCACAAGGTGCGTTTCACCGCCAGTGTGCGCGGTGATCGTGCTGCCTGGTTGCGAATGGCTCAGGTCAATGCCGAGCAGGGGCTGGCGACACACCTTGCCAGCCGGCAGCACCTGCGGCAACGCTTTGAGGCACTGGCCGCTGCGCTTGGGTTGCCCGATCAGCCGGCACGCATCGAGTGCTTCGATATCAGCCACACTATGGGCGAGGGCACGGTGGCGTCCTGTGTGGTGTTTGATGTCCAGGGTGCCGTGAAGCGTGAATACCGTCGTTTCAATATCGAGAACATCACCCCAGGCGACGATTTTGCCGCCATGGAGCAGGCCTTCCGGCGCCGTTACACGCGCCTCAAGGAGGCGGGGGCGCCGCTGCCTGATCTGGTCCTGATCGACGGCGGCGCCGGGCAACTGGCGCGTGCTGAAGCCATTGCTGCCGAGCTGCAACTGGAGGCCGTGCAACTGGTCGGGGTTGCCAAGGGGCCATCCCGGAAGGCGGGGCTTGAGGCGCTGCACCTGCCGGGCGCGGCGCAGGCGCTGGTGTTGCCGGCGGATCACCCGGCACTGCTGCTGATCCAGCAGGTTCGCGATGAAGCCCATCGGTTTGCCATTGCCGGCCACCGGGCGCGGCGGGCGAAAGTCCGCAATGAATCACCGCTGGAAGGCATTCGCGGCATCGGCCCGAAACGGCGGCGTTTGCTGCTGACGCATTTCGGCGGCTGGCAGCAACTGGAGCGGGCGAGTATCGCTGACCTCGCCCGGATCCCGGGGATCGATGATCGCCTCGCCGCCGATATCTACCGCACATTACACCCGTCCTGATCGGTATACTGGGTGCTTCAACGCAGAACCTCCCGCATGACCCAAGCGCGCCAGTCTCCGCTGAACATTCCTACCTTGCTGACCCTGGCGCGAATCGCACTGATTCCGTTTTTCGTCGGCATTTTTTATTTGCATTCATGGTGGGGCAATGTGCTTGCTGCCACGCTTTTCCTGCTCGCCGGGTTAACCGACTACCTCGATGGCTATCTCGCCCGCCGGCTTAACCAGAGCACTCGCTTCGGCGCCTTCCTTGATCCGGTAGCCGACAAGCTGATGGTGGCAGCGGCGCTGGTGCTGCTGGTCGAATATCACGGTACAGCATGGCTGGATGTGCCGGCCATCGTCATCATTTCCCGTGAAATTGCCGTGTCGGCACTGCGCGAATGGATGGCGGAAATCGGCAAGCGGACTGCTGTGGCGGTGTCTCATATCGGCAAGGTCAAGACGGTGGTGCAGATCACTGCCATCACATTGCTGCTGGCTTTCGAGCCGCAATTCGATCCCGAACGGCGTATCATTTTTACTCCGTTCTTCGTTTTCAATTACGTACTGCTTTACGTTGCGACGGCCCTGACGCTCTGGTCGATGATGCTTTACCTGCGTGGGGCATGGCCGCACCTGCGGAACGACGAGTCAGGTTGAGCGCGGCGTGTAACCGGCGGTGCAGCTGGAAAATCCCTTTGCTTGACACCTTGGGGTCGGCCGCTAGAATAGGCCGTTCGCGGGAATAGCTCAGTTGGTAGAGCACGACCTTGCCAAGGTCGGGGTCGAGGGTTCGAGTCCCTTTTCCCGCTCCACACAAAAACCCCGGCATTCAGGCACCGGGGTTTTTTTCTGGACGATGCGCAATCTGCCCGCGTGTCGTACTGTCTCTTCAAGGCTGGGTGGCAGAGTGGTCATGCAGCGGACTGCAACTCCGCGTACGCCGGTTCAATTCCGACCTCAGCCTCCACCAATTACGCTCTGTATCAGCAGAGTCATCTCAGAAGTGCCATACGACAAGTTGCGCAACTTCTGCGCCCGGGTGGCGAAACGGGTAGACGCAAGGGACTTAAAATCCCTCACCCTCACGGGTATGCCGGTTCGAGTCCGGCTCCGGGCACCAATTAAATCAGTAAGTTACGTATTCTTCGGCGACGGAGACGATTTCTGCTGGTCGAAATTTGTACTTTCCGTCTCCGTTCGGTCTCCGTTGGGCGCGAGCTATTGGGTGCATGCTGCGAACAGCACGTTAGCCATGTCGCCGAAGGATCGGTTTTCATGCGCATGTCACTTCGCGCTTTTTCGGCCTGATTCGTCGCGACATCCCCCCTCAATCAACGGATGGGCCAGCCGTCCCGTTCGGTATGCCTGCCTGCGAATCGCTGCGTTACAGATCGCATTCGGCCAACGGGACGAAGCTGTCATCGGACAACTTCTGATCTCGGGGCGCAGACCCGAGCCCGTCACCGTATAGTGCCCCGTGCTCGCGCGTAGGCGCTTGTCCAGCAAGATGGCGACGGTATCTAGCACCTTGCCGCAGACCGAGCAAACGTGCTGTAAGAGGGAAACGTGTGGTTTGTCATTCGTGACGATCTCCGGTTGCTCGGGCGGAAGTGCCAGGAACCGTCGCTAGTACGGCGCAGCGCAGGCAGGGATCGAAGCCGGATGGCCGCGACTCGGCACGAGGCGCAGCCAGCGAGCCCGACGGCGGAACACCGGGACGCTATTGCGCTGCGGAATTGTTCCTAATGGAATGCAAGACATTGTTAATCTGCCGTCACATCAAGGCAAACATTGAGACAGGGAGGAACTCATGGCGATATTGCAAGAAATTTTGGTTTGGACACAGGGGCTTCCAGCATGGCAAAGCGATGCAGTTTCTCGCTTGCTGGCCAAACAAACACTGACATCGCAGGACTACGAGGATTTGTATGCCTTGCTCAAGCTGGCCCACGGAATCCCAGATCCAAAGAATCGCCAACCACAGCCGCTAACCGCCAATCAGATTCCAGCGCAGGTTGCCGCGACGACGCATATCGAACTGCGGGCTATCAAGAATCTGCGTAACGTCAACGCGATTGCGGAGAATCAGCAGTTATCGGTAGGCCCGGCGGGCATGACAGTCATTTATGGCGATAACGGGTCGGGCAAGTCGGGATATTCGCGAGTTCTCAAGCGTGCCTGCCGCGCCCGCGATCAGTCGGAGCCCATTCATCCCAATGCTAATTTGCCAGGAGTCAAGGCTGGCAATGCGCAAGCGTCCTTCGACATTGCGATTGACGGGGCTGTCAAGGAAGTGGCTTGGCACCAGGGGAAAGAAGCTCCACCCGAACTTTCTTCGTTCGCTATCTTCGACGCGCATTGCGCACGCGCTTATTTGGATAGCGAAGATGACTTCTCCTACGTGCCGTATGGTCTTGAAGTATTCGAGGCGCTCGCCAAGGTTTTCCAACAACTTAAAACCTCCGTTGATGAGGAGCAAAAGCAGTCGGCCGTGGACCTCACCGCATTCGCCCCGCTGCATGGAGAAACAGCCGTTGGCAAACTGATTGGGGGGCTCTCTGCGAAAACGACGACGGCTCAGATTGAGGCGCTTGCCGCACTTATACCGGAAGAACTTGAGCAGCGGGAAACGCTGGAGAAAAGCCTAAAAGAGAACAACCCAAAGGAAAAATCCGGCCTCTTGCGCCTGCGCGCACGCCGTATTGCGGCGATCGCCAAAAATGCCACCGAGAAAGGACTCGTCGTCGGCCCCGAAGCCATCGCCAAATTGAAGGCGTTGGCTGATAGCTTCCGTACAGCACAGGCAGCCGCCGCCCTTGCGGCGAAGAATTTCAAGGAAGGCGAAAATCTGTTGCCAGGGACGGGAGGGGAGGTGTGGCGGGGATTGTTTGATGCCGCTCGGAAGTTCGCGCTGGAATCTCATCCAGACAAACAGTTTCCTGATCTAGGGGCAGACGCCGCATGCCCATTGTGTCAGCAGCCGCTGGCTGCAGGCGCGGAGCGGTTGCTGCGTTTCGAGGCGTTCATACAAGCGGAAGCAGAGAAGACGGCGCAGGCGCGGCGCCAGGATCTCGCCGCCGAATACCGCCCATTTTCGGCCTCGGTCATGGCGTTCAACTTTGATGAGGCGACGCAGGCGGAAATAGCAGAAATCGACTCACAGTTAGTGGCCGATACCAAGACTTTCGAGGCCGCACTGGCGGCAAGGCACGAAGCAATCAAGGCGGCGGTCGTTTCTCATGATTGGACCGGTCTGGATCAAGCTCTGGTCAGTCCAGCAGATCGACTACAGGCACTCGCCGACAAATTGAATGCGGAGTCGGAGGCCTTGGAGAAAGCCTCGAATGAAGAAGCTCGGGCCGCGTTGCAGAAGCAGCTGGGCGAGTTGGATGCGCGCTTCATGCTCAGTCAAGTCAAGGAAGCCGTGGTCTCGGCGGTAGCGAAGCTGGGACATCAGGGAAAGCTGAAGAACTGCCTGGCCGCTGTCAGGACAAACGCCATATCCCTCAAGGCATCGGAGCTCGCGGAAAAGGTCGTCTCCAAGGAGCTGGCTGATGCGTTGAACCGGGAATTCAAAGCCCTGGGCGTGGGGAGCTTGAGCGTTTCGCTGCAAAGCCGCGCTGACCGTGGGAAGGCGCTGCACAAGCTGAAACTGCAACTCCCGCAGGTCCGTAGTCCCGGTGAAATTCTGAGCGAAGGCGAACAGCGTGCCATTGCGATCGGCTCGTTCCTCGCCGAGGTAGGGTTAAGCGCTGGCAAGGGCGGGATCGTCTTCGACGATCCAGTCTCGTCCCTGGATCACCGTCGGCGCGAGCGCGTTGCCAAACGCCTGGCCGCTGAAGCAGTACAGCGGCAGGTCATCATCTTCACACACGACATCTATTTCCTCTGCCTGCTGGCAGAGGAAGCGAAGCAAGTGGGTGCCGCCGTGGTCACACAAAGCCTGACGCGGCGTGCTGAAGGCTTCGGCATAGCCGACCCGGAACTGCCGTTCGAGGGTAAGAACGCCGGTAAGCGCATTGGTGCGCTGAAAGCGCAGCAACAGGTCATTGCCAAGCTACACAAAGAAGGCAACGACCAGGAGCATCACAGGCAGACGGTTGATGCGTACTTTCGCCTGCGCATGGCATGGGAGCGAGCGGTCGAAGAGGTTCTTCTGCGCGAAGTCATTCTCCGCTTCCGCAAAGGGGTGGAGACACAGCGGCTTGTCGGTGTGAGTGTGGACGACGATGACTATGCACAGGTCAATGCAGGGATGAGCAAATGCTCCAACTACGCCCACGATAAAGCGATGATGGGGGGCGTTGCTGTTCCTGATCCGGACGAACTGCTCGCAGACATTCTCGCGCTGGAGAATTGGCGTGCGCAGGTTCAAAAGCGTTCGGAAGAGACCGCCAAGAAGCGCAAGGCCGGGCCTCCGCCGGTTGCATTAGAGCCTAGCGTGCAAGTCTCGCCAGTCTGAGCCAATCGGATCAGGCACCCACGTCAGGCAATGGGCCGCGCGCCAGGCCAGCAATAGCGCGGCCGTATCTCTTGCTGCATTGGTGCCGCTGATTGCCGCGCCTGATTTACGTCGGCCCGTCACTTTTTACTTGGGCCTCGTATTTGGCCAGCCTGCGTCGCCCGGCCAGATCCCTGTTCAGGTACTCGATCCTTATGCGATAGGCGTGTCCAGCACGGAGCTGCTGGTCTGCATTGAGCAACTGGTCTGGATTGATTTTCGCATCCTCGAGCTGCACGCGTAGCTGGCAGTTCTCGTGCAGTGCTGCTTCGAGCACCTCGGCTTGCTCCTTGAGTTCGGCAAGTAGGGCGTTTGCCTTTCCCTTGGCCTGCATCTCTCTGATCGAGGGCCGTGGGTGGATCTGCACGCGCTTCTCGAGATCCTTCTTGGTCTGCTGAATCTCCTTCCGGCGCTCGATCCTCAACTCCTTCTCGAAGTCGAAGCCACGGCTGATCAGTTCCTCCAGCGTTGCGCTCTTGGATCGACCTTTGGTCAAGTTTCGGAGCTGCCGATCAGCCGTCGCCGAAATCACGAAACTGTAGGTCTTCCGCTGCCGGTTCGCCTTGGACTTATGGGTATTCCAGGCTCGCCGCATCTTCGTCAGAAGCTCGTACCCCTCGGGCTTTCCCGCCAAGGCTTCCAGCGCGCGCAGCGCCGGCGCGCCGTACATCTGTGCCGCCAGATCGGGACGGGCCTTATTGGTCCAGTACCGCATTGCCCAGTTCACCTGGGCAGGGTCTTCGCCTGTGAACCAGTCCTTCACCTGGGATGGCTTCTTCATGTGCATAAGCCTTCGGATACGTTGATTAGCCGATGATACTCCCCCGGAGTATTAAAAAAACACCGTATAAATACGTTGTTAAAAACCGTATATGCACCGCATGACGACCTTATTGAAAACCGTATAGACCCCGCATGACGACCATATTGATGACCGGTTATTGTTTAATATAGATGGGGGTACATATCGCGTTTATAATGGGTTATCGATTGAGGGAATCTGGATGGCACTCGAATATCTAATGGCTCGTTTAATACTAGCCAAAATTGATAACGTTGGGCCAGAAGCAAAGCTTCTATTGCTCCGATTCGCGCTCGTCTACGGAGATGCTCCCCTCAAGGTGACTGCGAGAGAGTTGGCGCGGGCCCTCGGGATACCGCTCAATGCCCTCGCCAATGCGACATCGGAGTTGGACGCGGCCGGCCTGCTGATCCGCACGCCTGTAGTGGATGGGCGCGGCAGGCCGTCGTTCGAATACCGATTGGCGGGCGAGCAGCTGGCGAAGCTCAAGGAGGGCGACGAGTCCTCAGCCGGTGACCGCCTGTTGTGGCCGCTGATGGAATGCCTCCTCAGGGAGTCGATAGCCGTCGCTGGGGAGAAGACTCCCGCTGCCAGTCACGGTACGGCCAAGCGGAAGGCAGTTCAGCCAAGCAGGAAGGGGGCGGCGAGCAAGCTGAGCAACCCGAATCGCATGCTGTTGTTGGTTCTCCTGGCCCTTGCCGACAACTGCGGCGTGGTCAGGGCGAGAGGGGCAGGTGAGATCGCTCGATGGGTAGGGATCAGTGGTGCGCGCATCCACTCCCAGGTCGAGAAGTTGGTCGCGCTGGGCTACATCCGGGCGGCAGTCCCGGGCGTGGCGGGAAGGCTTCTGTTTGGCAAGGTGGCGGGTACCGTCTTCTTGAACCTGCAGCACCCAACCTATGGGGAGCGAGGTCGGCCGGCCGGGATCTACCTTTTCTCCTGCCCGTTGTCCGCTCCTCCCAGATTCCGACTCAGGGAGATCCCACAGTTGGTGGAGGCGGCGAAGCTGCTGCCGGTCAGGCTGGAGCTGAGCGTTCGGATGCTCCCGAATAGCTCCCTCTACGACCCGGCAGATCTTTACTCGGGCGGGCAGCTTCAAGTGCTGGCTCCGTTGCTGCTGGATGGCCTCAGCAGTCGGGAACTCATCGAATTTCTTCAGGTAAAGCTGGAGGAGTACGCCTCCTGCCTACTCTCAAATCGCTGGGGACGACTGTGCTCCGCAAGCGTCTGGGAGGACCTGAAGCACGATGAGGACTACAACCTCAAGGCAAGGATCGTCCGTGAGGTGGTTCCAGCGGCGGTATATCGCGGAGCATGTCCGGGCCTTGAGGTACTGGAGAGATACAGGTTGCTGGTGGACCTGATCTACTACCTTGCGGTGCAGCTGGCGGACGTGCTCAAGCAGGCATTGATGCGGACCAAGCTGGCGCCGTGGATAAGGGGGCGCTACCGATTCGAGGAGTTGACCTACGTGCTGCTTCCGACGACAGATGGAGGCGGGCAGTTCTCCTTTACGGTCATGACGTATCCAGAGAAGGCGCCGACCACCTCGCCACCAGGCTTCTGTGTGCGTCCGGGATACGCACTGAACCACAACCCGCTTGGGTTGGAGCCCAGGCTGTCGGAGGCTGACTACAGCGCCGACGAGAAGTATCAGCATGGCTTGCTGACCAGGGCGAAGGCACAGAAAGGACCGACCCTTACTGCGCGCCCCGCCTCCATCGGTTGGATAACCAGTATCTGAGCGAGAAGGTGGAACGCTGCGGCTGCGAGTAAATCTTCACGGACTTCCCTCATGGCATGAGCAATGCCACGAGGATCTAACCATGAACATCATTCGACTAGAAAAAGTGATCGATAAAACAGGCCTTGGCCGGTCGTCGATTTACAAACTGATGGCCGAAGGAACGTTTCCGAATTCGGTGCCCCTAACCAGCAAGGCTGTCGGATGGGTCTCTGATGAAGTCGATGCTTGGGTGCTGGCGCGCATTGGTGAGCGCGACCAGAACGCGAGGCACGAGGGAAAGTTCCTGCGGCAGTGAGGGGAATGGAGCGCCACCCATCAGCATCAAGAATGCCTGCGTGGAGTAGTTGTCCTGTCCGGGGGCTTGGCCGAGCGCCAGGCCCCTGCGACAAGAGATTGGCGGTGCGTCGGAAGCTGATTCGACGCACTGCGAAACGGCTATCCACGCCAACCGATAGCGAATTTCCCGGTCGATCACCCCCTCAGATAACTTCAGGGTATGGGTAATACCCGCAACGGGCCGTCATTTGCCGTCGACATCGGCCCATACGCGCTCTGTTGTCTGAATTGATCAGCTTGTATGCCGATGCTCCATTGTTCTGCTGGCTGGCGTTCCCGGGCAATTCTGGCTGCTGGAATATTGGATCTATTATTATTTCCGTCTTTGTCGCAATTATTCTGCTGCGCCAATGACGGCCGATCCAACGGAAATCGGCCGAGTTATGAGAGTTAGGGAAATCAAAAAATACGCTGATGGCAGTTCCTATGGCGAATCCACGCCACGAGGAACAACGCATGATCAGCTGCAAGTCAAATCGCAAGGGAATCGCATTCCCTCTTGTCGAGTATCGCCGGAAGGCAAATCGATTCATCCATAAACAATGGGCAAAGACTGGGTTCAACCCGATCGGTCGGTCCATGGCCATGCTACAGATCGAGGCCTTCGTGGATATGGTGTCGCGGGCGCACGAGCCTGCATTCATCATTCGTCACGATAGTGATCGAATTCACGGCGTCCACATGACGAATACCGGGAGGGGTCTTATCGACGTATTGCCACTGCTCGGTCTTTTCGACAGTGACCACGACTACAGCGAAAAGCCCTATGCATTCCTCGATGCGTGCTGGATGACCGAGAACGTCACGGGGATCGACCTGTCATTGGTTTGGATGAGCCCTCGCGCCCTCACCTTGAACTACGCCAACGAGCTGAACTGGCTGGTCGACAAGCTTCGAATGTCCTGCCGACAGGACTGGTTTCTTCGGGCGGCCAGTGACCGTCGCTATGAGTCTGGAGTACGCGCCAAGCGAATTCAGACCTATCTCGGTTCTTTGCTTTACACCCATTCCCGGTTGTTATTCGTGCGAGTCGATTTTGGCTACCCGATCATCATGCGAAGCATGCTGACGATCGACCGCGTCTACGAGGACCTTCGCCAATTTCTGTCGCTGAAGGACTGGCACGCGCTGTTCGATCACCTGGTTGGTTACGTATGGGTGGTCGAGGAGGGGGGGCGCAAGGGCCCGCATATCCATCTGCTTCTTGTGTATTCGGGTGCGCAAGTGCGCAAGGACGTCGCGCTGGGCGGAATGATCTGCGACCTCTGGGAGCAGCGCATTACCTGCGGGGTCGGTGTTTCGCGCAACTGCAACGCATTCAAGAATCAGTACGTGGAGATCGGCATAGGCATGATCGAGCGTATGGATCGCGCCGCCTGCGAGCGAGCGGTGTATTACGCCACGTATTTTGCCAAGGACCCGCATAGGCTCGAAGAGGATGACCCGCAATACCTCCGCATGAAACCCGCCGGGCTCGATTCGTTCGGGACTGGTGAGGCCATCCTCAACGAGAACAATGTCGGGCGCCCGCCGACTAATCCGATCCCGTGGGTGCCGGACGACATGCTTGGAATCCGCTGGCCTGATAGGGGGCAGTGACCGGGAAATTTGTACGCGCCTGCCTGATGTGATGAACACGTCAGGAGGCGCCATGAATTCCAATACCAATGAAAGATCGCGCGTTACCAGTGAAGTTCGCCACCTGCTCAGGGCTCAACTGGCTTCGCAGGCTTACAAGTCGGTTCTCGATATCTGGCCGGGTGATCCCCGCTATCTCGCACTGGGAGAGCAGTTTTCACCGCTTTGCCTTCCACTTGGATACGACCGCACGCTTGAACAATCGTTTGAGTGGCGTCCGGGTGCTGAAAGCAACGGGTTCTTCCTCGTGCTGGGTGCCTCAGGTTCCGGTAAGACGGAGACCCTGAAGGCGCTTGGCAGTGGCATCGTGAATCGTGGTTTCCCGGTGCTGGTGCTCGACTTTCACGGCGACGTCACCTTTCCGGGGCTGAACCCGGTGCTGTTGTCCTCAGGGCCGGGCAGCATCGTCGGGGTGAACCCCATGGATGTGGACTGCTTCCTCGACGAACAGGTCGGCCTGTACGAGCAGCGAGTACGCTTGGTCGAGATGATCCAGCGCGCGGTGCCAACACTCGGACCCCGGCAGAAGATGCTCTTGCAGGACGCCATCACGTTGGCCTACCAACGCGCAGGATTTCGCGATGATCATCCGGCAACCTGGCGCAACCATCCGCCCACGTTCGTGACGGTGATGAAGATCCTGAATGCGTGGATGGAAGACGAGGGGATGAAGCACAGCCGCCAGTCGATACCGGGCTGCATCGCCGCGATCCGCAACGAATTCGATCACCCGGTGTTCGCGCGGCAGCAACACCTGACCCTGGACGCGTTGCTGCGCTGGAACGTTCGCGTCGACCTCACCCGTTTGAGCGAGTCTGTTCGCTACATCGTGGCGGAGACCTTGCTGCGGAAGGTGTTCCGCGCATTGCAGCTCATGGGGCCGATACCGGTTGATCCGCAGAACGATGCCGAGCGATTCAGGCTCTTCGTCATCGTGGATGAGGCCAAGATTCTGACCAATGGGCGAGGGGACATCGAGTCAAGCGCCCACATCCTGAACGTCATCGCCACGGAGGGGCGCAAGTTCGGGCTGGGGCTGATCCTCGCATCGCAGATGAGCAGCCACTTTGGTTCCGAGGTGAAGGCCAATGCTGCGTCGTGGCTGGTGATGAAGCCGATGGCGATGGATGAAGCCAAAAAGAACGCTGTGAACATTGGCGTACCTCCGCAGGCCTTGCTGGATCTCCGCGGTAAGGGCGACGGGTATTACCGGACGCGGGCCAACCCCCGGGCCCGGCAGATACAGGTCAATCGCCTGCGGTCCAGCTTCGATGGGCGCTACGAGAAACTAGATTGAGCGAAAAGGGAGCGCCTTCGCGTGCCGGGCTCCACTCAAAGCCCCGGCAATAGCTAATCTCCATGGCACTGTTCGGCGCCCGCGACAGCGGGTGTCGGACGCCAAGGTCAGGATGAGTGCCATGACACGGAGGCTGCATGCCGACCCAGCAGATTGAAGACAGGTGGTGCCAGTACATCCCCCACCTGCACCGAGCCCTGGCTGATCCTTCCCAGATCGGCTACATGCCCTACGTGGCCGGGGAACTGAGCCTTGAGGACGCCTGCAGCGCTTGGGAGCCGCTCCACTACCTGTTCACCGCCCTGTTGGGGTGGCGGTCAGCAGGCCACGGTTTGGCTTGGTGGTATTCCGCCGGCAAGCCGGTCGATGACCCGCGGCTAGCACTGGTACGGGAACTCTGGGATGCCCACTACCAGCTCGACTATTACGCTGCGTGGGCCTGGGCGCAGGGGCGGGTGTGTATGACCCCGGACGACCTCGATCCTGCAGTCATGGCCCGCGACTCCTTGTGGCAGAACGAGGATTGGTGGCGGGCATTCAAGCGGCGTGGTCTGGACCTGCAGAACGATCCCTTCTACGGCGGCAGCAACCCGTTGCATCTCGGCCACAGCGAGGCGTTCGGGCAGCAGGTATCGCCCGGTGTCATGGCCGACCTGTTAATGGACAAGGCGAGGCGAAAGGCGGTTCTCATTGTGAGCGGGCTGCGGTCCTGGCGGGCAGATCTCCGCGCCGCCGCCGAAAGGCTGCCCGACCTCGGGGACCGCTCCTGGCACGTCGAAGTTGTCGACCGTCACGTGGGCTGGCTGGGCGGGTACCGGCAGAGCCGGGAGACCGAGCAGTGGTTCCTCGGCCGTCACAGTCTGCACATGCAGGGCAACCCCTGAATGGTGCATTGGCCCCCGTAAGTAAAAGGCATTACATTCGCCTCACTACACAAGTGGGGGGCGAAGCCATGTCCCGTACGAAAGTCGAGACCCTGTCGATAAGGACCTCCGCCGAGATCAAAGCTCTCCTCAAGCTGGCGGCGGAACGGGAACACCGCTCGGCCGCTTCCATGATGGAGGTGCTGATTCTGGAGTATGCCCAGCGCTATCGATTGAAGGCCCCGGCGGGTCAGTTGCTTGCAAACAAGTAGTCGATTTGGCCTGAATTCAACAAAGGGTTGGCGCTAACCGAAAGGTGGGTTGGCGCCACAAAGAACGATGAGGTGGCGTGCACAACTGCTTCAAAGTCTCCGGAAAGGAATTAAGAAAAAATGAAGCGAGTGGGGCGCGCTCCCTCCGGCCAGATAGAAAGCCACTCCTGGGAATCCGCCAACATCCGGCGTGGCCAAGTGAATGTGGCTAGCCTCAAGGCCATCGTCTTCCTGCTGCCGTTTTTCAGCCAGTTATGCGATATGCGGAATTAAGAACTCATGGAAGGTCGTCATGGATAGTGACAACGAGAAGATGATCAATGTTGCCGGTACGCAACCGAACGGCGACGTGGGGCCAGGAGCCCCGCCGGCTAGCGGCTGGGTAAAGTTTCTGCGCAGCTACGGTCCCACGCCGAATAACCTGACGATGTTCGATGAATACGTGACCGGCGCACTAGGGCGAGCGAAGGTCCAGCCGATTAGTTTGTCGACGCCGTTGCTTGACGACATGGTCAAGCACATCGATTCCAGAGCGCCGGGCTCTATGCTGATCGCCGGCACCGCAGGCGACGGCAAGACCTACCACTGTAGAGCCCTGTGGGCTCGCATCGGTGGCGATCCAAAGGTATGGGCGGACAGGGAGAATGTGAAGGAGCATCGTCTGGCGGATGGTCGCCTAGCGGTCTTCATCAAAGACCTTTCTGAGTTCAACGGCCAAGAGAGTGATCTGCCGCTTCAGCGGCTTGAAAGATCTGTATTCGGTAGTGACGACTCCGAAATCGTAATCCTGGCTGCCAACCACGGTCAGCTCCTCGATCGCCTGCGCGACTTAGGCAAGCGGCAGGGGCGCGTCCATCCGCTGCGTAAGCCATTGCAGGAGCGCTTCTTGCAGGCCGGGCCTGCACCTGATCGCTTGGCCGTTTTCGACCTCAGCCGCTCCACAAGCCGTAAGACGTTGGACGAAGTCGCTAAGGCCGTGGCTGGACATCCCGAATGGGCAAACTGCTTGCGATGTTCATTAAGGGCAGATGGGAAGGTCTGCCCGATCGATCAGAACCGCCGCCGCCTTCTCGGCGACGACGATGGTGGGCAGCTCGCGCGCCGTTTGGGCGACCTAGTCGAGATCGCTCGTCTCAACGGGCTGCATCTCCCGGTGCGTGATTTGCTGGCCCTGTGCTCCAACATGGTCCTTGGCTACGCGGACGGGAAGCTTGCCAAAGAGAACTTGATGACCTGCGCGGACGTACCCAAGATCCAAGAGAGCGGGCGCATCGGCGCGGCGAGCATCTACGCCAACGCCTTTGGAGCGAACTTGCCAAAACGTCGGGCCGCCGATCGCCCCGTCTTCAGGGCGATGGCGAGTTTTGGCGTGGGCGAGGAGACGACCAACGCGGTCGACGGCCTGCTGGTCTATGGCAAGGACGATTCGCGGCTGCAGGACGACTTTGCGCGCTTGGTGGGTGTCGATCCGGTCTATGGCGCGACGACGGAGTTTCGTGCAGCCCAGGACGCTTACCTCGAAGGCCATGAAGGCGCGCGCCTAGATGACGGCTCTTCCGAATTCTTGGACTTGCTAGAAGCTCAGCGGCGTCGTCTCTACTTTTCGCTGCCAGAGTCCGAGCCAGGCTACCCCCGCTGGTCTATGACGGCCTTCCGCTTTGCGGGCGACTATCTAGGCATTATCGAATCGCTCAAGGCTAAAAAGCCCGTGAGCGAGACCACTCGTGGGCGGATCGCCCGTGGGCTCAATCGAGTCATGACCGGTCTCCTCTTGGAGAATGTCGATCGTATCTTCATCGCCAGCTCCGGAGGCTTCACGCAAAGCCGCGTAAGCGTGCTCTGCGACCACGAAACGCCATCGCGGAGGCAAGGCGGCGTGGGCATGGCCATCAAGCTTGATGATCAGACTGGCCGGCCACAGCTCGATGTGTCGCTTGCGCCTGGACCTGGCTACTCAGTCGCCTTCGACCTAACGCCGATCCGACATGAGTTCCTATCGCGCGTGGCCGAAGGTGCTCTGCCGGCGAGCTTCTCCAACGAGTGCCTTGAAGACCTGTTGGCCTTTAAGGCGAAGCTTCTGCGCAAGGCGGAGATCGTTCGCAAGGCCAGCTCTGCTGGCGACGACGACGAGGTGGGTGGCGAAGCCTCCGACCTGACACTGAATTTCATCGATATCGAGCCGGGAGGCCGCGGCTTCGCCCGCCCCGTTACCGTGAGGCCGCCGGAATGACCGAGATCTTCAAGCGCCCCGAGATCAAAAGCGTCGATTTCTGCGTCGACGAGAATATATGGGGGCACCGTCTCTACGACGAGCAGCTCCCGCATTTGACTGTGCTGGAATTCCTAGGCGCGCTGGGCTCGAATGTCGACCACCCGCTGCGCCCTCATGAGGGGCTCGGCGGAGCCTTCAAATTCCAACCGCAGCGCCAAATTCGCCTCCGCGGGCTACTCTTTAACAACCCCTATGTTGAATCGATCTCCGAGAGCTCGCAGCCCGACGAGGAGAAGTGGCGTCAGTGGTTCGAGCGCTTCGCGCAAGGTTCGACGGGCAATGGCGATGGCGTCGATGACTTGTCCTACCTACGCGATTCCTTCGCAAGCTTTGACGACTTTGCAAAGGCCGTGGATCTGCTGCGGTCCTCTTCCTTCGAGTCGCGCAGCAACAAGCGCTGGAGCTCAAAATTCGTATTCCCCTTCGGCCCTGATGCTCTCTACGAAGACTTGGAGATCGACTCCAAGGGCAAGATGAGCAACGACCGGCGTTTCTTCGCACGCAGCGGTGAGCTGCTATACATGATGCTCACCCGGGCCAAGCGCGGCGCCGAACTTGGCGACCTGATGGTAGAGCGCCTGTTCAACCGCGAAGCGCCAATGAACAGGCTCGCACGCGCGATGCAAGGTGCGCCGCAGCGGGCAGACGATTCCAGGCAGTCGGGGTACTTGCCTGAGATCACCAACCCGCGCTTCGACCAGATCTGCGAGGACTGGTTGGCGATCCTGGACAAGGATATGCCGATCTATGACGCTTTGGAGCATCTGATCGCCATCTCCGGCCTCAACATGCTGCTCTACTTCCTCGAGAGAGCCAAGCGCGTGGCGGGCGACGACGACCCGGTCGAAATTGTCTGCGAGATCGTCTCTAAGGAGCGCACTAAGGTCCGCACGCTTTCCGGTGACAGCTACCAGCTCAACCAAGGTTTGCCCGCCAAGGCGGTGCGCGCCCATGTCGAATCGATTCGCATGGATGCGCTCTGGGTCAAGGCCGCCTCCAGTGACTTCCCGGAGGCCGAGCGAGTAAAGCTCATGCGCGAGAAGTTTCAGTGGCCATCGCCTGACGCCAGTGATGACGAGGACTATACCGGCGATAGCCCCGACGTATTGGTCGAAAAGCTCGCAGAGCTGGCGCTCGCACGCCATGAGCAGCACGTTGGCAAGATCCACGCGTCTTGGTCACGGGCGATCGGCTTGAGCTCCCGTCGCCTCTCGCGGCGCACCCGATATGCTCCGAATGATCGGCTCTTAAAGTCGATTGTCGTGGCCATTGTGAACGACCGCATGCAGTTCGACGAATTCTTGGCGGAGGCCAAGATGCGCTATGGCTTGGTCTTCGGTGATGCCGAAGGAGCGCGCCTGGTCGATGCGAAGCTCGTCGACCAAGTGGAGCTCAGCGAGAACCGTGACAACCTTGAAGCGAGGCTCGTGGGATTGGGTCTGGTCCGCCGGCTCTCTGACTCCTGCTCGTTTGTTGAAAATCCGTTCGCGTTTAAGGGGGAGGCCGCATGCTGACCGACCGCATCATTGGGCGCGTCGGCGCGGACATCCTTGCCAAGCGCATTACCAATCCCGGTCAGCCGGGTGAGTCCGCGGCGCTTTTTCGCCTCGACAAACTCTCATCGAACCAGATAGCAGCCGTCGCGCGGGCGATCCTAGCAAAGCCAGATCTCTACGCCCGCGTGGACCTTATGATCCCGGAGGCATTGGTCGAAGGACAGGGCTTGCCACCTGAGATCCTGATCTCTCATAACGCCGGCTACGTTCGCAACAACGCGACGACAGCCAAGGCGGCAATCGTCACGGCCAATGGCAACGAGCACAACTTGGCTGACACGTTGGGTCATGTGATGGCGATAGGCGCCAAGGAGATGCGAGCCGACTCCGAGCTTTGGGTCGAGGCGGCCTTGCACGCGGGAGGTCAAGCGCCGGTGCCGGATGATCGCGCGGTGTTCCATGCGGCCCTAGGTGGTCTGTTGGCATCTTCCGAGCTGTCGCTCGTGCAGATCGGCGAGTTCTGCTCTGAGATCGTTGAGGCTATGTCCACCCGGGGTCTCGCAATTCGCGACGCCGTGGGCTTCGCATTGCCTCGAGCGGGACTGCCGCGCGACAGCACATTTTTCTCAAACACCAAGAGTTTCGGTGCGCTGCGAAAACCATGGCAGAAGGCGTTCGCCAAGCTATTTACACAGCGCGCGCCGCTTCTTAGAAAACTTCGCCAAAATGGACAGCCGCTGGAACTGGAGGAGTTGAATGAGCGCATCGAGGCTAACGCGGCAGAGATCACAGACGCCGCGCGCCTCGCGCTCGATGCTTTCGTTGCCGCTCCCGCGGGAGATCAGGAGGCCGCCTCTGCCCTAGCCAAATTCGAGTGGGAAGCTGATGGCGTCTACCTGGCCTTCGACAAACCCAAGGAGAAGCAGCTTGGCTTGGTCGATGCGACGCTACGCTTCTTTGATCATGACTGCGATCAGGAGAACTCGCTAGACGTTGATGATCGTAAGCAGTTGGAGGATTTGAAGTCGCGCGAACGACGCTCCGACTTCACTGAGGACGACGAGAGATTCTTCGTCAAGCACCGCCGTCTGATCGAGCAAGACGCCAAGCTTTGCGCTCGTTGGGAGAAGGCGCTCTATGGCAAACCCATTGAGTGCAATGACTTCATCGACGGCTTCGCCCGCGTGGTCAACAGTCTCCATGCTGGCCTGCGCGATGCCGAGGGCGAGCGTATCCTTCGCTTCACCGTGACGAAGGGTCGTAAGGAGTGGCGTGAGCGTTTCAACTACGACGCGGGCCGCTACTTCTCGGCCATGTATCGCGGCTTGAAGGAGCTCATGGGTTCGAGGGCCGAATGGAAGGTTGAGCGCATGGGCAACGCCAACCTGCCCGATCCGCTATTCGACTACGAGGCCTTCTTTGCCAAAGAGAAGGAGCTGCGCAACGACAAGAAAAACAAGCTCAAGCCGAACTCGTCGCTCTCGCGCATGGCCCTACAGATCAAGTTCGATGTGGCCTTGGTTCAGGTCTCAAAGGGCAAGGAGACCGTGCTGTCCAAAACGCAGTTGCTCTGGAGCTACAAGCCCACGTCGATTGGCCTATCGATGGTTGCGGACATGCGCCGCTTGCTCGAAAAGGGCGCAGTTGGCTGCACGGAGGTCCCTCGTCGCTTGGTGAGCAAGAAGGGTGGGGTGCAAAACGTCTCGCTGCTCGACACCGGCACCTTGGAGGCAACCTATTCGACCGATGCGGGCTCGTTAGTGCCCGCCGCCAACAAACTGCGCAGCCTGCGGCATGACATTAAGACCAGAATCAAGGATCTGGCCGATGACGGCTACCTGACCCCGTTGCAGCGGGACGAAGTCCGAAGCGCTTGGGACAAGTTCGAAGAGGACTACATAAAGGCGATGGAGGACTTTGTCTCCACGGGGCTGCACGGCGAGGCCGTCATGCGCCAGGCGGAATCCTTCGGCGCACTGATGTCGACCCTCGGTGCCCACGCCCGTGGTGACGTGTGTCGCTCGCGCTTGGTTTCAGAGATCCTCACGATCGGCACGGCCCGCGTGGCTGGCGACAATCCCGCGCTGATCATTCCGCCGTGGCACCCAGAGCGCATGAAGGCGCTAGCGGTCAAATCGCGCCGGGTTGCTGGCTTTGCAACTCACTTGCTCTCGAGTGGCAACATCCTCTATGGGGATCGTGAGATTTTCATGCGCGAGCTGTCAGACGAGATAGCTCATCCGTTCTATCCGGAGATTGCCGTTATCATCAATTCCGGCGCTCCGACGCTTGTCACGGAAAGTAGCACCGTCAACGGTTACAGTCTTTTGGAGTCTCCGACGCGCGTGAACCAGGGTGCCATGACAGACGTGGACCCGGCTTCAGCCGCCAAGCAGGCGCGCGAGCTATTGGAGCGCTACGTCGGTTTGCAGCCGCATGAGGCCTCGAACCTTAGCGTCGTTCTCTACAATGCCGACGCTGCCGAGCTGCCGCTGGCGACCGTGCGTGAGCTTTACTCGATCCAAGAGGACGGAAAGCTACAATGCAATGTGTCTGTTCGCCACTCTGACGCCGGCAAGCTTCGTAGCGTCTACGGCGAGCTGGTCAACAAGGCGGGCGACGATCCGGATCTGCCTGTGGTTAGCGAGACAAGCGACAACTTCATCTCAAAGTTGCGCATCTCGGTGACGCCGATCTCGGCGACGCCCGGCGAGAGTGCCCAGGGCTTCAAGGCTTTCGATGTCGCCTTCCTGCACGACGTGGTATCTCGGGCCTCCCACTCCGAATGGCTCTCCGTGGCTTGGATGAACGATCGCCCGAACCTGGAGCACGCACCATCTCGCTGGTCGTACCGCAGCGCCTCGGGAGAGAACGAGCTCAAATCGACCACGTTCTTGACCTGCCCGTGGCAAACCGCCTCTGGCTGGGCATACGTGTCCGCGGTGGCCGCTGTCTGCCGTCAGCTCGATGCGATGCCTGGTGAGCGATACCTGCCTGCACGCCGCATCTCGCTACAAAGTCCGGCGCTCGCCGGAATGATCAAGGATGCTCACGATTTGGCCGAGTGGGTCGCTACCTATGACGAGCTGCTAGACAGGCGTCAGCTACAGCACAACGGCATCACTGTCGTCCGCTATCGCCGAGGATCAACTAACGGCCGCAACATGATTGTTAGCTCGACTTCGGAATTGCGCCTTCTCGGCGTGCTGGTGCGCCGACGTCTGGACGAGCTGAATTTGCAGCTTGATGCCTCCGATGTTCAGGACGCCGCCGACAAGGCAAAACGTGACGCGCTCTCGGTCTCCGGCGATATCGTGCTGCGAGCGGCCAAGAGGGGCGTTTCCGCAGGGGAAATGATTGGCCTCGTGCTCAGCCGCCACTTGCTCTCCGAAGAGTTCAGGGTCGCAGCGGGAGGCGGCCAAGTCTTGACGGCTTACTTCCTGCTCGACGACTACGCCACTTGGCTCTCCCAGCCGGAAAGTCGAATCGCAGATATTCTCGCGCTCAATGTCGAGGAGTCGGAGGAGGGCGTTCGCGTCGTGATTTCGATCGTGGAATCGAAATACGTCGCCGCCGATGGCCTGGCTAAGGCGCGCCGTGACTCCAAAGACCAGCTTCTGGCAACCCTCGGCATGTTCCGCGAAGCGCTCTTTGGCGACCCCGGTCGGCTTGACCGTGACGTATGGCTGGCCCGCTTGGCTGACATGCTTATCGACGCCGACATTCCACCGGGAATGACCGGTTTGATGGAGCGAGCGCGCTCAAAGCTTCGCGAAGGCGACGTGGAGATCTCGCTGCGTGGGTATTCGCATGTCTATGTCCATACCTCGGACGCCGGCTCCACATCCGCCTCCGACCAGGAACTTTTGGAAGAGTCCGACGGCGTGAAGGCCTGGCAGGAAGTCTTTGACCGTCCCGACCTTCGCAAGCTCGTCGAGGCTTACGCCAAGGGCACAAGTGGCCTTCAGGCCCGCGCGGGTCTTGGGGCCCATAAGCCATGGAGCGGGCACGGCTTTAAGAAGCCTGCCCCGCGCGTGCCCTGGCTCGCCGCCATGGGTCAGCTCGCCAGTGGTGGGCCCGATGCCATAGAGCGGGTTGCGTCCGAGCCCGCTGAATCCGTCGTGATCGCTCCAGCCAGCAGTCCAGCGCAACAGCCTACGGCTCATTCGCAAAGCTTGGCCAAAGCCGAAGGTGCACCGCAGGCTGTCCGCGATGCTGCTGCGACGTCCGCGTCATCAGCAAACCTCGGGATGGCGCTCTCCGAGTTGGTCGCCTCAAGGTTCGCAGGCGGCGCCCAGTCTGACGCCGAGCGGGAGGTGTGGGCCCAGGATGTCACCAAAAAGCTCAAGGCCGCGCTCAACAGCTACGGGCTGCAGGCTGCGATCCTAGGCACCCGCCTGACGCCCAATGGTTGCCTGGTGCGTCTAGCCGGCTCTGACCGGCTGCGCGTGGAGGACATCGAGAACAAACGCACCCAACTTCTCACAACGCACGCGATCAATCTCGTCACGGTCCAGCCCAAGCCCGGCGAGATCGTAGTAACGGTCGCCGGATCGAAGCGCCAGGCCGTCTCACTCTGGGAGCTGTGGTCGCGTCGCGAGCTCAACCGCAATGTCGCCGGAATCAACACGTCCTTACTGTTGGGATTGCAAGAGATCAACGGAGCATTGCTGTATCTTAATCTTGGCGCGGAGTTCGGTGGGCTATCGTCCCACGAGCCGCACTCCCTAGTGGCCGGCGCGACCGGCAGCGGCAAGTCTGTCCTGATCCAAGCCTTGCTGCTGGACATCGCGGCGACTAACTCCAAAGACATGGCGCAGATCATCTTGATCGACCCGAAGATGGGCGTGGACTATGCCCCTTTGGCCGACTTGCCGCATATGCGTGACGAGATCGTGACCACCAAGGAAAAGGCTGGTGAGGTGCTTGGGGCCCTAGTTCAAGAGATGGAGGACCGTTACCGGGCTTTTGCGAAGGCTCGGGCGCGCGACCTGCCGACCTACAACGCTAAGGTCTCGGCCGAGGAGCGGTTGCCCATGGTCTTTCTGATCCATGACGAGTTTGCCGACTGGATGCTCGACGACGCCTACAAGGCTGCGGTGGGCGCCGCAGTCCAACGCCTGGGTGTAAAGGCGCGGGCAGCCGGCATTCACTTGATCTTCGCGGCGCAGCGACCCGACAAGGATGTCATGCCGATGCAGCTCCGTGAGAATCTCGGCAACCGCCTGATCTTGAAAGTCTCTAGCGAAGCGACCTCAAAGATCGCGCTTGATCGTCCTGGCGCCGAGCTGCTGTTGGGTCGGGGACATTTGGCCGCCAAGCTCAACGGCGAGCAGGGTTTGGTCTTCGCGCAAGCTCCATTCCTATCAGACCAGGATATTGAGGCTGCTGTTGCCGCAATTCGATTAGATAACTAAACCGCATGAGATAGAGGCAGGGAATGACTTTCTGGTCGTGGGCGGAAGGTAGGGTTAACTGCATCTGCGAGTTCCGTCAGATCAACTTTTTTGGAAGTGAAGCACTCGTATCGCCCAGAGCTTTTCTATATCTCGCCAATAGGGTTGAGTCTGAGTACTTTGATGCTCCTAGCATGTACAAAAGTACTTCGCGTACAGTGACGACGTTAGCGTTAGAAATTGTTTTTGTATTTTGATCCCACAGTAGCCCCTTATACGGCGCACTTGTCAAATTTCTTGGAAGGAGGCTTGCCCTTTTAATTGAAGCCCGAAGTGGCATGTCTTTGCTCAGTCTGGCGATAACTCTCGCAAAAATATCCAGCCCGATTGGGCGAAAAATGACACTTCCCCCATTCGCGGTTCGGTATTTCTTGACGACTACGGTCGAGTTTTTGGAGCCAAAGAACTCGTCGATTTCTTCAAAGTATCTTTGAAAGTTCTGGAAATAGGATGTCGAAAGTTCGAAGTAATCGTCCAGTTTCTCGTCGGATGGCCTAATCCTTGTCAGATCAGAGCTCTTTGACCTTAGCTCTGTATCTGCTTGCGTGAACAAGATCTTTAATACGTCGTAGAGGTTTCCGATTGTTGTCAGGCTGACGTCGTTCTTTGACGGCATGTTGTTTGATGCGACGAATGCAATACGTTCGCCGGAAAAGTAGCTTGTTTCCTCAATTAGTCGCCGAACGCATATGGGGGCCTGTAAATTGAACTGTGTAACTGCCCTTTGAGATGATGGCGGCAGTACCGCCGAGGAGCAATTACATGGCAATGGAAGTAAGGATTCTTGATGAAGTTCTGGCCGGCTGCAAGACGCCGGAA
>JBMOOP010000024.1:0-27185 GCA_049324495.1 Pseudomonadota bacterium
TTGATTGCCGATGCGCGCCGTGCTCCGGATGCCTACTGCGCCGAGCGTGTGGCAGCAGCGGGTGAGTTGGCCCGGACGGAGACATTCGCGCAGCGCACCGACGAGGCAATTTCACTGTGGCAGGAGGCACTTACCGCAGATGCCGACGCGGGCATACAAAAGGTCGAAGGATATGTGCGGCTGGCGAACTTGCTGCGCGCCCGCGGTCAACGCGATGACGGCGTCAATACCTTACGCGCGATGGCGCGTGTGCCCTGGAAGCCTCATTTCCAGGCGGACGCGATGCGGGCGGCATACATCGGAGTTGGCCTGGTGGGGTCTTGAGGACGGCAAGCCGCAGGACGCGGCTCAGGCCCTGCACCTTGCCGTTGGCAGCGATACTGATCCGGAGTGGCTCGTTGTGCAGTGGTTGGTGGCGTGTACCGCGCAGGACGAGGTTCTCGCCGCGCGGGCGCTGGCTGCGCTACTGGAATTGCGCGAACAGGAAAATGAATACTGGTCTCGTCAGCTCATGGGTCTGCCGCGGGCGATACCACAACATTGGGTCGGCATGTTCAACGATCTGCAACAGCGGCGGTATTGCCGTGTGATAGCGGCGATCGACGAAGCAGCTGGAAAACCGCGTCAGTCATGAGCCGGCTTGTGTTGGCCAGCCCTGCGCAATGTGTTTGTCTTTCAGCTTCACGTAATTTGCGGCGGTGTAGCGAAAGAAAGAACGCTCTTTTTCACTGATCGGTCGCTGCTGCTTTGCCGGCGTGCCCATGTAGACGAAACCGCTCTCGCAGCGTTTGCCGGGCGGCACTACCGCGCCGGCGGCGATGATCACTTCGTCCTCGATCACTGCGCCGTCCATCACCATCGCCTTCATGCCGATCAGCACCCGGTTGCCGATGGTGCAGCCGTGCAGCATCACATGATGCGCGATCGTCACGTCCTCGCCGATCAGCAGCGGCCAGCCGCCGGGGTTGAAGTCGCTGGCATGGGTGATGTGCAGTACCGCACCGTCCTGCACGCTGGTGCGCGCGCCGATGCGGATGTGGTGCATGTCGGCGCGAATGACAGTAAGTGGCCAGACCGATACGTCTTCGCCCAGTTCGACTTCGCCGATGACCACCGCGCTTGGGTCGACAAATACGCGCGCGCCGAGAATCGGGGTCATGCCCAGGTAGCTGCGGATGGCCATGGGAATCCTCACTGTGGGTCAGGTTGTTGCGGGCAGGATCGCGGCGTGATTTTCGCATGATCGTTCCCCTATACTGCCGGCACACACTGAAAATCACGACCACCTTGTTTGTGCATTGCATTGCCGCCACATCTGGCCCCAGGACAGATACTCCCCATGAACAACCCATTGACCACCTATACCGGGCTGCCGCCCTTCGCCGCCATCAAACCCGAGCATATCGAGCCTGCAATCGACGAAATGATTGCCCACAACCGCGCGCAGATCGCCGCAGTGCTCGCCAGCGGCGGGCCGTTCACATACGACAACCTCGTCGCAGTGCTGGACGAAGCCGAGGATCGTCTTGATCGTGCCTTCGACCCGGCGTCGCATCTGAACGCGGTAATGAACAACGACGCACTGCGCAAGGCCTACAATGCCTGTTTGCCGAAGCTTGCCGATTTCGCCACTGAGCTGGGCCAGAATCGTGAGCTGTTCAATGCCTATGCGCAGGTGAAAGCCGGCGAGTACGCAAAGCTCGACACCGCGCAACAGAAAGTGATCGACAACGCGCTGCGTGACTTCCGTCTTTCCGGCATTGATCTGCCGCAGGAGCAGCAGCAGCGCTTCGCGGCAATTCAGTCGCGGCTGGCTGAAATCACCAGCCAGTACAGCGACAATGTGCTTGATGCCACCAATGCCTGGAGCAAGCACATTACCGATGTTGCGCAACTGCAGGGCCTGCCGGAGTCGGCGCTGGCGCAGGCGCAGCAAACGGCGCAGCAGCGCAATCTCGCCGGTTATGTACTCACCCTTGATTTCCCGAGCTATTTCGCCGTGCTTACCTACGCCGATGATCGTGCGCTGCGCGAAGAATTGTACACCGCCTATGTAACGCGTGCTTCCGATCAGGGCCCGCATGCCGGCAAGTATGACAACAGCGCACTGATGAGCGAGATCCTTGCGCTGCGTCACGAAGAGGCGCGGTTGCTCGGCTACCAAAACTTTGCCGAACTCTCGCTGGCGACGAAAATGGCGGATACCAGCGAACAGGTGCTCACCTTCCTGCGAGATCTCGGCAAGAAGGCATTGCCGGCGGCAAAACATGAGGTGGAGGAGCTGAAGGCCTTCGCGAAGAAAGAATGCGGCATCGACGATTTCCGCAGTTGGGATGCATCCTATGCCGGGGAAAAACTCCAGCAAGCGAAGTATTCAATTTCGCAGGAAGAATTGCGGCCGTATTTCCCTGCGCCGAAGGTGCTGGCCGGGATGTTCGACGTTGCCAGGCGGCTGTTTGGCGTGCGCGTGGAGGAACGCGGTAGTGTGGAGGTGTGGCACAAGGATGCGCGCTACTACGATCTTCTCGACGCGCAGGGCGAGGTAATTGCCGGTTTCTACATCGACATGTACGCGCGGCAAAACAAGCGCGGCGGCGCCTGGATGGATGATTGCCTCGCCCGCTGGCGCAAACGCGACGGCTCACTGCAAAAGCCAGTCGCCTATCTGGTTTGCAATTTCACGCCGCCGGTAGGCGATGAGCCGGCATTGCTTACCCACGACGAGGTGACGACACTGTTTCACGAGTTTGGTCACGGCCTGCACCACATGCTGACGCGCATTGATGAGCGCGGCGTGTCGGGCATTTCCGGCGTTGCCTGGGATGCGGTCGAGTTGCCCAGCCAGTTCATGGAGAACTGGTGCTGGGAGCCGGAGGCGCTGGCGCTGATCGCCGGGCACTACCAGAGCGGCGCGCCGCTGCCGGACGACATGCTGAAGAAAATGCTCGCTGCACGCAACTTCCAGTCGGCGATGATGATGGTGCGTCAGGTCGAGCTTTCGGTGTTCGACATGCGCCTGCATTGTGAGTTTGTTGCGGGCCATGGCATGGACATTCAGAAAATTATCGATGAAGTGCGTGCTGAAGTTGCCGTCATGCAGCCGCCGGCATTCAACCGCTTTCAGCATGGCTTTTCACATATCTTTGCCGGCGGCTATGCGGCCGGGTACTACAGCTACAAGTGGGCGGAAGTGCTTTCCGCAGATGCTTTCTCGCGCTTTGAGGAAGAAGGCATCTTCAGCGCCAGGGCCGGCGCCGACTTTCGCACGGCGATCCTCGAGCGTGGTGGCTCGGAAGAAGCGATGGATATGTTCAGGCGCTTCCGCGGGCGTGAGCCGAGTATCGATGCGTTGCTGCGGCACTGCGGCATAGTCGTTGATGCGTCGGCCGGCGCCGCTGCCGTCGGGCAATCTTCGTGAGCGGAATGAACGCGTCGCGCGGCGAACAGGTGAAGCGGCAGTTTTTCGCCGGCACGGCATGCCCATCGTGCCGCGCGCAGGACAAAGTGCGGCGCTGTGAGGATGCAGCCGGCATCATCTGGCTGGAGTGCCTGGCCTGCGATTACACGCAGGATCTCACCGAGGGTTATGTCGATCCCGATGAGGCTGGCGTCGATGAAGACGCCGGCCAGCCGGTGAAGTGGAATCCGCGTGACTGACCGGAGTTTGTGCCCTCAGGCATGGCAAGGCATACTTGTGGCCCTTCCAATTCTGGCGATACACCTTTACCAAGGAGAGAACAACAATGTTGCGTACCGTCATGATGCTGATGGCGCTTTTCGTTGGCAGTCTGGCCATTGCGGCCGAAAATTCGGTGAAAGCCGTGCTCGGCGCCGATTCGATTGCCGGAAAGTACTCCCCCGACGAACCGATCGAACTGAACCTGGACGTCAAGGGCGTAAAACTTCAGTCGATCTATTTCTCCGGCAAGCAGGCAATGGTCATCCTCTGGAACCGTCGCCCCAAAGGTGTCGCCGTGAGCGTTGATGTAACGCTGTCGGACGCGCAAGGCAAGTTGATCGCCGTCGGCAAGCGTCCGGTCTCGCTGATCGGCGGATCGATTCGCGCCGGCAAGCAGGAGAACTTCAACTTTGACTTCGGCCACTATGTCGCCGACATGGACCAGGTTGCAGCGTACGCAGTGGTGTTCTCGGTTATTGCTGGACCTGATTCCAAGAGTTCTGGTTCGCCGGGCGATACGTTCTGATTCGCAGAGGTTCCTTAAGGCACGGCAGAGCCGTCGAACCAGCGTTCGGCCTCTGCCAGGGCCGCAATGCCGACGCGGTGGCCGGTGCGACGCCCTTCGAAGTCATCCGGCGCTATATGTATCCCGCCCCACAACCGTGATTGGCCCGCCTGGTCGGCAGCGTCGAAATAGGTCGCCCACGACAGCACGATCGTGGTCGTCGGTCCTTCCTCAAAGGTCAGTCCGGTACCGGCCGGCACCACATGCTGGTACAGGCCGCCGGGGAAAAAGTCGCTGCCGGTAACATCGGCAAGTACTTCGGCGGCTGCGCGACTGAATGTGCTGTGGCCCGAGACATAGCCGGGAAATGCCGGCGTGACGAACGTGGCGCGCTGATAGGGTACCCAGTCGCGCGCGAGCATCCAGTCGACGTTGGCGCCTGAGGGCGTCGCCTGCCCCTCGCCCAGCCAACTGCGTATGGCCAGCTTGCCGACATGGGCTTTCAACTGCGCATGCGGCATGCCGGGAGCCGCCGACGCGTCGGTGATCAATTCGATCAGTCCCGGCACCAGCGGCAGGCCGTCGGGATGCCAGGACGGCGCCGCCGGATCGCCGGACTGACCGAGATCCGCGCGATAACGGATCAGCGAGATCGGCCGCGCACCGAGATAGCGGCGTTTCGCGTCCCAGGCGGCGATAGCGGCATCGTGCAGTGCGCCGTTCAGCGTGAAGTACAGCTTGACGTCCCATTCGAGCAGATCAGCGGCGGGCCGGGTGCCGTGCAGCCGCGGCGTGGCGCCGAGCGCGTCGGAAACCTCGTTGGCAAGCACGTTCCAATGACCAGGCGGCGTCTCCGAGTGCGGCCCGTCCGCCCAGAATTCGGCGATGGCCCGTCCGTAATCCGCCAGCAGTACATTCTGGGCGGGATACGGCGTGCCGGTAACCGGATTAACCAGGTGACCCTGGCCGTCATTGGTGCCGCGCGCATTGTTGCCGAAGACGCCCGGTGAAATGTCGATGACATGGCTGCTGTGATTGTCGAGCGACGCGCTCTTGCGAATCAGCTCGACGAGAAGATCGTTCATTGCGGCGGAATTCCAGGCCGGCACGATGTTGTCGGCGACATAGGCTGCGTCAGGGGCAGCACGCTGAAGCGCAAAGGTTTCGACAGCACCCCACTGCGCACCAATGTATTGCTGCAGTGCGTCGGGTTGCAGAATGCCGTTCTGTGAGATGGCGCCCGGTATGAACAGCAACTGAAACCGGTCGGGCTCCTGCATCAGGGCGCCGCCATCGGCCACAACCAGGGGTTCATTGGCCGGCACCCAGCCGGTCGTGTCCGCATAGTTGCCGGTTTCGTTCGCGCCGTCATCGATCGTGGCGGACAGTACGGTTTGCGCAACCGTGTTGCCAAACGCGGCGGGCGTATTCGCGGTCGTCGATGTGTAACAGGGATCCAGACCCAGCGATGTCATGTGCGCGTAAAGCCCGGCCAGGGTTGTGTCCGGAAACGCAGCGCGGGCGTAACGTGTTTCGAGCACGCGCCAGGCCGCATAGGCGACGGATTCGTCGCGCTCGGCATTGGTGCCTGTGACGCGGGGGCCGCGATAGTAGCGGCCATCCGCGGTGGCATCGTAGGCAGCCCAGGTGTCGTACATCGCGGCGGACAGATGATAGAGATTGCGCGCGTGCACCGTCGGCTTTGGCATGTCGGTACGGATTGCTTCGAGGATGGCTTCATTCCAGAAACGCGCCATCGAGCGGGTCGGCGGTGTTGCCGTGTCGTGGGCCGCAAGGTGTGGTGAGCTGGCCGGAATACCGTTGCAGCCATAGAGCGGGGCGGGGTCTGCCGCGACATCGGTGTCGTTGTGCAGGTCGCAACCGGTAAGCAGCAGCGGCACGAGGAAAACCAGGGTCCGTCGTGCAGGGCGTATCGTTCTCATCGTGTCATTCAGCGGGTTGTGTTGAACTGAAGACAACAGAAAGGCACCCGGAGGTGCCTTTCTGTCATTGCATTGGTACAGGGATGATCAGGGCACGGTGATCGTGATCGGCACGCTCTGGGCGCCAGCAGTAGCAGCAAGTGAACCCGTGTAGGTCGTCGATACGCCCTGCTTGGTCACAGTGAGCGTGTAGCCCGGTGCCGCATCGCCATCGTAGTTCTCGACGAAGACGCTGTACGCGCCGGGCGGAACCGCCGCCGCCCAGTAAATGTTCTCCGGGCCGTAGCCATCGACATCATCCACGTCAAGCTGCCCGCCGCTTGCGGACGTGGAGTTGGCCCAGTAGATTTCGTTGCCGCCTGGCTCGAACACGTGCAGATCAACGTCGTTGGCGGTATTCCATGTCAGGTTGAACTGCAGGTCACCGGTGGTTACGGCCTGGGTCACACAGTCGACATAAGCCGGAGCGGACCAGTTCGCCGCATCGTCGCTGCCGGTGAAGGTGGCGTTGAGCAGATCGGCAAGCGCCACCTGACCATAGAACACCTGGATAGTGATTTGGCCGGTCAGGGTGCCGGTAATGATCTGTGTATCGCCGGCAGTCGGGCCATAGAAGGTGATGGTGTAGCCGCCTGCGCCATCGCTGGTCAGTGCCGAAAACGGCACGACGAAGTACTCGTCGGCACCCTCGATCTGCACGAACACGGCCGTTGGCGTGCTTGCCGAGTTGAAGGTGTAATTGAACGTCGAGTTGTCGGTGAAGAGCACCTGGCCGGTGGCGGTGATGGTGCCGCCATAGGAGCCGGTTCCAGTGCCCGTGTTGCTGCAAACGCTCAGAACGCCGGTTGTGTCGCGGGTGAGGGTTTGACCGCCTGTCAGTACGGCGCTGTTGCTGTTCAGGGTTTCGATGATGGAAAGAAAGTCTGCGGTTGACATGAAAGACGTGGAGCTGTTGCAGATTCCCCCTGCCTGGGCCACGGCGTAAACGGAATCGCCATCCACCGAATAGCCGCCATAGACAGTCGGTGGGCTGCTGGCCGAATCGAGAATCCAGGCGCCCTGGATCGCCGCGTAATTCGTCGCACTGTTGGCGATGCGCGGTTTGGGGTTTGTGGCAGCGAGTTTTTTGCCGACTTTCGCGGTGCGCGCAAGAAGGGTCGATGCCTGATTCAGGCGGGAAGACAAACCGGACGCGTTGGGCGCCGGAATGCTCCCGGAAACGCTGGCCGCACCTTCAATGCCGATCGCGTTGGAAAGATCGGCGGCAGTCGTGACTGCCGTCGTCGATTCTGCCGGCCGGCCGGACGTGTATCCGGTTGGCGTTGGGGGCGTGGGCGTGGCTCCGCCATCACCACCACCGCCACCACCACCGCAGGCAACCAGGGTGGTTCCGAGGACGATGAGGCAGAGTGCCGGGGCGACGCTCTTCCAGCGAACATCTCTATCCATACGCATGGGGTGTACTCCTATTTTCCGGAAACAACAGAAACAACAAAGGAACCGTAATGAGGGTTTTCGGCCGCGATCCAGTTGACGCATCGCCAGCCGGGGAAGGCTGGCAGTTGAATCCGGCATCGTCAATAGGATGCGGGCTGCCCGATGTTTTGGCGTTGACCAGGGCTTACGATCTCATCGGCACCAGCCGCGTCGCCATGAACAGGGCCGTTGCCGTCGCCACGACCGCCGGCCCGGCCGGAATGTCGAACCACCAGCTTGCGGTCATCCCGCCGATCACGCTCGTCATGCCGATGGCGGCAGCCAGCAGCGCCATGGGTTCCGGATCGCGCGCGAAGCGGCGTGCGGCGGCGGCCGGCACCAGCAGCAGTGCCGTTACCAGCAGCAGGCCGACGACGCGCATCGAGAGTGCCACGATGATCGCCAGTGCAATTACCAGCAGAAAACGTATGAGCGCCGTGTCGACGCCTTCGATGCGTGCGATGTCTTCGTCGACGGTTGCTGCCAGCAGCCGGCGCCACACCAGCACGAGCAGTGCGAGAGCCACGACGGCACCGCCGCCAATCGTCGCCGCCATCGTCGCGTTGATGCCGAGTAGGTCGCCGAACAGCCAGGCGAGCAGGTCGGGGCGCAGACCGTCGATCAGTGTCACGGCGATGATGCCGAAGGCAAGTGCCGTGTGCGCGAGTACGCCGAGCAGTGTGTCGTTGCCCAGGTCGCGGCCGCGTGCGAGCCAGGTGAGGCCGGCGGCGAGCAGGACGCTGGTGCCGAGGATCGCCAGCGTCGGATTGATGTGCGCCAGCGCGCCGAGCGCGACGCCGAGCAGTGCGCCATGCGCCAGGGTGTCGCCGAAAAACGCCATGCGCCGCCAGACCAGAAAACAGCCCAGCGGCCCTGCGGCGGCGGCAATGGCGAGGCCGGCAATGAGTGGCGGCAGCAGTAGTTCGAGCATCAGTGCCTGCCCTCGCAACCGGGTCCGTGCACATGCACTGCGCCGCTGAGTTCGTGCTCGTGATCGTGGCGATGGGTATAGACGGCAAGATGTCCCGGCGTAGTTGGCACTTGCATCTTGCCAAAGAGCGCGACAAATTCCGGGTGCATGCTCACTGCTTCCGGGGTGCCGGAACAACACACATGCTGGTTGATGCAGACGACGCTGTCGCTCTCGGCCATCACCAGGTGCAGATCGTGCGAGACCATCAATACGCCGCAGCCGGTTTCGTTGCGCAATTCGCCGATCAGGCCGTAGAGCGCATTTTGGCCGGGAATGTCCACACCCTGGGCGGGCTCGTCGAGCACCAGCAATTGCGGCTTGCGGACGATGGCCCGAGCCAGCAGCACCCGCTGAAACTCGCCGCCGGACAACGACCCGACCTGAGCGCGGGCAAGCCGCTCGGAGCCGGTGCGGGCGAGGGCATTGTGGGCGGTGGCCGCATCGGTTCCGGCCAGCTGCACGAAACGCAGGGCGGTCAGCGGCAGGGTCGGGTCGATGGCGAGTTTCTGCGGCATATAGCCGGCAAGCAGCCCGGGCGCACGGGAGATCTGTCCTTCCTGGGGAGTAACCAGGCCGAGCACCAGCCGGGCGAGCGAAGTTTTGCCGGAACCGTTCGGCCCGACCAGGGTGGTGATATGGCCGCTTTCAACGGTGAGGTCGATGCTGGTAAGCACCCGTCGATCGCCGTAACGCAGACCAACTCCTTCCAGTGTGACGAGGCGCATGGCAGATCTGTGACAGGCAGGGTGGCGTTGGGAGAAGGCTATGGTATAACGCATAGTCTTGGGTCCGCGTTCCCGGCCCTGTTTCTTTTTGCAGACAAGCAGATGCAACGCATTCTTAAAATCTTTATCGCATTGGCGGCCCTGTCTGCCAGCACTCTTGTTGCGGCCGGCGAAGAGACGGCGCTCGTCGCGCCGATGCCGGGCCTGTCGACATTACCGCTTTCCGCCACGACGTTCGCGCCGGTGGCGACTGCCAGCGCCCTTGCCCGCCGCGACAACGTCCGGCTCCAGTCGCGCTCGGTGCTCGTCGTCCGCGCCGACAACGGTGAAGTCCTGTACCGCAAGAACATTGATCGCAACATGCCGATCGCCTCGATCACTAAGCTGATGACAGCGATGGTAGTGCTTGATGCGCAGTTGCCGCTTGATGAAGTCATCACCATCAGCCGCGATGACAGGGATGCGCTCAAGCACACGCCCTCGCGTCTTGCCGTCGGCACCCGGCTCGCCCGTGGCGATCTGCTGCTGCTCGCGCTGATGGCATCGGAAAATCGTGCAGCGGCAGCACTTGCACGCAGCTATCCGGGCGGTAAGCAGGCAGCGATTGCAGCGATGAATCGGAAGGCGCTCGCGCTGGGCATGACGCACTCGCATTTTGTCGACGGCACCGGCCTGTCGAGCCGCAACACAGCCTCGGCAGTCGATCTGGTGCGGCTGGTCAAGGCGGCAGAATCCTATGAGACCATTCGCCGCTACTCGACCACGGCGCAGCACACCGTCAAGGTGGGTCGCCGCGCGCAGATTTTCCGCAATACGAATCCGCTGGTCAGAAGCCCGGACTGGTCGATCAATCTGACCAAGACCGGCTTCATCAACGAAGCGGGTCGTTGCCTGGTGATGCAGGCGCGCATCGCCGAGTTGCCGGTGATTCTCGTGCTGATGGATTCCACCGGCAAGAAAACGCGGCTCGGCGATGCCAACCGGGTGCGCAAGTGGCTTGAGGAGACACTGCGCCTGGCCGGTATCGAGCGCGCCAGGCAGGACGCCTAACCACCTGTTCTTGCAGTGATGATGGCGGTGGGCGAACATCGCCCCCCCCGTTTTGCCGGTGCTCGCCATGTCCCGCCCCCTTGCCTTGCTGTTGTTCGCCTGCCTGCTACTTCCAGCCATGGTCGGCACTGCCGTGGCCGGCACTCGGATTGTTGCCAGCATCTATCCGCTGGCCATGGTGTCGATGGCAGTCGCCAAGGCAGACACGGAAGTGAAAGTCATCGTGCCGACCGGCGCGTCAACCCATGACTATCAGCTCACCCCGGGTGACATCGAGGCCATCAATGGTGCCGATATCGTCGTCTGGGCGGGACCGGAAGCAGAACCATATCTCGCCTCTATCCTCGATGCCGGCAAGGCAAATGCCCGGCCGACAGAGCAGCGGGTAATTACGCTGTCGACCCTGCCCGGCGTGGTGCTGCGCGATTACCGTCTTGATCCGGTTGATACCAAAAAACACGGGCGTGACCCGCACTTGTGGTTGTCGACCCGCAACGCGGCGCTGCTCGCCCAGGCGCTCGGCGCGCGGTTGGGCAACGCCCTTGCGGCGGAACATTTCACCGCCGAGATGCAGCGCTACCGCAGCCGACAGGCGAAACGTTTTGCGCCGGTAGCGCGGATGCCGCTGCTGGTTGCCCACGACGCCTACGGTTACCTGCTCGACGAGATCGGTCTGACCAATACCAGCGCGCTGGTGACCGAGCCGGACATCGCTGCTTCGGCGCGGCGCATCATCGATCTGGCGCAGCGCGTCAAGCGCGAGCACATTGGCTGCATGATTGGTGAAGAGGGTTTCCAGAATGGCGTTGCGCCGAGGCTGTTCGAAGGTACCAGCGCCAATCTCGTGGTGCTCGACCCGCAGCTCGGTGGCATTACCCTGACGCGTGACAGCTACACCCTCTCGCTCACCCACTTCGCCGACACGTTGTATGGGTGTCTCGTCACGCGTTAGCGTGACCGGTAGAAGTGCGCGTTAGCGTGACCGGTAGAAGGGCGCTTTTGCATGCCGGTTACAAAGGTGCGCCGAGAGCTCGCAGCAGGTTCTGCATATCATTTGGCGCCTTGCGCAGCACAGCGGCATCGGCTTTTCCCGCCCGCTCTTCCGCCGCGATCAACCGGGACAACCAGAAGCGCGCCGCCGCCGCGCGGCGCAGCGCCGGCAGAAAGGCGCGCTCCGGTGGCGTCAACGGACGCGACTGCGCATAACCGGCCAACAAGGCTGCCTCGCGTGCCGCATCCGGTACACCATCCACCACAGCCCAATCATTGAGTGCGATCGCGACATCCCAGGCGAGCACGTCGTGGGTTGCGTGGAAGAAATCGAGCACGCCAGTCACGGTATCGCCGGTCAGCAGCACGTTGTCGCGAAACAGATCGCCGTGAATGATACCGTGCGGCAACGCGTGCGTTTGCGCAAAGGTGCGCGATGCAGCAAGCAGTGCCGTGGCGAGTTCAGCGTGCACTTCGGCAGCAAGCAGTGGCGCCATGTAGGCAAAGGCCACCGGCCACCACCGATGATCCGGTCGATCACGCGGCAATGCGCAACCTGCGGCGCCAGCGTGCAATTGCGCGAGCGTGGCGCCGATCGCGCGGCAGTGCGCTGTTGTCGGCACCACGATGTGTGCACCGGGCAGGCGCGGCACCAGCAGCGCCGGCTTGCCCTGCAGGATGAACTGGCGACGGCCGTCGGCCAGCCGCAGTGCCATCGGTACCGGCAGCTCAGCCTCGGCGAGCGCATCGGTGAGGGCGATGAAAAAAGGCAGTTCATCCGCCGGCACGGCCTCTACCAGGGTCAGCACGTAGTCGTGTGGGTGGTCCCGATGGGTCAGGGTTATGAACCAGTTGGAGTTCTCGATACCGGCGCTGATCGGCCGGCAGTCTGCCAGGGATTCGGCACCGGTGTAACGGCGCACGCTTTCGAGATCGGCAGATGACAGTGTGCGATAGGTAGACATGACGGCAGTCTAGCGCGCGCCGCCCGCATCCGGCCTGCCCGCGCAGAATGTTGCATCGCAGAGCTGACCGGATTCATCCGGGGCTTGAGCAAATCGGAAATTGACCCGACGGCCACTGCGTGGCACGGTCAACACCCTTGCGCGGCACCGCCACCCTGCCCGCGCCGTCACGACCAACCGAGGAGTCGCCCGCATGAGCGCACCCACTACGTCTTCTTCACGCGGCGCCGCTGCGCAAGGCACGGCTGCAAAAGTTGCCGCCGTGCCGCATGGTGCGAGCCGCAGACTGCCGAAGGTTTGCATCATCGGTGCCGGCTCCAGCGGCATTGCCTGTTGCAAGGTATTCAAGCAGCAAGGCATCCCGTTTGTATGTTACGAGGCATCGGATCGGGTCGGTGGCCTCTGGGCGTTCAAGAACAGCAACGGCATGTCCAGCGCCTATCGTTCGCTGCACATCAACACGTCGCGGCGGCGCATGGCTTACCAGGATTTTCCGATGCCCGACGATTACCCGGATTTCCCCAGCCATTTCCAGATTGCCGAATACTTCGACAGTTATGTCAATCGTTTCGGGCTGCGCGAGCACATCGTTTTCAGCACCAAAGTCGAGCGGTGTGAAAGACGCGCAGGTGGCGGCTGGAATGTGGCGCTGTCGAACGGCGCGACGCACAGTTATGACGCCATCGTCGTCGCCAATGGGCATCACTGGGATCCGAGCTGGCCGAACCCGGATTTCCCCGGCGAATTCACCGGTACGAAAATCCACAGCCACCACTATGTCGATCCGACCGATCCGGTCGACATGCGCGGCAAAACCGTCGTCGTCATCGGCTTCGGCAACTCGGCGATGGATATCGCCTGTGAACTGGGACTGAAAACGAATGCCGACAAGGTCTATCTTTCGACCCGATCCGGCGGCTACATCTTTCCGAAATATCTTGGCAGCACACCAGTCGATGAAATTCTGCGGCATCCGAGTGAAAAACCCTCGCTGGGCGAGAAGGTGTTGCGCACGCTGCTGCCGGGCAGGTTCGTGGAATCGCTGATGTGGCCGGTTGTGCACGGATTGATTCGCATGCGCGTGGGTGAGCCCTGGGATTATGGCCTGCCCAAACCGAAGCACCCGTTCGGTCATACCCACCCAACGATTTCCAACGAGATTCACAGCCGTCTGGGCAGCGGCGACGTATTGCCGAAGCCGAATATCGCGCGCCTTGATGGCAAGGCTGTCGAGTTTACCGACGGCACAAAGGTCGAGGCCGACGTGCTGGTTTACGCAACCGGCTACAAAATATCCTTTCCGTTTCTCGACAAAACGACGATCGAGGCGAGGGACAACGACATTGCGCTCTACCAGCGCATCTTTGACCCGAAAAATCCTGATCTGTTGTTCCTGGCGTTGGTTCAGCCGCTGTGCGCGATGATGCCGATTGCCGAGGAGCAATCGAAACTGATGGCAGCATACTTCGCCGGCGATTATCACCTGCCTGAAACTGCCGAGATGGTGCGTCGGATGCGTGAGGAGCACGAGGCGATGAAAGCACGCTTCACCGAGAGCAAGCGCCACACCATTCAGATCGATTGCCAGGACTATACCTACCGTCTGTGGCAGGAGCAGGCGGCCGGCGGGAAGCGGGCCCGGCGGGCCGGCAATGTGCTGCCGGTTCCGGCCCGGGTCGGCGACTGACGGCCGAGCGCCACCGGTGCCCGTAGCGGCATTGCCTGGCGGCGAGTGCATCCTGGCGGCCAAATCGCGCTAACATCGCCGCATTCGTCGCCGTCCCGGCGTCGTGTCGCCGCGTGTGCCATGATGAAATCGCAGATCGAACGGTTTGCCCTCAAGCAGTTTCTGGCCCGCCTGCCGGGCAGCGTACTCGTGCGCATGGGCGGCGGGAAACCGGTTGTCCGTGAGGGTCGGACGCTACATCCGCTGCTGCAGGCGATGATGTATGTGAATCGCAACGCGCCCGGGTTTGAACGGCTTTCGCCGGCGGAGGCGCGCAAGGCCTATCGCGACGTTTTGGCCATCGTCGAAGCCGATGCGCTGCCAATGGCCGATATACGCAATGAGCGGGTACCGGTTGAAGGCGGTTCGATCCGCGTGCGCACATACACGCCGCCGGACGTGAAGCCGAAAGCCAAAGGCCCGGCGATTGTTTATTTTCACGGCGGCGGCCATGTGATCGGTGACATCGACGATTACGACAACACCGTGCGTTACATCGCTACGCGAGTTGGCTGCCGGCTGATCAACGTTGAATACCGTTGTGCACCCGAGCACAAATTCCCCGGTGCCGCCGAAGATGCGATTGCCGCATTTCGTTGGGCGCAGCAGAACGCCGGCCGGCTCGGCATCAATCCGGCACGGCTTGCCGTGATGGGCGATTCTGCTGGCGGCAACCTTGCGGCGGTGGTGGCGATGGCGGCGCGCGACCGCGATTTTCCGCCGCCGAAGCTGCAATGCCTGATTTACCCGATGACCGATCTGCGGCAGGCGACGCCGTCATACACTGAGCTCGGCGAAGGTTTCGGTTTGACCCGCGCGGTGATGGCCTGGTTTATTGCCCATTACGTGCGCAGCGAAGCCGATTACAAAAATCCGCTGGGCTCACCGCTGCTGGCGAAAAGCCATGCCAATCTGGCGCCGGCCATTATTACCGTTGCCGGTTTCGATCCGCTGCATGATGAGGGCATCCAGTACGCAGAAAAACTGCGCACTGCGGGCGTACCGGTCACCCTGCTTGAACACGATGATCTCACCCACGCCTGGGTGACAATGACCGGTGCAGTACCGCCGGCGCGTGCAGCAATGGACGAGACCTGCGCGCTGGTGCGCAAGGCGCTCAAAGCATGACTCGAGACGACAAGCCGCTCATTCTTGTCGACGGTTCTTCCTACCTTTATCGCGCTTTTCACGCGCTGCCGCCGCTGGCCAATTCCAAAGGTCAGTCGACCGGCGCGGTGAAGGGCGTACTCAATATGCTCAAAAGCCTGCTGAAGGAATACGCCCCGACCCACATGGCCGTGGTGTTCGATGCGCCCGGCAAAACTTTCCGCGACGCATTGTTCTCCGAATACAAAGCGCATCGTCCGTCGATGCCCGAGGATCTGCGTTCGCAGGTGCAGCCGTTGCAGGCGGCAATTCGCGCGTTGGGCATTCCGTTGATCGTCGAAGCGGGCGTCGAGGCTGATGATGTGATCGGCACACTCGCCATGCGCGCGAAGCGCGGTGGCCGGAAAACGGTGATCTCCACCGGCGACAAGGACATGGCGCAACTGGTCGACGATGACATCACGCTCGTCAACACCATGCACAACATCAAGCTCGACCGGCAGGGTGTGATCGACAAGTACGGCATTCCTCCGGAGCATGTCATCGATTTTCTGGCATTGATGGGCGACAGCTCGGATAACATCCCAGGTGTTGAGGGCATTGGCGAAAAAACGGCCTTGGCCTTGGTTGCCGGCCTTGGCAGCGTTGAAAATATCTACGCGGATACGGCAAAAATAGCCACGCTGTCATTCCGTGGCGCGAAGCAATTGCCGGCGAAACTCGACGCGCAGCGCGATGCCGCCTTCCTATCCAAGCAGCTCGCCACGATTCACACCGATGTGCAGATCAAGGAATCGATTGACGATCTCGTGCTCGGCGAGCCGGATCGGGATGCGCTCGCTGAGCTCTGGCGCGAGCTGGAATTTCGTCAGTGGCTGGACGAGTTGCTGGCCAGTGCGGCTGCCGCAGACGCGGCCTCCGCCGGCGCGATCAACCGCAACGGTTACGAAACTGTCCTCGACGAGGCGTCGCTGAACCGCTGGCTCGACAAACTGAAAAAAGCCGAGCTGTTTTCCTTCGATACCGAAACCACCAGCCTTGATTACATGCAGGCACAAATCGTCGGTGTCTCGTTCGCGGTGGCACCAGGCGAAGCAGCGTATATTCCATTGGCGCATGACTATCCCGGCGCACCGGACCAACTCGATCGCACGCATGTGCTGAAAAAAATACAGCCACTGTTGGAGAGTACCAAGCACCGCAAGGTCGGCCAGCACATGAAGTACGACATGAACGTTCTCGGCAATTACGATATTGCGCTTGCCGGCGTTGCGTACGACACGATGCTCGAGTCCTATGTGCTCGATTCAACCGCCACGCGCCACGACATGGACAGTCTGTCGCTCAAATATCTCGGGCACCGCACGATCGGTTTTGAGGAAGTGGCCGGCAAGGGCGCGAAGCAACTCACCTTCAATCAGGTAGAGCTTGAAAAGGCGGCGGAATACTCCGCGGAAGATGCCGATGTCACCCTGCGCCTGCACGAGGCGCTCTGGCCGCAACTGCAGGCCGTCCCGGCGCTGGCACGCGTGCTTACCGCAATAGAGATGCCGCTGGTGCCGGTGCTGTCGCGCATGGAACGCATCGGGGCCTATATCGACCCGGCCATGTTGCGGGCGCAAAGCGCGGAACTTGCCAGACGGTTGAGTGAGCTTGAACAGCAAGCCTACGAAGCGGCGGGCCAGCCGTTCAATCTGAGCTCGCCCAAACAGCTCGGCGAGATACTGTTCACCAAACTTGGCTTGCCGGCGACGAAGAAAACGCCGGGCGGCGCGCCATCGACATCAGAAGAGGTGCTGGAAGAACTGGCGGCGGAAAATTACGCGCTGCCAAAACTATTGCTTGAGCACCGTTCGCTGGCAAAACTGCGCAGCACCTATTGCGACAAGCTGCCGGAGATGGTCGACCGTGATACCGGCCGCGTGCACACCTCCTATCATCAGGCCGTGACGGCAACGGGCCGGTTGTCGTCGAGCGATCCGAACCTGCAGAACATTCCGGTGCGCAGCGAGGAAGGGCGGCGCATCCGCCGGGCATTCCGGGCGCCCAAAGGCATGCGCATTCTCGCCTGCGACTACTCGCAGATAGAGTTGCGAATCATGGCGCACATGTCGGGCGACGCCGGCCTGCTGGATGCGTTTGCCCACGGCATGGATATCCATCGGGCTACCGCTGCGGAGGTATTCGGGGTGAAACCCGAACAGGTATCCGATCTGCAGCGGCGCAACGCCAAGGCGATCAACTTCGGCCTGATCTACGGCATGAGTGAATTCGGCCTGGCTCGTCAGCTCGGTATTTCGCGGCACGAGGCTCGGGCCTATATCGAAACGTATTTCGAGCGTTATCCGGGCGTGCGTCGCTACATGGACGAAACCCGCGAGCACGCGCGCGAGAAAGGCTATGTCGAGACGCTGTTCGGCCGCCGCCTGTATCTGCCGGAAATACGCGTGACCAATCAGCAGCGCCGGCAAGCCGCCGAGCGCACCGCAATCAATGCGCCAATGCAGGGCACAGCCGCCGACATCATCAAGCTGGCGATGATTGCCGTCGATACCTGGCTGCAGGCAGAGGGCATCAATGCGCGCATGATCATGCAGGTGCATGACGAACTCGTGTTCGAAGTCGATGCGCATCATGTCGGCATGGTGCGTGGCAAGGTGCAGGAGTTGATGGCATCGGCGGCCGAATTGCGCGTCGCCCTTGTGGTCGATGCCGGTGTCGGCGACAGCTGGGACGAAGCTCACTAAGGAACCTCTGAATTACCTGTGAACCGCCGCCCGCGTAACCGGTTTTAAATCCGTTTTTTCAGGAGAAAGTTTCGATGCTTGAACAAATTGCCTACATGGCCGCTGGCCTAGCCATTCTGGTATTCGGCGCCGATTGGCTGGTGAAAGGTGCGTCACGCCTGGCGATTGCTGCCAGCATCACACCGCTGGTCGTCGGCCTGACCATCGTCGCATTCGGCACCAGTGCGCCGGAGCTGGCGGTCAGTGTCACCTCGGCCTATTCGGGAGCAAGTGATATCGCCGTCGCCAATGCTGTCGGCTCGAATATCTTCAACGTGCTGTTCATTCTCGGTATCTCAGCGTTGGTGGCGCCGCTGATCGTGCATCAGCAACTGGTGCGCATGGATGTGCCGATCATGATCGGTGCGTCGATTTTGCTGTTCGTGCTCGGGATCGATGGGCGTCTTGGCCTGTGGGATAGCCTGCTGCTGGCGTCGCTTATTATCGCCTACACGGTGTTTTTGATCGTTGAAGCCCGCCGCGAGAAAAATGTGGAGATCGTCGCCGAATATATCGACGGCGTCGAAGATGCTGTCGGAACCGGGAAAAGTTCGTTGCCGATGAACCTACTGTTCATCGTTGCGGGATTGACGGCGTTGATATTCGGATCGCAGCTGCTGGTCGATGGCGCGATTTCCTTTGCGAAGTTGATAGGCGTCAGCGAAGTGATCATCGGCCTCACCATCGTCGCCGCCGGAACCTCGCTGCCGGAGCTGGCCACCTCGGTAGTTGCAGCCTTCAAGGGTGAGCGCGACATCGCCATCGGCAACATCGTTGGCAGTAATATTTTCAATATCTGTTCGGTACTCGGATTTTCCGGCCTTGCCTCCGGCGGAAACCTCAGCGTCGCGTCGAATTTGCTCGCCGTCGACATTCCGTTGATGATCGGAATCGCCCTGCTCTGCCTGCCGTTTTTCCGTTCGGGTTATGAAGTGACGCGCGCCAACGGTGCGGTGTTTCTCGGCGCCTATTGCGTTTACGTTGCGTGGCTGGTGATGGCAGCGACCGGCAATCCGATGCGGGCTGGCCTGGAAATGCTGCTGTCCGGCGTGTTGATGCCGGCGCTGATTGTCGGCGCTGTCGTGGTGGCCGTATTGACGTTGCGCCGGGAAGAGCAGGAAAAGCGCTGAACGATCTTTGCGCGTTATCTCTTCCAGCCGCTTATGCCGTATGTAATGGCAGGGATTTTTCAGAGGCCTCTTAAGGCTGTCAATAAAAATGACGACGCATACGGCTTATATCCGCGCAGAAATTTCCAGCCAGTCGGCAAGCAGTCGCCACACATCCTCAACCCCGGTTTTTTTCGTTGCCGAGAAGGCGCTTGCCGTCGCGCCGGGCCAATGTGTCAGTTGCTTGCGCACGGCAAGCACGGCGTTGCTGGTTGCGCCGCGGCTGAGCTTGTCGGCCTTGGTGAGCAGGCAGTGCGCGCGCAGTTGGCGTGTTGTGCACCAGTCGAGCATCAGAGTGTCGAAATCGGTGAGCGGATGGCGAATGTCCATGACCAGAACCAGGCCGCCAAGGCTTGCGCGGTGCTCAAGATAATCTTCGAGGCCCCCCTGCCAGCGCTCGCGCACGCTGGCCGATACTTTGGCGTAGCCGTAACCGGGTAAGTCGACCAGTCGACGATGCTCGTCGATCCTGAAGAAGTTGAGCAGTTGCGTGCGTCCGGGCGTTTTGCTGGTGCGGGCCAGCGCGCCCTGCTGAACGAGCGCATTGAGGGCGCTGGACTTGCCGGCATTGGAGCGCCCGGCGAAGGCGATCTCTACACCGCGGTCGGGCGGGCAGTCGCGGGTGGTGGTGGCGCTCGTCAGGAACGTGGCGGTGTGCAGCAGACGGGAACAGGCGCGCGCCGGGTCCGGGGTGTTGGCCATTCGGCAGGTTCCTGATTTCACTTTGGTTTTTCGGCGTGAGGCGGATTCTAGCCAGCATTACCCCCAGAAGATATAATCCGCCGCCGCCGGAGTCCCTGCTCCGGCTGTGCCTTTAGTCAGGAACCCGGCTCCGTTGTGGGTCTCTAACGGCCCGGATTCTTCCCCAGCCTTCGAGGTCAGGTCATGAAAAAGATTGCCGTCGCCGCTGTGATTGGCCTGCTGTCCCTCTCGGTTTCCGCCTATGCCGTGGATCCGAAAATCAAGGCCAAGTACGACAAGACCTGCACATTCTGCCATGCGACCGGCGCTGCTGGCGCACCGAAAACAGGTGATGCTGCCGCCTGGAAACCGCGTTTGGCAAAAGGCGATGCCGCGCTGCTGAAATCCGTCAAGAATGGCTTCAACGCCATGCCGCCTAAGGGCATGTGCAACGACTGCACCGACGCGGACTACAAGGCGCTGATCCAGTACAACGCAACAGGCAAGTAAGCCGGTTCTGCGCCCAGCCTCTCTGACAATCTGCTGCCCTTGGATGTAACCGATGAATCCGATCAAGACCTTTTCCTTCGTGTTGCTCGCCGGCCTCTTTGGTATCGCACAGGCCAACGAAGCCGCTGCTCCGGCAGCCCCGGCCGGCGATGCCGTAGCGGGCAAGGCCAAGGCAGTTGCCTGCGGCGCCTGCCACAACCCGGATGGCAACAGCGTTATCAGCACCAACCCGAAACTGGCCGGCCAGGGTGAGAAATACATTGCCAAGCAATTGCGTGACTTCAAGAGCGGCAAACGGGCCAACCCGATCATGATGGGCATGGCCAGCCCACTGTCAGATCAGGACATCCTGGATATCGCGGCATATTTCGCCGCGCAGAAGAGCAGCACCAGTGCCGCCGACCCGGTCCAGGCGAAGGTCGGTGAGAAGATCTGGCGCGGCGGCAATCTGCAGTCCGGCGTTATGGCCTGTACCGGTTGTCATGGACCGTCCGGCCGCGGCAACCAGCAGGCCGCTTACCCGGCGCTGCGTGGCCAGCATGCCGATTATGTGGAAACCCAGCTCAAGGCGTTTCGTGGCGTCGCCCGTGGCGACCTCACCGGAGACAAGCGCGAAAACGATCCGGAAGGCATGATGCGCGGCGTGGTGAAGAATCTGAGCGACGGCGAGATCAAGGCGCTGGCGCAGTTCGTGACGGGCCTGTATCAGTAAAAGCAGGGCGGGAACCGGCTGTTGACGGGCGTGTTCCAATCAGCAAGCCCGGGCCGGCGCGCCGCCGGCCGGCCCCGCCCTTAAGTCAGCCGAGGAACACCATGAATATCCGCCGTCAGCTTTCTGCCTTGCTGCTCATGTTGCCGCTTGCCGCGTTCGCGGTGCCTTATGCGCCTGGTGCTGCCAGCATCGTGCCGGGCCGTGATTATATCGAGCTGGCGGCGCCGCTGCCGGTTTCCACAGGCAACAAGATGGAGGTGCGTGAATTCTTTTTCTACGGTTGCTCGCACTGTTTTGATCTTGAGCCGGCGGTGAATGGCTGGCTGAAGCGCAAGCCGGCGGATGTGGCATTGGTGCGCACGCCGGCTGTGTTCAATGCGAAGTGGGAAGTGCTTGCGCGCGCTTATTATGTGGCCGAGGATCTGAAGATGGTGGAGAAAATCCACGCACCGCTCTACAGCGCGATCCATGTTAAACACGAGAAATTCGACAGTCAGGAAGCGCTCGGCAAATTCTTCGTGCGCATGGGCGCCACGCAGGAACAGTTTGATATCGCGTGGAGATCTACCAAGGTCAATCTCAGCGTGAAGAACGCTGAGGCGTTGTCGCGCAAGTACATGATTCAGGGAACCCCGACGCTGACCGTGAATGGCAAGTACGTGGTGCCGGCTGCCGGTGAGCGCACGTTTGCCATCGTTGATTTCCTGCTCGGGAAGGAACGTGTCGCACGAGCCGGCAAGTAAGAGCGTTCCGTTTCGATTTTTCCAGCGCCGCTACGGAGAAAGCGGGCGTCGCCATGCGGCGCCCTGCGCACTTCCCGGCGAAACCCTGCGCCTGCTGAGCTTCAATATCCAGGCTGGCATCGGCACACGGAAATTCCACCAGTACGTCACGCACAGTTGGCGGCACATTGTTCCGCATCGCAACAGCGTGTCGAATCTTGACCGGATTGCCGATGTGGTGCGTGATTACGATATCATCGCGCTGCAGGAAGTCGACAGCGGCAGTTTGCGCAGCGGTTTCGTCAATCAGTTGCGGCATATTGCCGAGCGTGCGGAATTTCCTTGGTGGCACCAACAGGTGAACCGCAATCTCGGCACGCTGGGGCAATTCAGCAACGGCGTGTTGAGTCGTTTTGCGCCGCACACTATCGAAGATCATCGTTTGCCCGGTCCACCGGGTCGTGGCGCGGTCATTGCGCGTTACGGCAATCCGGCGCAACCGTTGGTGATCGTCGGCTTGCATCTTGCTCTTGGCGAGCGGGCGCGCAATCGCCAGCTTGATTACGTCTGCGATCTTGTCGCCAATGATGAGCACGTGGTGATCATGGGCGACCTCAACATGCCGGCTGATCGCCTGCGGCATTCGCCGCTCGGGCGGCTGGGGTTGCAGGATGTTACAGAGCCGCTGTTGACCTACCCGAGCTGGCGCCCCGACCGCCACATTGACCACATTCTCGCTTCGCCGAGCCTCTGTATCGAGCGCATTGAAGTGCTTGATTGCACACTCTCCGACCACCGCCCGGTCGTTATGGAGCTGAGGTTACCGGCAGTGGTACGCGGGATCGCCTGAGGCACTCTCTGCCTTGGCCAGAAGAATGTCCTTTCCTTGATGCCAGTCAAGGGAGGTCAGGATTTATTTTGTAAGGTTGTCATTGCATACGATACCACGCCAACGATTTTGCGGTGTCCAGCCTTTTTGAGCGTATCCGCTCCACCAACCCCATCTTGTAGCGTTTCATCAATCTGTTGACGCTGCGCTTTTCACTTCGGAGAAGCGCGGATGTCCTCATCAGTCAAACCCTCCCGCCAGGTTTTCTGGCAGAACCACCTGCAGCGTGCTGTTGCCGAGCGCCTCTCCATTCGTGCCTACGCCCGCCGCGAGGGCTTGTCGGAGCAATCACTTTACGCCGCGAAGCGGAAACTGTCAGCGATTGTGCCGGTCGCCTCCGCGTTTGCGAAGGTTTGTGTTTCGGGCCAGCCCGATTGCGAGCTGTCGCTGCCCGGTGGCGTGACGCTGCGGCTGCCGGAAGTGCCGTCGACGGGCTGGCTGGCAGCGCTGCGGCGGGAGCTGGCACCCTGATGCGTCCCGAAGCCGCCTGCCGGGTTTACCTGCACCGCGAGCCGGTCGATTTCCGGCTGGCCATCAACGGGTTGTCGTTGCGGGTGGGGCAGCAGTTCGTGCTCGATCCGTTTTGCGGCGCGCTGTTCGTGTTTTGCAACCGGCAGCGCAACCGGATCAAGATTCTGTACTGGGAGCGCAACGGCTTTTGCCTGTGGCAAAAACCTCTGGAGAAAGACAAATTCCGCTGGCCGCGACCTCTGGTCGAGGAAACCGTTTCGCTATCCGCGCAGGAGTTGTGCTGGCTGTTCGACGGCTTTGATATTTGGCGAAATCCGCCGCATAAAATCCTGCATTTCGCTTCGCTTTCGTAGCACCTTTTTATAAAATGCGCGGCATGCACAGTGCTGCGCAAAAAACCTCTTTAAGAAGAAAACGATTTCATGAAATCGTTGCTCTTTTTGCGTGATGCAACGATTGAAGAGCGTGATGCACAAATCGCTTATCACGAAGCGCGGGTTGCCGCACTGCTTGAGCAGGTCCGGCTGATGCGCCACACGCTTTACGCCGCCAGCAGCGAACAGTCTTCTGGCCAGCTTTCCTTGTTCGACGAGGCTGACGTGTTGGCTGCCGAGCCTGTCGACGCTGAAGCGGCTGACGATGTTGCGCCACCCCTGCCAAAACCCGCGGCAAGCGTTCGCCGCTGCCGGCCCATCTGCCGCGTGTCGAGATTGTGTATGAGCTGACGGCCGACGAGCGGCAGTGCGCCTGCGGTGCCGAGAAGGTCGAGATCGGGCAGGAAGTCAGCGAGCAGATCGACATCGTGCCGATGCGGGTTCGGGTGTTGCGGCACGTGCGCAAAACCTGTGCGTGCCCCAAATGCCAGTTGGCCCCGGTCACGGCGGCGATGCCGCCGCAGCCGATTCCCAAAAGCCATGCGAGCGTGAATACGCTGGCGCTGTTGCTCACGGCAAAATATGTCGATGGCCTGCCGCTGCACCGCTTCGAGCAGGTGTGTGCGCGGCATGGCTTCGAGGCATCCAGAAACACCCTGGCGCGCTGGGTCATTGCCTGCAGCGAGTTGATGATCCCGCTGCATAACCTGCTGCGGGATCAGTTGCTGTCACAAAACATTTTGCACATGGACGAGACGCCGGTTCAGGTGCTGAAGGAGGCGGGACGAACGGCGCAAAGCCAATCGTACATGTGGGTGCAGTCCGGCGGGCCGCCGGGGCAATCCGTGGTGATGTTTGACTATGATCCGAGCCGTTCCGGTTCCGTGCCGAAGCGTTTGCTCGGCGACTATCGCGGCCACCTCATGACCGACGGTTACGAGGGTTATAACGCCGTGGCGGCCATCAACGGCATCACGCACCTGGCGTGCTGGGTGCATGCGCGGCGGAAGTTTATTGAGGCGCAGAAAGCGCAGCCGAAGGGCAAGTCCGGCAGCGCCGATGTAGCCATCAAAATGATCGGCAACTCCCGCGCGTGCCGCCGAAAAGCACACTCGGCGAAGCGCTGGCGTATCTCAAGGCGCATTGGCCGAAACTGGTTCGCTGCCTGGAACGCGGCGATTTGCCGATCGACAACAACCGGGCGGAAAATGCGATCCGGCCCTTCGTGATCGGCCGTAAGAACTGGTTGTTCTCCGACACGCCGGCCGGCGCTCATGCCAGCGCCCGGATTTACGGGATCATCGAGACGGCAAAGGCCAACGGCCATGAGCCCTACGCTTACCTGTGCAGAATCCTGGGTGATCTGCCGAAGGCAAAAACCGTCGAGGACTTCGAGATCCTGCTGCCGTGGAATCTGCAGGGCAGAACTGATTGGCCCCGCCGTGCGCTGACGGCTATATCACGCCATGACGTGATGGCAGGATAGTGTTCGTGGCTCGCTTAGTGCGCCTGCGCAAGCCGGCGAAAGACAGTTGATGCAAGTTCAGCACAGAAAAAGATATGGCAAGTCATTCTGACCCCGAGTCATGCATTCGTATCCGTGAGGATGCGGGTGAAGCGTTGACAGGGGAAACCGACAGGTCAGCCATTGAGCCGCGAAATAACAACTTCAGGATGCCGACGCTGTTAAGCGATGCGGAAGGTAACACGGAGCATGGCGCTAATTGCAGGTCATGTGACGATCCTGCGCGGTCGGAGACCCTGTGCATGTCGGAAAGTCTTTTGCGTGGAAGCAGGGAGATCTTATTGGTATCCGCGCAAGCGGATGGGGCGGGGAAGGCCACAAGCCACAATACCGTTATCGACGCCGACGAGAAGTCTGATACGTCCGTAGTACCGACGAAGTTGCCGAACAACGGGGATGACCCGGCGGAGGTGATGGAGGGAAGGGATGTAGCCAAGGGGAACGCCGACAGGTCACCCGCGTAGGAATCATTGCGCGTCGATGGGGCTTGAAGGTGTACGTCAAGCGGCTCGCCGGGATCGGCGGGCGCGGTTCACGGCGCTGCTGCACCATGTGACGCCGGTACTGTTGGTGGAGAGTTTCTACACTCTGCGTAAACAGGCGTCGGCAGGCGTGGACGGCGTGACGTGGAGAGAATACGAGACACATCTCATGGGGCGGGTTCATGTGTTGCACCGGGAAATACATGCCGGGACGTATCGAGCAAAACCGTCGCGGCGCGTGTACATCCAGAAACCGGACGGCAAGATGCGCCCGCTGGGGATTGCCGCGTTGGAAGACAAGATCGTGCAGCAAGCGGTATCCACCGTGTTGAGTGCGATTTACGAAGCGGATTTTCTTGGGCTCTCGTATGGATTTCGACAAGGGCGGAGTCAACACGATGCGCTGAATGCGCTATCGGTTGGGATACAAAACCGGAGGGTGAACTGGGTACTGGATGCGGATATTCGTGCGTTCTTTGATGAGATTGATCACGGGTGGATGCTGCGGTTTCTGGAACACCGGATTGCGGATCAACGGATAATGCGCTTGATCCGCAAGTGGCTGAAAGCGGGAGTTATTGACGAGGGCAAGCGGATCGCTTCCGAGCGAGGCACGCCTCAGGGTGCGGTGATCTCGCCATTGCTGGCGAATATCTATCTGCACTACGCCTTCGATCTTTGGGCGAACAAGTGGCAACGACAGCGAGGGTGCGGTGACGTCATCATCGTGCGCTACGCTGACGACAGTGTGCTCGTGTTTCAGCATGAGGGAGGCGATGCGAAGCGATTCCTGAGCGATATGCTGACGCGTTTTGCGAAGTTCGGGTTGACGTTGCATCCCGACAAAACACGGCTGCTGCGCTTTGGACGTTTTGCTGCTGCCAGACGGCGTGAGCGCGGGCAAGGCAAGCCGGAAACATTCGACTTCCTTGGTTTTACGCACTGTTGCGGGAAAAGTCGCGGCGGAATTTTCAAGGTCGTGAGGTTGACGATCAAGAAGAGGATGCGCGCAACGCTGTCGGCCATTCGTGAGGCGCTGAATCGTCGGCGACACGAGCCAATCCCTGTGATTGGGCGCTGGCTGGGGAGCGTTGTCCGGGGATATTTCAATTACCACGACGTTCCGGACAACATGAAGCGGTTGTCTTGCTTCCGGAATGAAGTGTGTCGCGCATGGCGCTTCGCACTGATGAGACGGAGTCAGCGACATCGAATGCCGTGGTCCTGTTTCGGCCTTCTTGTTCGAAAATTCCTGCCCGCGTGCCGGGTTGTTCACCCGCTACCGGGGAATCGCTTTGACGTCAAAACCCAAGGCAGGAGCCGTATGCGGTAATTCCGCTCGTACGGATCTGCGCGGGGGGCGGCGGGCAACCGCTGTTCCTACCGCAAACGGACGTCCGGCGCGGTCGGCAAGAATTCGCTGCTTCTAAAGGATGAGTTTTCAGTTACCCCGCCCGGATGAGTCGCCGTCCGCTACCATCGCAGTCCCGCGGCGCGCCGGGTCAGGCCGCCGATTTACCTCTCCCGCCGGAGGCTCCTCTTTGTCCGCCCTGCCCCCCGATATTCTTCGTGACGTCTTCGGCTACGACGCTTTCCGTGGCCATCAGGCCGAGGTCGTCAGCCACCTGATCGCCGGCGGTGACGCGCTGGTGCTGATGCCGACCGGCGGCGGCAAGAGCCTGTGCTACCAGATCCCGGCCATTGCCCGGCACCGCGCCGGTTGTG
>JBMOOP010000025.1:0-26906 GCA_049324495.1 Pseudomonadota bacterium
TACGCAAGCAGTGCCCGATTACCGAAGAACCGGTTGAGACCGTTGAATTGCCAACGGAAGGCATTTTGTATTCCTGGACCTTTATTTCGATGCCCGTGATGGGTGCAACCCAAATGGGCGGTGGCGGACACGGTGTCGGACAAATTGATTTGCCTGGCAATGTTCGCATACAGGCACAGATCACCGGCAAACAGGGTGATTGGGAAATCGGCATGAAAATGAAACTGGATGTGCAGCCGATCATCAAGAAAGGCGATACAAAATTCTGCACGTTTTGTTTTAAACCCGCCTGATTTTTCGCCTCATTATTCTTCCAAATAGTCGGATGTGAATCATGATTGACGATGTCTATGTCATCGGTGTGGGCATGCACCCGTTTCAGCGTGTGGCGCCTTCGACACGCGAGATGGCCTATGTGGCGGGCAAGGCTGCACTCGCCGATGCCGGCATAAAGTTCCGCGATGTTGGCGAGCTTTACAATGGCTATCTTGGCGGCAACATGCTGGAAGGCATCAGTTTTGCCAAGGATTTTGGTCTGAACAATGCCTCGATCACCCATGTCGAGAACGCCTCGGCCACAGGGTCTACCGCGTTCCGTGAAGCAGTCAGGGCTGTCAAGTCCGGCGATTGTGAAATCGCCATGGCGCTGGGTTTTGACGACATGATGAAAATGGGCATGACCATGATGAAGTTCATGATGTCAGAAGACCCGAAGATTGATTCCATTATTCTGCCCGCCGCCTTTTTCGCCATGTGGGCTACGCGTCGCATGCACGAGCAGGGTACAACCGTTGAGACATTCGCCAAAATTGCTGCGAAGAACTGGAACCACGCGCGCCACAACCCTTATGCGCAGCGGCAGTCGGCCCATGATGTCACGGTAGAGGAAGTGATGGCCTCGAAAATGGTTTCTTATCCGCACACATCAATGATGTCGTGCGCTGCCGGTGGTGGTGCTGCCTGCGCAATTGTCGCGACCAAGGCAATTGCAAAAAAACTCGCCAATGGCCGGCCGCTGGTCAAGGTGACGGGCTCGCAATCAAAATCGGAACATTACACCCATGGTCATGTGTTTATGGGTGCCGTGGTGGGGCCCGGTGAGCTGACGCAAAGAACGACAGAGGCGCTTTACGCAGAAACCGGCATCGGACCCAAGGATGTCAGTTTTGTCCATGTACATGATGCTTTCCCCATCGAAGAACTGATGTATTACGAGTTGATGGGTTTTTGTGCCGAAGGCGAGGGCGATCGCCTCGTTGCCGAAGGCGCAACATCCATTGGCGGCCGCATTCCTTTCTCGCCCGACGGCGGCCTGACTGCGCGTGGCCACCCGGGCGGGCCCACCGGTCTTGCCCAGGTCTGGGATGCCGTTACGCAATTGCGTGGTGAGGCCGGCAAACGGCAGGTGGCAGGCGCCAGAAACGGCATGGTGCACATGATGGGCGCAGGTTCCATCTGCGTGATGCACATGCTGCAACGCGAGGGAGGATAAGCGCGCCATGTCCCATGATGATCGTCATGTTCTGACGGAACAACGCGGTGCGATCCTGCGCGTGGCATTGAACCGGCCGGACAAGAAAAATGCGCTGACCCATGCGATGTATACCGCGCTCGCCGAGGCTGTCGAGCGCGTCGAAAATGAACCTGGTCTGCGCGTACTGTTTATTACCGGTACGGCTGATTGTTTCACCAGCGGCAACGATCTGGTCGATTTCATGCAGAACCCGCCGACTGACGGCGAGTCGCCGGTCATGCGCCTGCTCACGATGCTCCTCGCGGCAAAGAAGCCGATCATTGCCGCCGTAAATGGCGCTGCGGTTGGTATTGGCACCACGCTGTTGTTACATGCCGATCTTGCCTATGCCGGCAAAAGTGCCCGCTTCCAGATGCCGTTTGTATCGTTGGGCCTGTGTCCGGAAGCAGGTTCAAGCCTGTTGTTGCCCTGGTTGATCGGTCATCGCAAGGCGGCGCAACTGTTGCTGCTGGGCGAGGCTTTCGGCGCCGACGAGGCATGCGACTATGGCATCGTCAATGCCGTGTTCGACGACGCAGACTACCAGCAAAAAGCCTGGGCGAAAGCCGAGCAGCTGGCAGCACAGCCGGCTGCCTCGGTGCGCCTGACCAAGGCGCAGATGAAAGCGGCGTTCCCGCAACTCGCCCAGGGCATGGCAAGAGAAGGCGTGGAATTTCTGGAGCGGCTCAAATCACCGGAGGCAATGGAGGCGATCGGGGCCTTTTTGCAAAAGCGGAAACCGGATTTTTCACAGTTTTCCTGACGCATCTGGCGCAAGGCCATTCAAACCGGTCTGTGTTCGTTGCAGCTCCCGGGGCGCTCAGTATGACCCGCCTCAGCGCGTCGTGAGATTCTCCGCACCAGGCAGGTGCCGCTGCACAATCCGGCCAAGCTCGCCGTTTTTGCGCAGCCGGGTCACCGTCTTGTTCAGCACATCAAGAAAGGATTGTTCGTCTGCTGCGAATCCCAACACCAGTTCTTCGGACAGCAGCGGTTGTGATTCGATGCGCAGATCGTCCCAGCGATAGCGGGCAGCGAGCCAGCGATACATCGGCCCGTTGACGATAGCGGCAACACAGTCTTCATTGCGCAGCATCATGAGCTGCGCCTGCTCGGTCTTCGCCTTGCGCTGCAGCAACTTGCCGCTCATCGCCAACAGCGACAGCGGCGGATAAATCTCTTCGGTGAGTGTGCACAGACGCCGGTCGGCAAGTTCTGTCGGCCGCCGGTAGTTGATTGTTTTGTCTTTCGTGGTGACGAGCACACTCTCCATGCGCAGCAAAGCGATAGAGACGAGGTTGTCTTTTGCCGGTGGGCGTGTCGCCGAAAAAAACAGGGCACCGTTGGCATGCCCCAAGCGTAGTGCTGCGCTGGCGTTTTCGCGCGGCTGGAACTCGTAGCGTACGGTGCGATGGGCCGTGCGGGCTGCCGTCTCGAGCACGTCGACGACAATGCCGGTCGGTTTGTCTGCGCCTGGCGTTACATAGAGATACGGCGGCGCGCCGCTGTCAGGGTAGTGGAAATGCAGAAGCTCGCCGGCCTGGGCCGAAGACAGGAGCGAGGCGCCCGGCAGCAACAGGGCGAGCGTGAGGTGAGGCAGGCGGCGCATACGGGCACTTAACTCCGGTATATCGACAACCTCCGTGTCCGGGGGCGCCGGCCCTGGCGATGATCATTCTCGTGGTCAGACATGAACGGCGGATGACAGGGAGCCTGTACCCCGGAGCCTGCGCCCTTTGGTCGGAATGCCCGGAACATGGGCGAGCCAAGTCATTGTCGTTGCGCCGGGTTGGAGGCAATGTGTGGCGCTTCGAACTCATGGGTTCCATGTTCGGCCCGCAGATCGGGCATGTGGTCACCGGGGGCACTTCCATGACTGAGCCACGTTTCATCAACCAGAAAGAGTTTTGCGGCTGGGCCGAGCACGCGCTGCAGCGCACGGTCGATCCGGCGGCAGGCATTTACGGCCCGGACTCGATGATGTGGAAACTGGGCAAGGAAACTATCGCTTTCTTCGGTGGTGGTCGCGCCGCGTTGCTGCAGCTCGCACACCCCTGGGTGGCAAATGCGATCGACCAGCACTCGCAAACCCGTGATGATCCGCTCGGCCGTTTTCGGCGCACCTTCATCAACGTTTTTACCATGATCTACGGCAATGCCGATCAGGTGATGCGCGCCGCCAACCATGTGCGTCTGATTCACACCAGGATCAGGGGTACGCTGCCGGAAGATTCCGGTGCGTTCGCGAAGGATTCGCACTACACGGCCAACGAGGTCGGTGCCATGCTGTGGGTGCATGCCACCCTGTGGGACACCCAGATGCGAATGTATGAACTCGTTTATCCGGCGCTGACGGCCACCGAGAAGGCGCGTTACTACGAGGAAACAAAATTGTTCGCACACCTGTTTGGCATCCCGGACGATGCCATTCCGCCGGATTGGGGTGCATTTCAGCAGTACATGAACAAAATGTACGACTCCGACGAGATCACCGCGCGCAGCGTCGGGCGAGAGATGGGCCACATGATTTTCAACTTCGGCGGGCCGATCAGGCCGGCGTTGTCCTGGCTGCAGGTGATGACCGCGTACATGATGCCCGATCGCCTGCGGACAGAATTCGGACTGCCGCCGGACACGCCTGCCAACCGCAAAACCTATGAGCGTGGCCTGAAGATACTGAAGGCGGTATATCCGCGCCTGCCGAATCGTATTCGTTACGTACCGAGTTTTATCGAAGCCGAACGACGCCTCGCCGGCAAGCCACACGCCGATCTCATCACGCAGGGATTCAACCTGGCATGGTTCGGCCAGCGCGAACTGGTCAGCGCCGGCAGGTAACGAGTCCGCAGGTGCGTTTGGCCGCGCTAGAATGCGGCCTTCGATTCGGAGGTAGGCATGATCACCCTGTACCAGTACGAACTTTCCCCTTTTTGCGACAAGGTGCGGCGGGTCCTGCACGCCAAAGGTATTGCTTACCGCACCGAGGAAGTCACCATTCTCGATACCCTAAAGGGGCGGCTGAAGAAGCTCTCGTCTGCCGCGAAGCTGCCGGTGCTTGATATCGAGGGCGAGCGCATCGCCGACTCCACCGACATCGTCCGTTTCCTCGAGGCGCGCTTTCCGGAGCCTGCTCTCATTCCGGCCGATCCGCGCGAACAGGCGCTGACACACTTTTTCGAGGACTGGGCCGACGAAGCACTGTATTTCTACGAAATGCATCTACGCTTCACGCTGCCGCACAATGCCGAGCACTGGGTGCCCGAGGCGAGCAAGCATGACGGTGGCCTGATCCGGCGTGTGGCGAAGCTGGCGCTGCCTGCGATCATGGCGAAAACCGCCGCTGCCCAGGGCACAGGCCGCAAACCGCTCGAGGCCATCAAGCGCGACATCGATCGTCACTTTCACATGCTCAACCAGTGGCTCGCCGGTCGCGAATGGCTGGTCGGCGATGCGCTCTCGCTGGCCGACATCGCGGTATACGTGCAACTCGATTGCATCGTCGGCACCAGCGAAGGCCAGGATTTGCTGCGCGGCTACGAGAACGTGCGGCAATGGCTGGCGCGGGTGGATTACGCAACGGCGGCCAATCAGGAACAGGGTGCAGCATGAGCGGTTTGCCAAAGTGCCCGCAATGCAGTTCCGAATTCACCTACGAAGACGGCAGCTCGTATATTTGTCCGGAGTGCGCGCACGAGTGGGGCAGGGGCGCGGCGACAGACAGTATCGATGAGCAGCGGCTCGTGCAGGATGCATACGGAAATGTGCTCAGTGATGGCGACGCGGTGACGGTCATCAAGGACCTGAAAGTAAAGGGTTCGTCGTCGGTGGTGAAAGTCGGCACCAAGGTAAGAAACATCCGTCTCGTCGACGGCGACCACAATATCGACTGCAAAATTGACGGCATCGGTGCGATGCAGTTGAAATCGGAATTCGTGAAGAAAGCATAGGGGGGGATGACGATGGGCGCACAATGGAAAGCCAAAGGCAAGGAAGCGGCGGCGGCGGCAAAAGGCCGCATCTTCACCCGGCTGGCAAAGGAAATCATGGTCGCTGCGCGCGCCGGTGCCGACCCGGACATGAATCCCCGCCTGCGCATGACCATCGAGCAGGCGAAGAAAGCGTCAATGCCCAAGGACACCGTCGAGCGCGCCATCAAGAAAGGCGCCGGCCTGCTGGACACCGGGGTGAGTTTCGAGAAGGTCACCTACGAGGGTTTTGCGCCGCACCGGGTACCGGTCATCGTCGAGTGCCTCACCGACAACACCAATCGCACGGCATCGAGCATGCGTGTGTTGTTCCGCAAGGGTCAGTTGGGCAATTCCGGTTCGGTATCCTGGGATTTCGATTATCTCGGCATGATCGAGGCGACGCCCACCACAGCCGGCGCCGATCCGGAACTGGCCGCCATCGAGGCCGGCGCGCAGGATTTCGAGCCCGGCGAAGAGGGCGCGACGCTGTTCCTCACGGCCATGATCGACCTGGATACGGTCAGTCGGGCGTTGCCGAATTTCGGTTTTACCGTGCAGTCGGCGCTGCTCGGTTACCGCCCAAAGAATCCCGTCACATTGGGTGATGAGGAACGTGCCGAAGTGGAAGCCTTTCTTGAAGCGATTGATGCCGACGATGACGTGCAGCATGTTTACGTCGGACTGGCCGAATAGAGGATGGCGACTGTGACAATGTTGTATTGCTTGCGTTCTCGTGGAGAACCCGGGAATTCTTCTTTCCGGCGTTCGTTTTCTGGTGTCGTCCCGTTGCTGCTCATTATGATCGCCGGCTGTACCAGCAAATCGTTATTGCCTGCTGTCAGCGCACCCACCCTGCCGGCACAGTTCGTCGCCACGCATATGGCGGTGTTGCGTTGTACGGATCTCGCACCGGTTGGTCTGCAGCTGAACGACAAAGCGGTGCGCATCGAGGCCCCGCAGGCGCCGCGCGATCTTGCACAGGTTGATTCCGAAGCGGGGCCGGTATTCGAGGCTGACGGCTATCGTCTTGCGTTTAATAACGACGGCGCGATCTACACGCAGCCCGGCAATGACAACGTGGCGATTGATTGCCGCGTCTTTCCGGTGAAGAGTCCGTGGGAGAGCGCGCGGCTGCGCGAGGTGTTGTTTCGTGCCGTCGGCCGGCCGGGCTGGATACTGGAAGTGGTGCCGGACAAGTGGATTCTGCTGCTCACCAATGATGGCCAGGATCGCGTGATTGTGCCGCCGGGAGCGGCGGTGAAGGAAGGCAGCAATATGCGCTTCCACGTTGAGGCTGACACACACGTGTTCGACATGCTCACGATACCGGTGACCTGCAGCGACGGCGTGAGCGATGAGATTTTCGATACGCAGGTGAAAATCACCCATGGCGGCGTGACCTTCAACGGCTGTGGTCGCTGGCTGGTGCAGCCATGAGTCTGACTGCGTGCCGGTAACCCGCGACGAACTGCTCGATACCTCGCCCATCCCCAACAACGGCGGCGAGTTGCGCCTGTTTCGGCAGGGCAATCATTTCGCCATCAAGATCGCCGGTGGCGGCGAATTGATGAACAGCCGTCTGCATGGTTCCGAAGACAAACTGGCCGAATTTGCCTGCACGAAAATTGCCAGCCGGCCGCGCCCGCGCGTGCTGATCGGCGGGTTGGGCATGGGCTTCACGCTGGCCGCCGCGCTGCGCCAGCTTGGCGCCAATGCCGAGGTGGTGGTGGCAGAACTGGTGCCGGCGGTAGTGACGTGGAATCGTGGCCCGCTTGGCGTGCACGCCGGCAATCCATTGCAGGATGCACGCGCCATGGTGCGCGAGTGCGATGTCGCACTGGTGCTGAAAACCGAACCTGAGGCGTTCGATGCGATCCTGCTGGATGTCGACAATGGCCCCGAGGGGCTGACTCACAAGGCCAACGACTGGCTTTACTCGCTGGCGGGTCTCACCACGGCCTTTTCTGCACTGCGCGCCGGCGGCGTGCTGGCAGTATGGTCGGCCGGCCCCGACGCGCGCTTCACCGAGCGCCTGCGCCAGAGCGGTTTTCATGCCGAAGAACTGAAAGTGCGTGCGCATGGCAACAAAGGCGCGCGGCACATCATCTGGCTGGCGGAAAAGTAAAAGTATTGAACGCTAATGCCGGTGTAACCGCTTCAACGCACGCTGACGTTAACCTTGCCTGCGCGCAGCACACCGATTTTTGCTGCCTGCGTAAAATTCTGCTGGCGAAAAATCGACAGAACTTCATTTTTCAGCGCCGGATCACAGGCCACCAGCAACCCGCCGCTGGTTTGCGGGTCGCACAACAACTGGCGTTGCCAATTAGCAATGCTGGCAGCAAGCAGCACTTCCTGGCCATAGCTTGCCCAGTTGCGGCCGATGGCGCCGGGGCCAACTTCGGCCCGCGCGAGTGCTTCTGCATGCGACAACACGGGCACTGTTGCGAAATCAATTTCCGCCGCCAGCTGCGCACCGCGACAGATTTCCAGCAAATGCCCGAGCAAACCAAAGCCGGTAACATCGGTGAGCGCATGCACACCCGGCAGCGCCGCGAGCGCAATGCCCGGCGTATTGAGTTTCGTGGTGCTGTCCAGCATCACGCGATAGCCGTCGGCATCGAGCAGGTTTTTTTTCAGTGCCGCGGCGAGCACGCCGACACCGAGCCCCTTGCCGAGTATCAGCACGTCGCCGTCTTTTGCGCCGCTGTTGCGTTTCACATTCGCCGGGTGCACGAGGCCCAGGGCAACGAGACCGTAGATCGGTTCGGGCGCGTCGATCGAGTGGCCGCCGGCCACGGGAATACCCGCTGCCGCGCAAGCATCGGCGCCGCCTTTGAGGATCTGCCCGATCACTTCGGCCGGCAATTTGTCGATCGGCATGCCGAGCAGCGCCAGCGCCAGGATCGGTGTACCGCCCATGGCATAGACATCGCTGAGCGCATTGGTCGCGGCGATGCGGCCAAAATCGTAGGCATCGTCAACGATCGGCATGAAGAAATCGGTGGTGGCGATCAGTGCCTGCGTGTCGTTGAGCCGGTAGACTGCTGCGTCGTCGCTGGTTTCAGTGCCGACCAGGAGATTGGCGAATGAAGTGGTCGCCGGGGAGCTTTTCAGGATTTCCGCCAGCAGATTCGGGGCGATTTTGCAGCCGCAGCCGCCGCCATGCGCGTACTGCGTGAGTTTCACGGCGGTCATCCGGTTTTCCAGGAAATGGCTTGTTCGCCATCGGCGTTGATGCGAATGAATGCGTCCGGATCGTCGCCGCGTGTTTCATCGAAGTTGCCGGCGCTGCAGCGCACTTCCTTGCCGAGCACGGCGAAGCAGTCGCGACCGCAGGCCAGATCGTCAGCCCAGGGCGTGTCCGGTGAATCGAACCAGACGCAGCTCCATGCCTTGCCCACGACGGCGGTCATGATCCGTACCGGAATGATGAGTCCGTCGCGTTCGGCATACAGTTGCGTCACGGTGCTGCGCACCGGTTCAACCTGGCGCGCGTCAAGACGCTTTTGCAGCCAGCTACGCAGTTCGTCGACGGTGGCGTCTTTCACATAGATTTCGATATCCGGCTGGTTGTTCGTGTTCATGCCAACAATTCCGCCAGCAGGCGCTCGTAGACATCGGTGAGTACAATCAGATCGGCAACGGCGATGTGTTCGTCGATTTTGTGGATGCTGGTATTCGGCGGGCCGATTTCCACCACCTGCGCGCCCGTAGGTGCAATGAAACGACCGTCTGATGTGCCACCATCGGTCGAGAGTACCGTCTCGATGCCGCACACTGCGCGAATCGCCCGTCGGGCGGCGGCGATCAGTTCGCCGTGCCCGGTCAAAAAAGGATTGCCCGTGAGCTTCCACTTGATACTGTAGTCGAGTCCGTACTTTCTCAATACAGCTTCGGTTTTTTGCATGAGGCTGTCCGGTGTCTGCTCGGTGCTGAAGCGGAAATTGAACACCACGCTGCATTTGCCGGGAATGACATTGGAAGCGCCAGTGCCGCTGTTGATGTTTGATATCTGAAAGGAAGTTACCGGGAAAAATTCGTTGCCGTTGTCCCAGTGCTGTGCGGCCAGCTCGGCGAGCGCCGGCAAGACTCGATGAATCGGGTTGTCGGCCAGCTGCGGATAGGCAACGTGTCCTTGCACGCCCTGCACGGTCAGCACCGCACCCAGGGAGCCGCGCCGCCCGTTTTTGATGACATCTCCGGTCGCTGTGGATGCGCTCGGCTCGCCGACGATGCACCAGTCGATTTTTTCGTTCCGCGCCTCAAGCGTCTCTATCACCTTGACCGTGCCGTTGATGGACGGGCCTTCTTCGTCACTGGTCAGCAGGAAGGCGATGGCGCCGCGTGGATTCGGATATCTGGCAAGGAAGCGTTCCACGGCCACCACCATGGCGGCGATCGAGCCCTTCATGTCGGCGGCGCCACGCCCATAGAGCATGCCGTTGCGGATCTCCGGTGCGAACGGATCCAGGGACCACTGCTCGCGCGGGCCGGTCGGGACGACATCAGTGTGGCCGGCGAACACGAAAAGCGGTTTGCCGGTGCCGCGTTTCAGCCAGAGGTTGTCGACATCGGCAAAGCGCAGGTGCTCGGCAACGAAACCGAGCGGCGCGAGCCGCGCGGCCAGCGATTGCTGGCAGCCGGCGTCGTCGGGGGTTACGGAAGGCCGGCGAATGAGTTCGCAGGCAAGGACAATCGTAGGGTGATTTGGCTCTGTCATAGCCGGCGATTGTATCAGCCGGGTTGATGGGTCACGACACGAACCCGGTTCTTGCCGCCCTGCTTGAGCTCGTATGTCAGTTCGTTGGCGCAGTGCCTGCGACCATGAGGAAGCCAGCCATGAGTGGCGATCAAGAGAGGCGCTTCTCTACATTTGCTGCAGTGAGGGCATTGCCTTGGTACGGCTATTGCTAGGGAAGTAATTGAGTTAGCCCGAATTCCTGATGCAGTACAAACACCCATGCTCAAGGTCGTCCTGTTTGACGACGGCACAGCCACGGCCAATACGCTGCGGGACGCCGTGCTCATTGCTGGTTGCGAAATCGTCGGCGAAATCAACAGTCCCTGGGCGCTTGCGGATGCGGTGCAGCGCCTCGCGCCGGATGTCGTACTGATGGATGTCAATTCGCCCAGTCGTGATGTACTCGAGCAGATTTGCGTCACCACGCGTGATGAGCCGCGGCCCATCGTGATGTTCACCACCGATGGCAGCGATACCGCAATCGAAGCGGCGCTTTCCGCCGGTGTTTCCGCCTATATCGTCGATGGCATCGCTGCCGAGCGCATCAATGCGATTCTGCAGGTTGCGATCACCCGTTTTCGCGTGGATCGGCGTATGCGCGAAAAACTCGATGAAATCGAGCAGCGTCTGGCCGAGCGCAAGTTGATCGAGCGTGCCAAGGCGTTGGTCATGCAGCACGAAAAGCTCGACGAAAACGCCGCGTATCACGCCATGCGCAAGGCGGCTATGGCGCGCGGTATGAAGCTCGGCGAGCTGGCGAAGGAAATCATTCGTGTTGCCGCACAGAACGCCTGAGTACGGTGGTGATGCTGCCAGATGCTGGTGCGGGCGGGCCGCTTCGCGCACGGAGCTGGGGCACGGCTCGGCCTCGGCCACGGCCGCAAGCTGGCCACCTAACACATTGATGTGTGAAGGCTTATTAAAAATACCAGGAAGCTGGCATGGGGTTTGCTGAGTTTCCAGCAATGAGAGTGGTGGCCCACGCCGGTATAACCGGAGCCCAATGAGGGGTGTGGGTAGCTTCGTTTGCACTGCTTATCGAAACAAGATCAGACACAGGCGTCTGCCGGGTGACCGGCGGCGCTTTTTTTTGGGCGCTTTTCAGGGCAGTTATCCAGTGAGGTGTTGCATGAGTGAGATCAACAAAACTTTTTTCACCGCCAGTGCTGAGCCGGCCAGCAGCGTCGTGCCTGCCAATGCGGGTCGTCGCGACTTCCTGCGGGGTGCCATGGCGACGGCGGTCGGTGCTGGCACCCTGTCGGTGTTGGGCGGCATGCCGGGACTGTCCGCGAAAGCCTGGGCTGCCGGCAGCGACAAGCCGGAGCTCACCGAGCTTACGGTTGGTTTTATCCCGCTGACCGATTGTGCGTCGGTGGTGGTGGCTTCGCAGATGGGTTTCGACCAGAAGTACGGCATCAAGATCACGCCCAGCAAAGAGGCCTCCTGGGCCGGTGTGCGCGACAAACTCATGAACGGCGAGCTGCATGCCGCGCATGTGCTCTACGGCCTGGTTTATGGCGTGCATCTGGGTATTGGCGGCCAGCAGAAGGATATGTCGGTGCTGATGTGTCTGAACCGCAACGGCCAGGCGATCACGCTGGCCAACCAGTTGCGCGAAAAAGGCGTGAAGGACGGTGCTTCGCTGAAGAAGGAAATTCTCGCCAACCCGCGCGAATACACCTTTGCCCAAACCTTCCCGACCGGCACCCACGCGATGTGGCTGTACTACTGGCTGGCGGCCAACGGTGTCAATCCGATCAAGGACGTGAAGACCATTGTCGTGCCGCCGCCGCAAATGGTGGCCAATATGCGCGTCGGTAATATGGATGGTTTTTGTGTAGGCGAACCCTGGGGAGCGCGCGCGATCTACGACAACATCGGTTTCACGGTTGTTACCACCCAGGATATCTGGACTGACCATCCCGAAAAGGTACTCGGCTGCACGGCGGAATTCGTGCAGAAGTATCCGAACACTGCGCGTGCGTTAGTGATGGCAGTGCTCGATGCGTCGCGTTACATCGATGAAGTGAAAAACCGGGCGACGGTCGCGAAGCTGATCGCCGGCAAGGCATACGTGAATGCGCCGGAAGACGTCATCCTCGGTCGCTTCCTCGGCGACTACGACAACGGCATCGGCCGCAAATGGAAAGACCAGAACTACATGAAATTCTTCGACGATGGCAAGGTGAACTACCCGTATCTTTCGGATGCCATGTGGTTTATGACCCAGCACAAGCGTTGGGGCCTGCTCACTACCGATCCGGATTATGTCGGCGTTGCCAAAAAAGTGAATCGTATCGATATCTACATCGAGGCGGCGACGCAATTGAATATTCCTGTTCCGGCGAGTCCGCTGCGCAGCGGAAAGCTCATCGACGGTGTGGTCTGGGATGGCAAGGATCCGAAAGCCTATGCGGCATCCTTCAAGATCAAGGCCTAAAATTGCGGCGACTATTAATGGCTTTCCATGAACAGGAGAACACCATGACTGCTGCCATGCCTTCGAAAGAACTGATCAATGCGCGATCGTTTCCCGCGGAACGTTGGAAGCGCGTGAGTAACGTATCGGCCGACATCACTCGCTACGTTGTGTTCAATATCCTGCCAGGTATTGTCGGGCTCGCGCTGTTTGCATTCGGCTGGGAGATTCTCAGCCAGCACAACGAACAGTTGCCTGGCCCCGGCAAAACCTGGGACGCGGCTGTCCTCCTCTTTGAGCACCCGTTCTACAACAATGGACCGAATGACCAGGGCGTTGGCTGGAATCTGCTGAGTTCACTGCAACGGGTTGGCATCGGTTTCGGTGTGGCCTGCATGATCGGTATTCCGCTGGGTTTTATCCTCGGTCGTTTTGCGGTGCTCAGTGCGATGGCCGCGCCAATCATTTCGCTGCTGCGTCCGGTATCGCCACTTGCCTGGCTGCCAATCGGTCTGCTGGTGTTCCAGAAGGCAGAACCAGCAGCCATCTGGGTAATTTTTATCTCCTCGATCTGGCCGGTGATCATCAACACGGCAGTGGGTGTGACGCGCGTTCCGCAGGACTACCTCAACGTGGCGCGTGTGTTGCAATTATCCGAATTTCGCATCATGACGCGCATTCTGTTGCCGGCGACCCTGCCTTATGTGCTCACCGGTATTCGTTTGGGTCTCGGTGTGGCCTGGCTGGTGATTGTCGCCGCAGAAATGCTCACCGGCGGCACCGGCATCGGCTTCTGGGTGTGGGACGAGTGGAACAACCTCAACGTCGAACACATCATCATCGCCATTTTTTTGGTCGGCACAGTGGGCCTGCTGCTTGAGCAGACCATCATGCTGATAGCGAAACGATTTACTTACGAGTAAAAAGAGGCCATTCCCATGAATCGTTTCGTAAGCGTAGAAGATGTCAGCATCGAGTTCAGAGGCCGCGGCAAGTGCCTGCTCGCCCTGCGCGACATCCATCTGCAGGTGGCAACGGGTGAGTTCGTCACACTCATTGGCCACTCCGGTTGCGGCAAGAGCACGCTGCTCAATCTGGTGGCCGGTCTGCTGCAACCCACGCGCGGCGTGTTGTTGTGCAACAACCGCGAGATTGCCGGGCCGGGGCCGGAACGTGCCGTGGTGTTCCAGAACCACTCGCTGTTGCCGTGGTTGACCTGTTATCAGAACGTGCATCTTGCCGTGGAGAAAGTGTTTGCCGTCCGGGAAAACAAGGCAGCAATGAAGGCGCGCGCCGAGGCGGCGCTGGAATTGGTTGGCCTTACACACGCCATGCACCAGCAGCCGCACGAAATTTCCGGCGGCATGAAGCAACGCGTCGGGATCGCCAGGGCTCTGGCGATGGAGCCGCAGGTGCTGCTGATGGATGAGCCTTTCGGTGCGCTGGATGCGCTGACGCGTGCGCATCTTCAGGATGAACTGATGCGGATTGTCGCCCGTACCGGAAGCACCGTGATCATGGTTACTCATGACGTTGACGAAGCGGTATTGCTGGCAGATCGGGTGGTGATGATGACCAACGGTCCGGGTGCGACCATTGGCGAAATTGTCGATGTCGCCTTGCCGAGGCCGCGCGATCGCCTGGCACTGGCAAATGACGTGAAGTACCACGCCATTCGTGCGCGGGTACTTGAGTTTCTCTATAAGCGGCACCAGCGGCCTGCCGCATAATCCAGAAAAGTGTGTTGTGAAAAATCCTGCTGAATACTATTTCCACTTTGGAGTAATTTTATGACTTGCACTGCTGCTTACCGTCCCTTGATGTGCCCGGCTGTTCTTGCTCTGGCCGTATCCGCCACGGTATTCGCCACTGCTGCACATGCCGATGCGCTTGGCGATGCCATTGCCAAGGGTAAATCCGCCATTGAATTACGTTACCGTTTTGAAAACGTCGATCAGGACGGCATGGCGAGTGAGGCCAACGCCAGCACCCTGCGTACCCGCGTGCGTTATGCCACCGCCGAATGGATGCAGATGTCGGCAATGCTGGAAATGGACAACATCAGCCGCCTGGGTGACGACCGTTACAACGACAACCGCAATGGCAAAACAACCTATCCGATTGTGGTCGATCCGGACGGCACCGATCTCAACCAGGCATTGCTCAAGTACATGGGTCTGCCCAACACCGCAATCACGCTTGGCCGTCAGCGGTTGAATCTCGACAATCAGCGCTTCATCGGCAGCGTCGGCTGGCGCCAGAACGAGCAGACGCTCGATGCCGCCGTCGTGGAATTCAAGGGCATTGATCGGCTGACGGCGACCTGGGGTTTTGTCAGTAGCGTTCAGCGCATCTGGGGGCCGGATGCTGGCACGCCACCGCCGGTGCTCGATGGTGAAAGCCATCTGCTCAACGTCAAATACGCAAGAGGCGAGCCGCTGACCGCTATTGCCTATACCTATCTGCTCGATTTCGACAACGCCGCTGCCTTGTCGAGCAAAACTGTCGGCCTGAGTCTTGCTGGCAAGCTGCCGGCCGGTGATTTCAAGTTCGGTTACACCGCGGAATTTGCGCAACAGTCCGATTACGCCGATCAGCCGGTTTCCTACGATGCGGATTATGCTCTTGCTGAAATCGGTTTCGGAAAGGCGCCCTGGGAAGTGCAGCTGGGTTATGAGTTGCTCGGCAGCGACGCAGGCGCCGCTGCCGTACAAACGCCGCTGGCAACGCTGCACAAGTTCCAGGGTTGGGCCGACAAGTTTCTTGCCACGCCGGCGGTGGGCCTGATTGATACCTGGCTGGGCGGCACCGTGAAGCTCGCCGGCTATGGCATTACGCTGGTCGCACATCAGTATGAAGGCGACAGCAACGGTGCCGACTACGGTGACGAGATCAACGTGCAGATCGCCAGAACCTTTGCCAAGCGCTACACGCTGACAGCGAAGTATGCCGACTACAGCATGGGTGATGTGGTAGCGGTGAAGGACACTGCCAAGGCGTGGTTGATGGCGGAAGCGAAATTCTGACGGGATCCGGGTCTGGCACAACCCCCTCTCCCTGGCCCCTCTCCCTTGCAGGTTCGGGTGGGCCTCAATATCCCCTCTCCCCTTGCGGGAGAGGGGCGGGGGAGAGGGGGTTGCGGCCTGACCAACCTGGATACGGCGTCCGTGCCTCAGCGCCCGATCAGCAGCAGCACCAGCGTGATGGTCTGCGACAGCAACAGCAGCAGGGCGATACCCTGCCAGACGCGCAGCGGGTTGCGGGCCATCAGTGGCACGTGCGCAGGCAGGGCACGTGTCGGCGCGGCAAGGGCGTCGGCGAATTCGGCAATATCTCCGAAGCGTTTGTGCGGATCCAGCGACAGTGCGCGTGCCAATACGGCGTCCAGCCACGGCGGTACCAGCGGGTTGTGATGCGCTGCGCTTTCGTATATGAGTTTATGGTAACGGCCGCTCGCGTGCGCATCGGCCAGCTTGCCGCCGAACGGCAAACGGCCGGTGAGCATCTGGAAGCACAGTGCGGCGAGTGCAAACTGATCGGCACGCTCGCCGACCGGCGAGCCGCTGCCGTACTCGGGGGCTGCATACTCGCGCGCGCCGGGGCCATCGTCGGCCAGGCCGTTGGCACCATGCAGCGCCGCCACGCGACAGCAGCCCAGATCGATCAGCGTGGCCTGGCCGTTGCCATCCAGTAACACGTTGGCCGGGCGAATATCGCGGTGCAGAATGTCGCGCCGATGCAGTGCCCGCAGGCCGGCGGCTACTTGCCGAATGATCTGTATGGTATCCGGCACCGGTGCCGGCCGATGTTCGCGCATCCAGATGGAAAGCGTAATGCCCGGCACGGGGTCCAGCAGCACATACAGTGCGCTGCGTCGTGACGGCGGCTCGGCGGCGCGTGGCAGACGCGGATGTTGCACGCTGCGCAAAACCCAGGCCTCGGTGGCGTATTCGCGGCGGATGCGCGGCAGATCCGTGCAAAGCGGCGAGGGCGATTTGAGAATGCGCTCGGCACCGCTTGCAATGTCGCGCACGCGATAGGTTTGGCTGCGCGGACTTTCTGCCAGCACACGCTCCACACGCAGGCCGTCAACCACATGGCCTACCGACAATACCGGCAACATGGGCAGCGTATCCCAATCGGCGATGACATCGTCCACGGTGCTGGTCGGCAAGGTGTCCACGCGCACCAGTACGGCACTGAGATTGTCGTCGCTGTTTTTTGCGGTGGCATCGTCGATCAGCGCACGACAAACCTGTTCGGGGTCGTCATGTGCCGCCATCGCAGCGATCAGTGCGTCGTCATCGAGAAAATCGTGAACGCCGTCACTCAGCAGCAAATAGGCATCGCCGGGTTCTGCCGGGTGTGCGGCGTAGTCGATGTCGAGTTTGAGATCAAGACCCAGGGCGCGGGTGAGTACCGGCCGGTTGTCGTCGATCAGCACGCGATGATCGCGTGTCAAACGCTCGAATGCACTGCCACGCAATCGGTACAACCGGGTGTCGCCAATGTGAAAAAAGTGCAGTTGTCTTCCCTGCAATACACAGCCGGTAAATGTGGTGGCGCAGCCACGGTGCTCATCGCGCACGGACAGCCCCTGGCCAAGCAGCCAGCGATTGAGTGCGTTCAACACCTGGGCACCGGCACGTTTGATCTCCCACGCATCCGGTGTGGCGTAATAGTCTGACAAGAAATTCTGCACACTGGTTTCTGCTGCCAGACGGCCCGCTTCGGCATGGCTGACGCCATCGGCAACGGCGAAGGCCAGGCCACGCCGTGACAACATCATGCCGGTGGGCAAACGGGCACCAACGGCATCGCGGTTTTCATCGCGCGCGCCGGCTGTGGACAACAGCCCGATGCGCACGCCCAGAACGGCGACGCTGTCGTCAGTGGCAGTCGTCGTCTGCATGTCAGCGGACATCGATCAAATGCACGGTGCCATCCGGCAATTGCTCGGCAATGTGGCCATCCGGCTCGTCCAGGAAACGCGTGGCCACAAAACTCGCTGCCGCGACTGCCGCCAGCACCAGGAAAAATATCTGCACATCGACAAATGACAGAATGGTGAGAAAAATCACCCCGCCGACATTGCCGTAGGCGCCGGCCATGCCGGCGATCTGTCCGGTCATCCGCCGCTGAATCAGCGGAATCACTGCATACACGCCACCGCAGGCGGCCTGCACGAAGAAACTTGTCACGAAAGTGATGGTGAGGGCGAGGGCCAGCGACCAGCCCGCCATCTGGCTCATCAACAGGTAGCCAACCGTAATGCCGGCGAGTTGGATCGACAGCGCCCGGCGCCGGCCAATGCGATCGCTCATCCAGCCGCCGCCGGGCCTGGCCACAATATTCGCCATCACAAAGCCGGCGGCGCTGAAACCGGCGACCACAGGCGACAGCGACCAGGTTTCCATGAAGAAGAGCGGCAGCATCGATACCACCGCAATTTCCGAACCAAAAGACGCCATGTAGGCAACGCTGAGAATGGCGACCTGTTTGTATTTGTATTGCTGCCATGTGGGTACACCTTCACGAAAACGTGGAGCATTCACCCGCCAGATACCCGCAGATTGCGACACGGCAAAGGCCAGCACCGCCAGCAGGGCGACGCTGCTCCAGAAGTTATCCAGCATGTTCAGTTGCAGCGGCGACAGTTTCCATACCAGTACGACCAGTGCCAGCCACAACGGCAGGGCGGTGAGATAGTAAAAAACGAGATCTCGCCAGTTGCTGACTTCCAGGCCGCCGCTTTTCTTCGGCTTGAAGTAGGTGGAGCCCTTGGGGGTGTTGCGCACGCCACGGTAAAAGAAGAAGGCGTAGACGATGCAGACGATGCCGGCAACCACCAGTGCCGCGCGCCAGCCGCCGAACGATGCGAGGCCTACTGTCAGTGCCGGCAACAGCATGGCTGCGGCGGCCGAACCGAAATTACCCCAACCGCCATAGATGCCTTCCGCCAGGCCCAGTTGCCGTGCCGGGAACCACTCGCTGATCAGGCGGATGCCGACGACGAAGCCGGCGCCGACAAAACCCAGCAGAAAACGTGTCGCCGCCAGTTGTTCGTAGGTCTGTGCCAGCGCAAAGGCAATACAGAAAATACCGCCGCAGGCGAGCAGCAGGCTGTAGGCGATGCGTGGTCCGAAACGGTCCACCAGAATGCCGATCAGGATGCGTGCCGGAATCGTCAGTGCCACATTGAGGATCAGCAGTGCCTTGATCTGCGCGTCGGACAAACCGAATTCGGTTTTGATATAGGGCATCAATGGCGCGTGCCCGAACCAGATCACGAAGGTCAGAAAAAAGGCAAACCAGGTGTAATGCAGGGTGCGCACAGCCGGATCCTTGAAACGGTGCAGGGGAATGAAAGTGGGCATGCCGGGTTCCGTTTGGTGAATGGTGCGCAGACATAGTCAAGTTGCGTGCCAGGGGTGCATAGTCATTTTTACGCGGGCTTTTATCGGGCAATTCACTACCGTGGTGCGCTTTAGAGGCGATTTTTGCCGTGCGCACTCTGTCGATAGTCGAACCGGCACCCGTGCGGTGCGCTTCCTGTCTGTTATTGGTGCGTTATTGTGCGTTATGCGCACCATATGCGAGCTGGTATGGCCCCATCAGGGTGCTGCGCCTGAGTTTCCCCAAAGTTTGGATGCACCGATAACCGTCAGAATGCTGGTTTCCGGTGCGATCCAGGGTTGGCATACGAATTGCACCGGCTTTGGGCAAACATTGCAGTGCCCTTCAACGGCGAAGGGTGGTCGTTCGCCGTAATCAGACGGCGACGGCGCGGGCAGTACGGGTGATTCAGACGATGACGTCTTCCGGGCAACCGGCGACGTCATTTTTTTGGCCCCGCCTTAGGGCAGTAGCGGGGCGAAGTGGTTCGCTGAACAAAAGAGGTACGAGAGAAATGGTAAAGCGGCAACTGGTGGTGATTGGCAACGGCATGGTCGGCCAGAAGTTTCTGGAAGAGTTGGCAACGCGTAACACCGACGGGCGTTTTGCCATCACCGTGTTTTGCGAAGAGCCGCGGGCGGCCTACGACCGGGTGCACCTGTCGGAGTATTTTACCGGCCGCAGCGCCGCCGATCTGGCGCTGGCCACCCCGGATTTTTTTGCCGCCAACAACATCACCCTGAAGACCGGTATCAAGGCGGCAACCATCGAACGTGATGCCAAAGTGGTCGTCGGCGGCGACGGCAGCCGCGTTCCCTATGACGTGCTGGTGCTGGCCACCGGTTCCTTCCCGTTCGTACCGCCGGTGCCGGGCCATGACCGCGCCCATGTGCATGTCTATCGTACCCTCGAAGACCTGGATGCCATTCGCCTGTCGGCCGAACAGAGCAGGGTCGGCGCGGTGATCGGCGGTGGTCTGCTCGGTCTGGAAGCGGCAAAGGCATTGCGTGATCTGGGTCTTGAAACCAATGTCGTGGAATTTGCTCCGCGGCTGATGGCCGTGCAGGTGGACGATGGCGGCGGCACCATGCTGCGCCGCAAGATCGAAGCGCTGGGCGTGCACATCCATACCAACCGCAACACGAAGGAAATCGTGGACGGCCAGGCGCACCGCCACCGCCTGAATTTTGCCGACGGCACGGTGTTGGAAACCGACATGCTGGTGTTTTCCGCCGGCATTCGTCCGCAGGATGCGCTGGCGAAATCCTGCGGTATCGAAATCGGTGCGCGCGGCGGCATCGTGGTGAATGACAGGTGCCAGACTTCCGATCCACTCATCTATGCCATCGGCGAATGCGCCCTGTGGAGTGGCCGCATCTACGGTTTGGTGGCGCCCGGCTATGAAATGGCCAAGGTTGCCGTGGAACAAATTACCGGCGGCGAAACGCTGTTCCAGGGCGCCGACATGTCCACCAAGCTCAAATTGATGGGCGTGGATGTGGCAAGCCTGGGCGATGCGCACGGCCAGGCGGCCGGGGCGCACGCCTATGTGTACATCAACGAACCGGCCGGCGTGTACAAGAAGATCGTGGTCTCCGAAGACAACAAGAAGCTGCTGGGCGGCATTCTCGTTGGCGAAGCGAATGACTACGGCACCCTGCTGCAGGTGATGCTCAACGGCGTGACTCTACCGGCCAATCCGGAGTCGATGATATTGCCCTCATCCGACGGCAAGTCCGCCGGTATCGGCGTCGATGCCCTGCCGGAGGCGGCGCAGATCTGTTCCTGCAATGCCGTCAGCAAGCGTGAACTGTGCAAGGCGGTGCGTGATGGCGCCCACACCGTCGCAGATCTGAAGTCATGCACCAAAGCCGGAACCACCTGCGGCGGTTGCGTACCGCTGGTGACGCAGGTGATGAACAGCGAATTGAAGAAAATCGGCGTCGAGGTAAAAAAAGATCTCTGCGAGCATTTTGCCTACAGTCGTCAAGACCTGTACAACCTGGTGCGCGTCGGCAAGCTGAAGTCGTTCGACGAAGTGCGCAACAAGCATGGCGTTGGCCTGGGCTGCGACATCTGCAAGCCGGTCATTACGTCCATCCTTGCTTCCTGCTGGAACGATTACATCCTGAAGGACGAACACGCGCACTTGCAGGATTCCAACGACCACGTGCTCGCCAATATCCAGAAAGACGGTACCTATTCGATCGTGCCGCGCATTCCGGGCGGTGAGATCACGCCGGACAAACTGATCGTGATCGGTCAGATCGCCAAGAAATATGACCTGTACACCAAGATTACCGGCGGTCAGCGCATCGATTTGTTCGGCGCGCGTCTGGAGCAATTGCCGGTCATCTGGGAAGAACTGGTGTCCGCCGGTCTCGAATCCGGTCACGCCTACGGCAAATCGCTGCGCACGGTGAAGAGTTGCGTCGGTTCGACCTGGTGCCGTTACGGCGTGCAGGATTCGGTTGGCATGGCGATTCTGGTCGAGAACCGCTACAAGGGTCTGCGTTCGCCGCACAAACTGAAGATGGCGGTATCCGGCTGCACGCGCGAGTGCGCGGAAGCGCAGTCGAAGGATGTGGGCGTCATTGCCACCGAGAAAGGCTGGAACCTGTACGTGTGCGGCAACGGTGGCATGAAACCGCGCCACGCCGAGCTGCTGGCCGGCGATCTCGACGACGTCACCCTGCTCAAATACATCGACCGTTTCCTGATGTTCTACATCCGCACCGCCGACCGCCTGCAACGCACCAGCACCTGGCGCGACAACCTGGAAGGCGGCCTGGATTACCTGAAGGATGTGATTCTCAACGATTCGCTGGGCATCGGCGCCGAACTGGAAGCCGAGATGGCGCATGTGATCGGCACCTACCAGTGCGAATGGAAATCGACGGTGGAAGATCCACTCAAGCGCGCGCGCTTCCGCGCCTTTCTCAACGTCGATGCACAAGACGAGAACGTGGTTTTCGTGCGCGAGCGCGACCAGATTCGGCCGGCCACTGCCGACGAAAAAGCCACGCGTCAGACCGAGAACGTGTAAGGAGAACCGGCCATGAAATTCACTACCGTCTGCAACATCAGCGATCTGGTTCCCTGCCGCGGCGCGGCCGCTCTGATCGACGGCAAACAGGTGGCTGTCTTCCGTCTGCCGCAAGGCTCGGTCTACGCGATCGGCAATCACGATCCGTTCAGCGGCGCCAATGTGTTATCGCGCGGCATCGTCGGTGATCTCAAGGGCGAAATCGTCGTGGCATCACCAATCTACAAGCAGCACTTCAGCCTGATCAGCGGTCGCTGCCTCGAAGATGCAAGCGTCAGCGTGCCGGTGTATCCGGTGCGCACGCTGCGAAACCTGATCGAAGTCGGCAACGAGCCCATTGTCATTGAAGCACCCACGGATGCCTGACATGGCCGATGGCAGCAGGTTGATTCCCGACACGCAACGGCAGAAATCCACATGATTTTCGGACGCAAGAACCGCAAGCCGATTGCCATTCCTGCCAAAAGTGTGAAGGAATGGAAATACACGACCTGCAACTACTGCTCCACCGGTTGTTCCATCGAGTTGGGTCTGGGTGAAGACGGCCGCATTGTCAGCAGTCGCGGCCATGCGGGTGCCGATGTGAATCGCGGCAAGCTGTGCATCAAGGGCATTCTCGAACACGAACTGTTTGAATCGCCAGGGCGTGGCAAGGTGCCGCTGCTGCGTGAAAAAGCACACGTGCCGTTTCAGCCGGCCAGTTGGGATATGGCGCTGGACACCACGGCTGCAAGGATCAAGGAAATCCAGGCGAAATACGGCCGCGATGCTTTTGCCGTGGTTTCCACCGGCCAGTTGCTGACCGAAGAGTTCTATACGCTCGGCAAGCTGGTCCGCGGCCAGATCGGCACCAACAATTACGACGGCAACACCACGCTGTGCATGGCCTCGGCGGTATCGGGCTACAAGCGTTCGTTCGGTTCCGATGGTCCGCCCGGTTGCTACGAGGATTTCGAGCACACGCATTGCCTGATGGCTTTCGGATCCAATCTGCCCGAACAGCATCCGATCATTTACTGGCGTTTGAAGGAGGCGCTGGAAAAGCGCAAATTCCCGCTGATCGTGGTCGATCCGCGCGTCACCATGCTGGCGCAGTTCGCGGACATCCATTTGCCGATCACGCCGGGCACGGATACCGTGCTGATCAACGCCATGCTGCATGTGATTTTCAGTGAGGGCCTCGAAGACGCCGAGTACATTGCCGCGCATACCAATGGCATCGACGCTTTGCGTGCCGCAGTAGCGGAGTGTGATCCGAAAACCGCGCAGCATGTCTGCGGCATCGACGAAGACCGCATCCGCCAGGTCGCGCGCATCTACGCGAAAGCGCCGGCAGCAATGAGCATCTGGACGATGGGCATCAACCAGTCCACCCACGGTTCGGATGGCGTGGTCAACATCAACAACCTGAATCTGGTGACCGGCAACATCGGCAAGCCGGGTGGCACCAGCCTGTCGATCACCGGCCAGTGCAATGCGATGGGCACCCGCGAATGGTCGTCCTGTTCCGGCCTGCCGGGATATCGCGTGCTGGAGAAGGAAAAGGACCGCAAGACCGTTGCCGATTTCTGGGGTATCGATGCCGCTTTCCTGCCGCCAAAACGCGGCCTGACCCAGACCGATATTTTTCCGGCGATCGAGACCGGCGAGATCAAGGGGCTGTGGCTGATCGCCACCAACCCGATGACGTCGATGGCCAACCAGCCGCGTATCCGCAAGGCCATGGAGAACCTCGAGTTTCTCGTCGTGCAGGACGTGTATTCGGATGTCGAGACCACGCAATACGCGCATGCCTATTTTCCGGCTGCGGTCTGGGCGGAAAAGGAAGGCTGCCATACCAACACCGAGCGTCGCGTCAACCTGACCCGCAACGTGCTCAAGCCGTTCGCTGATTCGAAGCCGGATTTCTGGATCTTCCGGGAGATGGCGAAGCGCTTCGAAGACCGCAACAGGATCCACTTTCCGGAAACGCCGGAAGGCGCTTTCAACGAAATGAAAGTGCTGTCGAAAGGTGCCGGCCGGACGCTGGATATTTCCGGCATGAGTTACGACCGCATCGAAGCGGCGCGCGGCATCCAGTGGCCCTACAGCGAAGAGCAGGCAAAGCTGGACGAAGAGCGCATCGGGCCGCTCGTCCGATTCGACATGCAGAAGCGGCAGGATTTTCTCGGCAGCCGTCGTTTGTACAGTGATGGAAAATTCCAGACCGACGACGGCCGCGCGAAGCTGATCCCGGTTCGTTTCGTCAACAACAACGAATGCCCGGACGGCGAATACCCGTTCTGGCTGAATTCCGGTCGCGTCGTCGAGCATTTCCACACCCGTACCCGTACCGGCAAGATCGGCAACTGCAACAAGTTCAGCCCGACGCCGTACATGGAAATGAACCCGGACGCGGCCGAAGCGCTCGGCATCGAGCATCAGAGTTATGTGCGCCTGGTCAGCCGCCGCGGTGATGCGGTGGTGATGGTGCAACTGACGCAACGGGTCGGTCGCGACATGGTGTTCATTCCGTTCCATTTCTACGACTGCGTGAACCGGCTGACCCTGGGTCTGCTCGATCCGCATTCGCGCCAACCGGCGTTCAAGCAGTGCGCGGTACGGGTGGAGAAAGTCGATCAACAGGAAGCCGCACGCCTGAACCTTGAACGTCGCGCGTTCTGAACCGTTTTGAACTGTTTTTTGAACAATGGGGATTCCGTCATGAATTCGATGAACCAGACCCCACCGGCTAACCCGGCAATCCGGAAACAGGGTTGCGGCGGGCAATCGGAAAACCCGATCGGCATCAGGCGGATTGATGACTCCGTTGGCACTCATCCTGAATCGGGCGCCGTGCAGATCTGGGGTATGCGCACGGAAGAGCAGCCCTATGCCTTCCTCAGCGACACGGAAATCCCGGACAAGAACCGCTATGGCCAGAAAATCGACCTGATCGATCTCACGGATCACAAATTGCCGGCCGGCCGCTCGCTGTTCATCAATGAAAATCCGGCAGTGGGCACCAACCCGAACCGCAACAAGCAGCACGGCTTCTACTTCACCGCCGACAACTGCATCGGCTGTCATGCCTGCGAAGCCGCCTGCGCGGAGAAAAACGAAACGCCGGCGCACCTGGCCTTCCGTTCGGTCGGTTATGTCGAGGGCGGCAGTTACCCCGACTACAAGCGCATGAACATTTCGATGGCCTGCAATCACTGTGACGATCCGGTGTGTCTGAAGGGTTGTCCGACCCGCGCCTATACCAAACACGTGGAATACGGTGCGGTGCTGCAGGATCCGGAAACCTGTTTCGGTTGCGGCTACTGCACCTGGGTTTGCCCGTACAACGCGCCGCAACTGGATCCGGTTCAGGGGCAGGTTTCCAAGTGCAATATGTGTGTCGACCGTCTGGAAGTCGGCCTGAAACCGGCCTGCGTTTCCGCCTGCGTCGGCAATGCCCTGGATTTTGGCGTGATCGAAAACATTCCCGGCAATCGCGAACAGGCACGGGTGGAAATTCCCGGGTTCCCGGCACCGGAAATCACCCGGCCGAACATCCGTTTCCAGCAGATCAAACAACTGCCGGACGAAATGAAGCGCACCGACTCCATGCCGGTGAAGTATCACAAGGATGATAAAGGCCGTTATCGTCCGGCGATCGACCAGAAGCAGGGCAAGGCCAGGCACTGGAATCTGGCGCGGCTCAGTTCGCGGGAAAATCCGCTGGTGCTGTTCACGCTGGCCACGCAGGCGGCAACCGGTGCTTTTGCGCTGGCGTTTCTGGGTGCCCAGGCCAGGATCGACGGTTTCGTCGGTTTCAGTCAGTCCGTGCTGTATGCGCCGCTGGCGGCGCTCTGCTTCGGCATGGTCGCCTTCGGTTTGTTCATGTCGACCATGCACCTGGGCAAACCGAAACGTTTTTATCGCGGCTTCAACAATCTGCGGCATTCACCGGTGTCGCGTGAAGGTTTGGGCGTTGCCGTCTTCATGGGCGCGCTGGCCATGCACATCCTGTTTGTGTTGCCGACGAATACGCTCGCGCAAGCCGTTTTCACGGCCCTGACTGGCACGGCGCTCGGCGACTGGATCAGCGCGGACAGCGTGCAGGGTCTTGCCAATGCTTCCGGTTATCTTGCGGTCGTCGCCAGCCTGGTCGGCCTGTATTACATGAATCGCTGCTACCGGATCAAGGCGCGGCCGTTCTGGGATCACTGGCAGGTCGGCACGGCGTTTTTCGGCAACATGTTGTCGCTGGGTGCGCTGGTGTCGGGCGTGGTGATGATGCCGACCCTGGCCCTGCTGGGTGCGGCATATCAGACGGCCCTGCTGGTCAGTGCCGGCGTGCTGACGCTGGGGCTGGCGATTGAAGCCGTCGGCCATCTGGCGCATGCCAAAGCCATGGGCAGCGCCGAGCACGAAGGCGGTGCCTCCTACTACGTGCAGACCACCACCTTCGGCAAAACCTTCCTGCTGCGCAATGCGCTGGTGGGAGCCAACCTGCTGCTGGCCTGCGCACTGCTGGCAAGCCAGATGCTGCTGGGGGCCGGCCTGTTCACTTTGCTCGGCTGGGTCATGGTGGGTGGTGTGCTGGTGGCGACCAGCCTGATCAGTCGCGCCCTGTTCTACGTGCTGGTGATCCCGACCACCATGCCGGGCGCTTTTTTCTGGAAGAACAAAGGCTTCGAGCAGCATGCCCGCGATATTGGCCTTGCGAACATGCCGCAAGTCGGCGTTGCCACATTGCGGCATTGATGCGGCATGGATGCAAAACAACCATACGGAACAACCTGGCGATGCAACTGGAAGATCTGCCCGGCAAAACCTGCGTGATCGGCTTG
>JBMOOP010000026.1:0-2917 GCA_049324495.1 Pseudomonadota bacterium
CCGAATTTCATCTTGCGCGGTGCAAGGTTGGCAACCATCAGGGTCAAACGGCCAACCAGTTGTTCCGGATCGCTGTAGGCGCTCTTGATGCCGGCGAATACCGTGCGGGTGTTGTTTTCACCAACAGCATGGCCGAGATCGAGGGTGAGCTTCAGCAGCTTGTCGGCACCTTCGATGTGCTCGGCAGCCGCGATACGGGCGATGCGCAGATCGACCTTCATGAAATCATCAAGGCTGAGCTGCGCTGCGATGTCGTCGGCAGCCGTTGCCGGGGCAGGTTTCGCTGCTGCCAGTTTTTCATTGCCCGGCGCGGCAGCCTGCGCTGCTTCGAGACCGTCTTTCGCGGCATCTACCATTTTCTGTACCTGTAGCGGGTCGATCCGCTGCAGCAGCGGTTTGAAAGCGTTGATATCGTGATGCAACAGCAGGTGCCGCGCATCGCTCCAGCGCAGTGGATCGATGGCAAGGAATTCTTCCGCGTCCTGCGCCAATGCCGGCAATACCGGTTTGAGGTAGATCATCAGCAGGCGAAACAGGTTGAGGCCATCGGTGCAGATTTCCAGCACTTTCGCTTCATTGCCCGGCGTCTTCGCCAGCGACCAGGGCGCCGCGTCGGCGATGTATTGATTGGCCTTGTCGGCAAGCGCCATGATTTCGCGGGTTGCCTTGCCGAACTCGCGCGCTTCGTAATAGCCGGCGAGAATATCGGCGGCGCGCTGTACTTCCGCGAGCAGCGCCTGATTGCCGGTGTGCGCGGCGAGTTTGCCGCCCAGCTTGCCGACGAAACCGGCGGTGCGCGAGGCGAGATTCACCAGCTTGCCGACCAGATCGGCATTCACCCGTTGGGCGAAATCTTCCAGGTTGATATCGAAATCCTCAACGCGGGCATTGAGCTTGGCGGCGAAGTAATAGCGCAGCGCCTGCGGGTCCAGATAGTCGAGGTAAGTGCGCGCCTTGATAAAAGTGCCACGCGACTTCGACATTTTCTGGCCATTCACGGTGACGAAGCCGTGGGCATGGATTGCCGTCGGAGTGCGCAGGCCGGCGCCGGTCAGCAGTGCCGGCCAGAACAGGCCGTGGAAATTGATGATGTCCTTGCCGATGAAGTGATGGACCTCGGCGGTTGAACCCTTCGCCCAGTAGTCGTCAAAACGAATACCCGGCTCGCGCTCGCACAGGTTGCGAAAACTGGCCAGATAGCCGATCGGCGCATCGAGCCAGACATAAAAATACTTGCCGGGCCGATCGGGAATTTCAAAACCGAAATAGGGTGCCTCGCGCGAGATGTCCCAGGGTTGCAGGCCGGCTTGCAGCCACTCGGCCAGTTTGTTGGCGATCTCGTCCTGCAGCGCACCTGCGCGCGTCCATGTCTCCAGCAGCGACTGGAATTGTGGCAGATCGAAATACAGTTGCTCGACATCTTTCATTACCGGCGCCGCGCCGGAAATGGTCGAGCGTGGATTTTTCAACTCGTGCGCAGCATAGGTGGCGCCGCACACTTCGCAGTTGTCGCCGTACTGGTCGGCCGCGCCGCATTTCGGACACTCGCCCTTGACGAAGCGATCGGCCAGAAACATCTGCTTTTGAGGATCGAACAGTTGGGTGATCGTTTTGCTGACGATGTAGCCCCGGTCACGGTTTTGCGTGTAGACCCAGTTGGCCAGCTCGCGATTTTCCGTCGAGTGCGTGCTGTGGTAGTTGTCGAATGCGACCAGAAAATCGGCGAAATCGGCTTCGTGCTCGGCCTTCACCTGCGCAATCAGTTGCTCCGGAGTAATGCCCAATTGCCCGGCCTTGAGCATGATGGCGGTGCCGTGGGTATCGTCGGCGCAGATGTAGTGGCAGGTGTGGCCGCGCATTTTCTGGAAGCGCACCCAGATGTCTGTCTGGATGTACTCCAGCAGGTGACCAAGGTGGATCGGCCCGTTGGCGTAGGGCAGGGCGCTGGTGACGAGAATGCGGCGGGCTGGCGCGGTCATGCGGATTTCGCTGTGAACAGTGCGGGGAAGGCGGCAAATATAGAGGAAAAACCGGTGCTCTGTTCGACATTGGCCGGCATTGGCCAGTCCCGGGTCGGGCTTTGCGCCGCCGGCGTGCGTAAAATGTCGGGTCTGTCCGCAGGAGTCGTCGGCATGTTCGGAGCCATCGAAAAACGTATCAGTAAAGCCCTCGCTGCCATGCGGGTCGATGATCTGGCCAGCGATCTTGCCGGCGCGGGTGTCGGCATCGAGGTGAAAGCGTCGGGCAAGCGCGCCTTCGTCACCCTCATCACCGGCTTTCCCTGCGCCGGCCTGCAGGACGGCCTCATCGCCCAAGCCAGGGCCGCCGCATTGGCCGCCGGCGCCGAGTCGGTCGACGTGAATGTGCAGGTGCGTATTCAGTCGCACCAGGCGCAAAACGGCATGGCCAGTCTCGATGCGGTGAAGAACGTCATCGCGGTCGCCTCCGGCAAGGGCGGCGTCGGCAAATCGACCACCGCCGTGAATCTGGCGCTGGCGCTGGTTGCCGAAGGCGCCCGGGTTGGCATCATGGACGCCGATATTCACGGCCCCAGCCAGCAAATGATGCTGGGGGTGCCCAAGGGCACGCGCCCGGGCATCCGCGAGGAGAAATATTTCGAGCCCGTCGAGGCGTTGGGATTGCAGTCGATTTCGATGGCCTACATGGTCAACGACGATACACCGATGGTCATGCGTGGCCCGAAACAAAGTGGCGCGCTGCAGCAGTTGGTGTTGCAGACGCTGTGGCACGATCTTGATTACCTCGTCATCGATATGCCGCCGGGTACCGGCGATATCCAGCTCACGCTTGCCCAGAAAATTCCGGTTGCCGGCGCGGTGATCGTCACCACACCGCAGGACATCGCCACGCTCGATGCGCGGCGTGGCATCGAGATGTTCCGCAAGGTCGATATTTC